>CAMVEQ010000010.1:0-45770 GCA_947166545.1 uncultured Treponema sp. | reverse complement strand
GATGATTGCATCTGATATTCACGGCTCGGCAAAATACTGTCGCAGGATGATTGATGTGTTTCGGGCAGAAAAAGCTGATCGCCTTCTTTTGCTTGGAGACTTGCTTTACCACGGACCTCGCAACGATTTACCAGAAGAGTATAATCCGAAGCGTGTAATTGAAATGTTAAATTCATTAAAAGAACGTCTTGTGTGTGTACGGGGCAACTGCGACACGGAAGTAGACCAGATGGTTCTGACTTTTCCGATTATGGCAGATTATGCAGTTATTGAAATGGGTGAACATATCGTATATGCAACACACGGACATCATTTTAATGAAGAAAATCCACTGCCCATGGCAGATGGATGCATTTTGCTCTGCGGTCATACTCACGTGCCACGGCATGTAAGGCATGAACGTTTTATATATATGAATCCAGGCTCTGTTTCTATTCCAAAGGAACAGAGCTGCCATTCTTACATGATTTACGAAGATGGTTTTATCTGGAAAGATTTGGAAACCTCTACGCCATATATTGCGTGAGTGTTATTCACTGCACACTCTGTAATCCCAGTTGTGCTTTGGATAGCGCCCACGCATCTCTTTGCATATTTCTGTCCAAGTTCCGTTCCAGAAGCCTGCAAGATTGTCTGTAATCTGGAGCGGTCTGCGAGCAGGGGACAGAAGCTTTAAAAGTACTGGAACGCCCATAATTTTTGGAGTTTCCATGCATCCGAATATCTGCTGAATGATTACTTCAAGTACTGGTGTTATTATGCCTGTCTCTTCATTTTTTTCATAAGTCATCTTAAAACTTTTTCCGTTTGGCAACTTAAGCCGCTCTGGAACATTTTCGTCAACAGCACTTCCTTCAAGAAAATAATGCATTGCCTGAAAAACATTTTCTTCTGAAATTGTATTTGATGTAATAAACGGTACAAGCCATTCTTCTGTATTCAATTTTAGATATTCTGCAAGAGGCAGGGGAATTTCTTTCTTGGAATATTGTATGTAAAATTCAGTACGCAGCAAAAACATTTTGCTTTGCCTGAAAGGGGCAGCCATTGAATGCCTTTTGTTTTTACCGCAGTACATACTGCCTGTGAAAAATCTTCCTGTGTTGCAGGAACTTTCTTTTCTGAAAGAATGATTTTTCCGTACAGTGTGTATTGCGTTTTTTTTATCTTTAAAGAATTATCTGCAAACTCTGTTACGGTTTCCGTATGAGAATGCTCATTAAGAAATTTTTGTACTTGCTTTTCTGAAAGCTCTTCCCATAAATAAATGCGCCCTGTTCTTTCTCCTGCATCGGCTTCTGGTGCAAGAATCCACTGTGGATATGGCGGTTGTTCTGTTTTAGGAAGCTGTGCCATTCTGCCAGATGGAAACTGATAAGTGGCAATTTGCAAATTATCTGCGGAGCGTACATTCTTTGCAATGCGGTCTGGAAATCCTGCGAATAGAGGGTTGTCTATTGGATATGAATGACATTTTTTTAATCGCTCTTTTAGATTATCCAAGAAACGCTTTTGAATGTTTTGTGAAGATGTTCTGTAGTTTGAATAGTTAAGCACAATCTGCAAAGCATTGTTACTGCCATCATCTGCAAGTGCTGTACATGCAAGACGTGGATGCAATGGGAGGGTTAAGATCTCGCTTCCTTTTTGTGTAATCTTGTTTTCTTTAAGGCATCCCAGTTGTTCCAGTAATGCAACAGAACTGTTCCATGCATTTTGTGGCGGAGTGTCAAGCCAGTCCAAAGCAAATCTGTCTGTAATGCCCCACTGAGCACATTCCAATACAAGTGGTGTAATGTCTGTACGAAGAATTTCTGGCGGTGTGCGTTCTGGCAGAACTTCATGTTCTTTCCACAACCGAATGCAATGACCTGCCTGTGTGCGTCCTGCACGTCCCATTCTTTGCTTTGCAGAAAACTGACTTTCTGTTTCTGTTACTAGCGTTTCCATGCCACACTCTACATTCATTCGGTTTATACGGCTTAATCCTGAATCTATTACAACTGTAACGTCTGGTATTGTAAGCGAAGTTTCTGCAATGGCAGAAGAAAGTATTATTCTGCGTTTCCCATTTTGCTCTGCTGGTGAAAGCACTTTTTTCTGTTCTGCAAAACTTATGGAACTGTGTAAAATTTGAATGTAGGCATCTGGTTCTTTTGCTTTTATTTCCTGCTCTGTACGGCGAATGTCTGCAATGCCTGGTAGAAAGGCAAGAATGCTTCCTTTTCTGTTGGAATAAAGCTCATCAATTACTGCGTTTGCAACAGATGAACCGCCTTTGTATTCTATGCTGACGGGAAATAATTTTCCTGGAACTGTAAATATTGGAGCGGGGGTGTCTTTACCTCCAAGATATGCTGCAGTAGTTGTGCTGTCTATTGTTGCTGACATTACTATTACATATAAATTGTCGCGAAGTACCATTGCTTCTTTTAGAAGTGCCAGCGCAAGATCTGCATGTATGCTCCGCTCGTGAAATTCATCTATAACAACTACATCTATTCCTTCAAGGGATGGGTCTGATTGAATCATTCTTGTAAGTATTGATTCTGTGATTACCGTAAATCGTGTTTTTGAGGAGACTTTCTTTTCCAGATGCATTATGTATCCAGCCGTGGTTCCTGCTTCTTCTCCTAAAAGTTCCGAGACTCTTGTTGCAGTTGCAAGTACGGCAATTCTACGCGGTTCAAGCATTACGATTTTGCCTGAAAAATGTCGTAATAGTGCTGTTGGAACTGCTGTGGATTTTCCTGCCCCAGTTTCTGCCGTAAGCACAAGAAACCTGCTTGGAGATGATTTTAACGTATTACAAATGTCGTCAAGATATGGAGTTATTGGTAATGAGTCAATCATGTGTATATTCTACATGAAATTTAATTATATGTCCAAAGTAGTGTATGGAATTTTATAGCTTAGATATTCTTCTTGAGATTTCCGTAGTTACACCTTCAAGTTCTTCTTTTATAATTGAATTTATTTTGTTTTGAATTGTATCGTCAAATGAAGCTGTGCCAGATACGAAAAATAAAGCAGATGGCATAACATTAAAACTTTCTACTATTCGTTCAAGAAGCTTATATGTGACAAATTTACCACCTGTTTCAATGACACTTAGATGATTAGGTGAAATTTCCAGTTTCTCAGCAAGCTGTTCCTGTGAGAGACCAGCTTTTTTTCTATAATATTTTACATTTTCACCAAAAATCTTTCTTATATCAATACCTGCCATAAAAACAGTATGTACCGATACTTGTTGTCTTAACATAATCAAAAAGAAGGACTATATTTAAATTTCAATCAAAAAGAATTGATTTATAGATCTTTAAGGTATAAAATATATATAACTCAATCTTTTTGATTGAAAAATTATGGTGTGTGATGTTCAAATTGTAATTAATTTTTAGGAGAGGAGGAAATCATGCCTTTTGTATGGAATTCTAATACTGTCACTATGGATGGTGAAGCGTACATACCGGCTCCAAAGACCTACAGATATTGTCTGACGGGTAATAAAGATGCAAAAAATCCGTTAGTTGTGATAGGTCTGAACCCTAGTATTGCTGATAATAGTATGCCTGACCCTACGATGGAAAAACTACTTTTGTATATGAACCATAACAAGGATTTTGAGAAGTTTGATGGTTTTTTGATGCTCAATCTCTATCCTCTACGAACGCCTTCTCCTGACGAATTGAAAAGAAATGGTATTGAAGATGCTGTACACCAACTCAATAGAGAAAAAATAAGATTTCATATAAAACAGGTATGTGGATTTGTAAATGAGCCATCTATCCTGCTTTCTTGTGGTGTAAATATAGTGAAAATAAAAGGGTTGGTAAAATGCTTTACGGATATAACTGAAGATATTGTAAAATCTTGTGGTTCATATAGTCCTAAATGGTTCTGCTTGGATACAACAAAAGATGGACACCCTGCTCACATTTTGTATCTAAAGAAGGATTTACGACTAAAAGAATTTAATATTGAAAATTATATAGAGAAATTTATTGGAGGAAAAAAATGAAAAAGAAAATCTTTCTTATGATTTTTGCAGTGCTTCTTAATGTTCATATTTTTGCAGGAATTCGTTATTATGAAGATACTGATCAGGTAGGATCGATTTCTGTATATACGCTTCTTATGTTTTCTGAAGACGAAGATGAAAGAACAATGTGGAATGAATTCTTAGCTCTTAAAAAACGTGCAAAAGAAATTGCGAATATTACAGGAAGTGTTGGGGACTGTTTTGGAAATTATTATTTAGGAGGAATTTACAAAAATTCTGTTTTTTATCAAATATCAGCTGATTGGTATTATAATGCCTATATGGGAATAGGAAACGTAATGGTTCACAGAGGAAAAAGTATAAATCAAACGAACCCCTTTGTACGAATTTATTCAAAACAGTACACAGATTTTAATCTTATATATGACGATTTCTTGACACAGTGTGCAAAATTTGCTAAGTGATGTTTGATTTTTCATCTCATAGTAGAAAAAAAACTTTTGTGTTAGAATTGATACAATAGAAGAAAAGAGGAAATTTGATTGAAATACTACAAATTGTTTGCTGTATTTTTTGTTTTTATATCTGTTACGTTTTCACTTTCGGCACAGAAACATAGAATGATTTATGTTAAGGGCGGAACATTTCAGATGGGAAGTACGGATGCTCGTGATAAAGATGCTCCTGTGCATACTGTCACTGTTTCTAGTTTTTACATGAGCAATGTAAAAGTGTCTCTTGCATTGTGGGGTGATGTAACTGGGTATTGGCCTTTTAATTACGATAATGTCTGGTATAATAACCCTGCTTCTGAAAGTGAGTATGATGATATTCCTGCGTTTGGAATATCATGGTATGAGGCTATATCGTTTTGTAACAGACTGAGTGTTCTTGAAGGTCTTACTCCGTGTTATGCTGCGGACGGCTCAAAGGATGCCGTTACATATTCTGTTGAACTTTATAAGACTGATAATGGATATATGACAAGTACGACTTCTGCTATTCCAGGTAAAATTACATGTGACTGGGATGCTGACGGTTACAGACTGCCGACCGAAGCTGAATGGGAATATGCAGCCCGTGGTGGAATACATAAAAGTTCGTATAAATTCAGCGGAAGCAATGATTATAGGAAAGTTGTTAATAGAGAAATCCCATATAAAATGAGTCAGAAACAGCCTAATGCACTTGGACTTTATGATATGAGTATGGGACCAGAGTGGTGCTGGGATTTATATAGTGAAACATATTATTCTGAGAGTGATGGCATTACAAATCCTGTAGGTCCTGTTCATGGTGATTTGATAGATGTTTATATTTCTGGTGAAGGAACTGTAAATAAAGAAAATCGAGTCCAACGTGGTGGTGATTACTGTAATCGGGGAGAAAGTTCTGGTATGGTATATCATCGTGGTTCTGACATACCTGAAAAATTTGAAATTATACTTGGTCCTACCGAGTATATGTTCAGGTTAGTTCGCACTGCAAAATAAAAATTCTACGCCCACAACTGTGCAAAGAAATATTTCCACGGCAGGATTTCTATTCCATCTACCAGTCGTGGATGTTCTTCTTGGCATACTACTATATATCTCTTAAAAATATTTTCTTCACGAAGAGCTTTTAGCCCGTTCAGATGTTTTTCTGTTATATTCATTGAAAGTTTTACTTCTATAGCAAGCTCTTCATCAACACAGAAATCGACTTCCTTGTTTGAAGTTGAACGCCAGAAAGTCAGACGGCTTCTTGGACGTGTATAGTCAATCCATGTTTTTAGTTCCATACATACAAGTTGCTCAAAATATTCTCCTGCTTCTGTAGTTCCTTCTGCAGGAGCTGGAATATTTCTGAGAGAACGCGCAATTGCAATATCAAAAAAGTAGAACTTTGAAGTTGTTATAGCTTTTCTTTTTTGTGTTTTTGTATATGGTGGAATTTGATAACCAAGCAGGGTGCTTTCAAGAACCTCATACCATTGCTTTACAGTCTGTACAGGAACCTGTGCATCCGTTGCTATATTCGTGTAGTTTAGTAGCTGAGAATTAGTGAGGGCTGCTGTTGTTAAAAATCGTGCGAATGCAGGAATGTTTCTTGCAGCTCCTTCAGCAGCAATTTCTTCTGTAAGGTATGTGTCTATGTAAGCTGCAAGGTCTTCATCTAGATTTTCAGAAAGAAACATAGATGGAAGAAGACCATGTTCAAAAATGAAAGGAAGATTGTAATTTTGATGATTGCCAATTTCTGCAAAGTTAAAAGGATGAAAGTGTCGCTCTGTTGCCCTTCCTCCCAAAAGATTTACTCCTGTATTTTTCAGTTTTCGGGCACTTGAGCCTGTAAGAAGAAATTTTATGTTTCGTTCTTCAATCAGAAAATGAATTTCATCCAGTAGGTCTGGGCATTTTTGAATTTCATCTATTACGATTATACAATCGTGCAGATTTTTCAGTTCCACTTCCTGCCGTAAAATTCCAGGGTCTGCCAAAATCCTCATTCTAAGACGGCCATCAAGCAGTGTCCAAAATAGAGAGACATCTTCTTTTAAAATCTGATTTTTTATGAATGATGATTTTCCTGTCTGTCGAGGTCCAAAAAGAAATAGAGATTTTGCATTGAGAACAGACATTACATTAAGATTACGCTCTAAAAACTGCATTTTTACCGCCTTATAGTAAAATTTTGATGATAATTCACTAAACTAACATAAGTTTATCATTATATTTTACTATTGACAAGTTTTAAAGAAACTTACGGTATCTGTATGTGTTATACAGACAACTGCAAAGCGATAATGTACACTATTCAAAAAGTGTATAATACACTACTCAAAGTGAATAGTGTACAGTATCCGAAATGTGTAGAGTACACTACTCAAAGTGAAAAGTGTACTCTGTCGGGAATGAACAGTGTACACTATCCGAAATGTGTAGAGTACACTACTCAAAATGAAAAGTGTACACTGTTCAAAATGTGTAATGTACATTATCGCATTTGAAAAGTAAAAACAGGACATAATGTAGAAGTTTTTTGGAACAAAAACTTCACAAGGTGGCGGTTCCCGTATATGGCAGCGTGTAGATGCTAATAGTAACAGCTGGGTAGGCGGATGGGAATGCTATCTAGTTGAGTCTCATGTATTGGCTGGAATAAATGCGGACGGCAACTATTATTATGCTCCTTCCGGCTCATACTAAGTAAAGCGTGTCATCCCGATACAAAACAAAAAGCCTGTACTTCACATCGAAGCACAGGCTTTTATCTTTTACAAGCATTTATTGTAATGTTTATTATTCGTCTTCAAGTTCTGGTATGCGTGTCTTTAGTGCTTTTAGGAACTGTTCCCCTGTAACACCTTCGCGCAGACAGATGAATATGCAGTTTTCTCCTGCAATCGTACCGATTATTTCATCCATGTTAAAGGCATCAAGAGCTTGGGAAACTGCATCTGCATGACCGCCAAAGGTCTTGATCACAACAATGTTGCCGTTGAATTCTATGCTTACATATCCGCGCAAAAAATCCTGAATGTAGATATGTTCACTTTCACGTCTGTCATCTTCATCTGGCAAGGTATATACATATCCTGAATGACCGTCGCTGACTTTACCGACTTTTAAAAGCTTTAAGTCTCGTGACAGTGTTGCCTGCGTTACTTCATAACCTTCTTTTTGAAGATAGCCTAAAAGTTCTTCCTGACTTTCTATTCTGTAGTTTTTTATAAGTCTCCGTACCATCTTCAGACGGGTAAGCCGTTCCTTCAAAATAATCCCTCTATTATATTTTTTATACAGAATTATGCATAAATATGCAAAAGTTGTCAATATCTTAATTTAAGGAAGCGGTGGGGCAGGAGAGCTTATCTCGGCTAATTTCTTGTGTTGATAGTACATAAATAAGCCGATTTTTAAATAGATGAAAAGAAATATCGTACTTACATTATTCCTGGCTCTCTTTGTTTCACTTGTTACACAGAAATGCCTTGCAAATTCTGTAAAAAAAGTGTCCTCCGACCGACAGGAATTTATTGACCTTGCCATATCTCTAAAAGGAACTCCATATAAATATGCAGGAAAAACTCCTAAAACTGGTTTTGACTGTTCTGGATTTGTTTCTTATGTGGCAAACTTTGGTGCAGGTGTACGCTTGCCTTCAAATTCCAAGGGCATGTACAAGGCTGTTGAGATTATTGATGAAAAAGAGCGTGAACCTGGGGACTTGATGTTTTTTAAGACCACAAGTTCGGGCGCAATTTCTCATGTAGGCATATATCTTGGGTTGTATACTGGTGAAGGAAAATTCAAAAATAAAAGAATTTTCATTCATGCGGCAAGTGACGGTCCTGAAACAGGAGTCATTATTTCTGCAATTGATGAGTCGTATTGGTCTTCACACTTTGCAGACTGGGGCCGCATTCTTCCTGCAACCGAATAAATATTTTCTATCATATATTAATAATGTGGAGGGCGGCGGTTTGGAATGTCGCCTTCCATCTGTTCTGCCATGTCGCTTACTTTCTGCGCAAGCATTTTGTTTTCCTTACGCAGAAGTTCCAGTTCTTTTGTGTGTTCCACAGTTACATTCTGAAGTTGAGACAGGAAATCCTCCAGATACGCAAGTTTTGTTTCTAGAGTGATAAACCTGTCTTCAATATTAGCATCCACTATATTCCTTCCTAGTTAGTCAAGATTGTAAACTTCTCCGTATTTTACAATCTGAACATCTTTATAACCGTTCTTGTTAAGGAATTCTTTCATGTGCTCCTGTGCATCTTTTTCACCGTGGACAAGGAAAATCCTTTTTAGGCGGCTGGTGTCAAGATTGTTCAGCCATTCCAAAGATTCCTCGTAATCGGCATGGGCACTGAAAGCATTGATGGTTTCTACTTCGGCCTGAACCTTGTAGTAGTCGCCAAGAATGTGGACTTCCTTTGCACCGTCACGGATTTTGCGTCCCAGTGTATTTTCTGCCATGTATCCAACAAGAAGGATTATGTTGTTTGGATTTGAAATGTTGTTTGCAAGATGATGAAGAATACGTCCTGCTTCACACATTCCGTCAGCGCTCAATATTATCATAGGACCGCTCTTTTTGTTAAGTTCCTTTGACTCATCTACGCTGGTAATTGTTGTGAGGGATGCAAATCCGAACGGATTTTTATGGTGACGAAGGAATGCTTCGTTGGTTTCTTCATCGTAACATTCCGGGTGCAGCTGGAAAATGCCTGTTGCATTAGCAGCCATTGGGCTGTCCACGTAAATAGGAATTTGCGGGATTTTTTTCTGGTCTGCAAGCAGATGCAGAAAGTATACCATTTCCTGTGCACGTTCTATTGCGAATGTAGGGATGATAATCTTTCCCTTGCGGTCAACGGCTTTCTTTACAAGACGTACAAGGTCTTCCATTGCGGCACTTTGCTGTTCGTGTAGGCGGTTACCGTAAGTACTTTCCATAAAGATGTAGTCAGGAGCAGGCATTGCTACAGAAGGGTCGCGGACAATAGGCTTTCCTGGGCGTCCCAAGTCTCCTGTGTACAGAATGCGGATTTCGTCGGATGGTGCTCCGCGAAGGGCTTCTTCTCCGCTAACTACGCTGCCACCTTTTTTAGCTGCCTGTGGCATGACGTTACGGCTGAAAAGCCTGTGCCACAGTCTTCTTCCTCCAAGTCCGAATCCTCCTGTAACTTGGCCGGAAATTGGGTTTTTACGCTGACCCGTAATGGTTATGTATGCAAATGCACTTCCAAGAATGTGTCCGGCGTCAAAGAATTCCAGCTGTACATCTGGAGCAATGTACATCTGACGATTGTAGCTTAATGAGATTATCTGGTTTGCAGCTTTTACACAGTCATCTTCTGTAAAAAGAGGCTTCCAGTTAAAGCGTTCTCCCTTTTTAGAGGCCTGCTTACGCAAATATTCAGCATCGCGAGCCTGAATGCGTGCACTGTCCATCATGACGATGTTTGCAAGGTCACGAGTTGCAGGTGTGGCATATATGTTGCCGCGGTAGCCATTTTTTGCAAGGATTGGCAAAAGACCGCAGTGGTCATAATGTGCGTGAGTCAGGATTACGCTTTCAATTTTGTCTGGAGCAAAATCAAAATCGCGGTTTTTCTTGTCGGAATCGGAACGTTTACCCTGAAAAGCTCCGCAGTCTACCATAAAACTTCTTCCGTCAACTTCAAATATATGTTTACTTCCGGTTACTTCCTGTGCTGCACCTAATGAATAACATGATATGCTCATAGTTTACCTCCATAGAAAAACAAAATACTCCCTATATTATAAAGCATATATCTCAAAATCTCCAATTATTTTTTGTTTAGGGGGTTCATAAAATCAAGAAATCCAGTATAATATTCGATAATCTAAGTGGATTAACTTTACATGCATGCGTAAGAGGTTATTTTGTACACACGGCAACTAAAAACGTGTCCTGCCAGTTTTGTTAAAGACGGAAAACCTGTCTTTGGAACTTTTTTAGGGCACTCAGAACGGCTCGATATTCGGGGAATAAAACAGCCCTACATAACTCTGCCGACATTTGTTTCCAACCTTCGTATAAAAAGTCGAATCTCTTATTTTTTTAATATTGGTGCATACATCGGGTGCATTGAATTTTTCGATGCAAAGATGTTTGGTTTTTCGGAAGTATGCTTCTGGAATAAAAATACAAAACAGCGGTTTGTGTACCGTTCTGTCATGGGACCCCGCAGGCGTTTTGTTCCGCACAGTCTCATTCAGGCAATTACTGCGAATTACAGCAAGCGGCGCTATACCAGATTGAGCTGGGACAGAAAAAACGATAAACTTTCCGTAATATTTAATCTTCATGGTAATAATGTCCGTCCTGGTTCTAATGGAGCTCTTATTTCAAAGTTTTCTGGGGATCAGGTAGGCGAGATTATCACTTCATCACCTGCGCCAACGTCACGCAGAAGTTCGGTTCACTATATGCTTTCGACTCCTCTTCATGGAGCAATTTCTCAGGAAAAAAAGCATGCAAAGCCAAAGACTATGACGGACTGCGAAGGTTCTGCCTTGTTTGAAATGAGCAGGACCTACATGAAATTCCGCAGTAACGGAGAACTGATAACGGGCATTGGAACTCTGAACGACAAGCAGATTTCGTTCAGGCTTCAAGTAACATCACAGGATGCTGTAGAAAATGATGCATACAATGCAAATGTTCTGTTCTATGGGGGAACGGTAACACCTTTGCCACCTGTTGTCATTACGCATCCTTATGGTAAAATGGAAAAATGGATTATTCAGGACACAGAAAACATGGTCGATTTAACTTTTACACCAATTTCTGACAATCCGAATGTCATAAGTGCATTTGTATTGCGTTCTGAATATCACACAATATACGGACATTTTGAGGGTACTCTGCTTACGGCTGATGGTGAAAAACTTTCATTCCGTTCGCTTCCAGGCATTTCAA
The DNA here is from genome assembly GCA_947166545.1 of uncultured Treponema sp. Classification (GTDB taxonomy): domain Bacteria; phylum Spirochaetota; class Spirochaetia; order Treponematales; family Treponemataceae; genus Treponema_D. Next base: position 34,324 of record CAMVEQ010000010.1, on the reverse strand, counting down.
AAAAGTTCCGGATACGTCTTTAGAATTTTATTACAAAGGGGATATATATATGGCAGAAAAAAAACAAACCTATGCACCTGGAACTCTTGACCACACCAGACAGAATATTGGTCCTATAGACATGGAAGAAGCATTGGAAATGCAGAAAAAACTCGGAGGTGAAATCATTCAGGAACGTTCTGCTCCTGTAGATCCGCAGTCCATGCCTCGCCGTTCTCCTAGAAGAACTGTAGTAAAATCTTCGGGTATGTCTTCTTCTGACGTTTCTTCCAGAAGTGCAGCGGCTTCAACTTCTGCATCTTCTTCAAAGCCTCAGCCAGCTTCTGCTGCTGTTGCAAAAATCTCTAACGATGAAGACTTACAGCCAATGGCTGCAAAGGATTTGAAACAGATAGAAAACCTGATGATGGATTCAGAATACAGCCTTAAGCCTAATTACGGTCTTTTAAACTTTCTTTACAGAATGTCATCGAAGAACCGAAAAAAACTTTCACGCGATTTTGGTGAGTTCTATGTTAAGACCTATGTTGATCACTTGCAGGGGTTTATTACTACAATAAAGACTTTTATTCAGATTTCGCCAGATACATACAAAGCAAAAATTGCTACAGATACAGAGTTGAAGTTTAAGTTTTTGCGTACCGTTGGCAAATGGACTATGCAGAGCATAAAAGTTGCAGCTTTGGATTTGGAACAGAAGGCGGATAATCTTACTATAGCAATGACGGTTCCTTTTGTTGCTGCCATATATAAAGAGCTTCTTACTATTTACTATATTGGTGAGCAGAAAGTTCCACAGATTATTAAAGAAATTTATTCTGACTTGGCAATTTATCCAAAGGTTAATCAGGAAAAAATTCAGGAACTTGCAAAGCAGGGCATTACAGAATGGCTTTATATCTGTGATCAGGTAATTAAGGGATTGTATCCTTTGCTCATGAGAATGTGCGGTACTGAGTATGCAGAGTATCCTCAGTTCTTTACATCACAGGTTGGTCCTATCCTTAAATTCGTGGGTCTTACTAAGTTTGATCTTCTTGTTCCAGAAAAGAAAAAGCCTGCTAAGGAAGAAGAAAAAGTTGAGGAAGAAAAGAAAAACGATGAAGTGCACCGCATTGCAGGACAACGTGATGAGATTGTTGAAGCTGGTTTGAAGGTTCTTGAACAGTTGTTCCCAGATGCAGGCTTTGCTTCTCTTGAAAAGCATCCTGACATGTATCCTTACTTCCAGCCTCTTTATAAATTTGCAGACGGCTTTAATGCTCTTAGCCCTAAAAACGGAATTCAAGTAGCTCTTGTTCTTATGAGAATTATAGAAGACTTGTTCCAGGGCTGTAGAAACATTCAGTTTAACTTGAAAGCTGATGAAGTTTTGAGCGAGATTCCGGATGATATTTCTGCTGTCCTTTCCGACTGGAGCTATTACCGTGAAGACTTGTTCGATAAAAAGTACGGTGACTATCTGCGTCAGTTTGTAAACTCAACTTACTCAAACAAGGATTATCCTAGTTCTCAGTACGGTAAGGAATCTATAAACAACATGCTTTGGCGTACAAAGTACTATTTCTTCCCTAACTTTAAGTTTAATCCTCCTGTTTTGACAAAGCCTTTGAATGACAGTAAGTATAAGCCTATTTATGCTCGTACAGATTATGTCAGAACTGTATTTACAACACTGAGCCGTCGTATTGATGAAAACATGGTGTCAAAGAAGCCTGTGCTTGGAATTATGAATCCTTGGGATCGATACAATTTTGACATTCCAAATACTGTTTCAAAGCGTCTTGATGTTCTTTTGGGTGCAAAGAAGATGGATAACCTTACTTCTGCAACAAATGCAAACCTTATAAAATACACATTGCTTATAATGTCTGTTCTTGACTGGTGGCTTAACAATGGTTCAAGCCCTGCTCACACAACAGACCCAATGCAGATTTACAGAATGTCGGAAAAGGATGGTACTCCTGAATTTTCTGCACCAGAACGTACTGATCAGAACCAACTTTTTGCTGACGGCATAAAGAAAGCTATTGCAAGCAAAAAAGCTTAATTACAAAGTATAGAAAAAAAAGCCCTGTAGCATGGAGATTTCCGTTTGCTACAGGGCTTTTTGTTTGGTGTATTAATAATATTTTGTAGTGACTTATTACTGCCTTATTACTGACCTTTGAAGAGCAGTCGTTTTGTAAAGACTGCGTTCTTAACATAAAGTTTTGCTGTTGTGCCGTCCCATTCAAACTGTCCAGTATAAGAATTTATGTCTTTCATAAATGTGTTGTTTCTTTTTTGCCGAAGGGTGGAGTCTGGAAGCGTGATGAGGCAGAATGAAACATCAAACTGATATGGCTTTGCTGTGTCAAGAATTGTTCCTGCAAAGTTTTTAAGGCGGACAAGAAGAACTGTTCCGTCTGATTTTTTTAATACAAACCATGGGAACATTGTTCCAAGTTCAAACATGTCAAGTGTCGCAGTTTCATCATCCTGTTTTAAATGTTCTGGAAGATTAAGGTCTTGGTAAAAGCCTGTATAGGAATTGTGAAATTGCGTGGCAAGCTGTCTTGGTTCGTCACTGTTCTGTGCTTGAATTTCATTGAGCAGGTTTGTGTAAAATCTTGTCCTCAATTCTGTAAGTTCCAGAATAGAAGGAAATGTCCAGTCTGTGTAGGAAGCAATGTCATTGTATACCGCTGCACTTGTTGACATGATGTTGTTTCCAAATGATGTCATCTGTTTTATTTTTGGAAAGTTCAGTTTATTCAAGAATGTTATTCGTGTTATGAGGTCTGCAAGATGAAAGCCCCAACGCGAAAGGTTTGTTGTGCTGAATGACTTCCAGTTTTCTTCTATTATGTTGCGGAGTTGTTTTGCATACTGTGTGTTGGCTTGTATTTTTGCAGAAATTTCTTCGCAATCATTAATGGTGTAATCATGTTTTTCCTGCAGCAAAAGATTGTCAGAAAGAGGGTCTGTAATGCCAAACTGTGCAAGAGCTGTGTTCCTTTTGTGCAGGAATGGATTTGTACAGTCTTTTCCATCTGGTGTCATAAAGAAGGAATAGGTGTTTTTAGCACCGCCCCCAACGAGCAGGCGTGTTTCAGAACCTTCTGTGTTGATCTGATAATATGTATCTGTTGCTTCTGCGGAAAAGGCAAAGAGTTTGTGGTGCTTGTACTGGAAGATGTCTGTAAGAATTTGACGGAATTCTTTTGAATATGACTTTAACTGATTTTCATTAAGCTCGGCTGTAATGAAGTAATTACGTGGTGTGCCGTCGTGTCCTGGATTGTAGCGTTTTACATAAGTCCATTTTTCTATTGGATATATTTTACATTCAAAAGATTCTGTGCCATTTGAAATTTCAATTGTACAACGGTCTTCACTGTCTAATCCGACATTTTTAATTGTACAGGTTAAGCCTTCTATAATGCTGTTGTTTCTGAATACAAGACCTTTGTAATCTTTTACATAGCTTTCTGCAAATTCTGGTTGGGTAGTGTCTAAGAACATTTCTTCTTTTAAAACAAGAGGGGCTTTTTCAAATGCCCATTCTGTATCAAGAAGCATTTTGTGGTAATAGCCTACATTACCATCTTTGTCTGTTCCTGCTACACGAAGTTCTCGTGCAAAATTACCCCTGCCTGTCTGTGCAATGCTGAGCATTTTTGTGAGACGTGCCTGTCCTCTTAAACGGATTTTAGGTTGTTTTGCCCAGTCTTCGGAAGGTAATGCCCATGGTGTGTAATTTGAGATGTAGTCACTTCCTGTTGATGATTTTGAAATTTTTTCATAAGTATACTGGAAGAACATAGGATCACAGCCCATTGTGTCAAAGTCAATGAGCCTTGTGTACATTGTTCCTTTACTGCCAATTAAAAAAACAGTATCGCCCGAAACGCTGATGTTCTGTGCAATAAAGCTTCCGTTTTCTGGGTTCTGAATAGTGCGGCTAAAATCAACAGGCAGTCCACTGTCTGTAAAACGGATGTGCTGGCCGTCTTCGGTTAAGAAATAGTAGGTTTCAATGCCCATCGTGCCCCAGTGGTGCTGTACTCCGTAAATGTCTTCATACCAAAGAATGTCTTTGCGGCGTGTGCCCATGCACCATCCGCGCATTGAAAGAACAAGATCGTTAAGCTGTAAGTATCGGGTCTTTGGAAAACCTATAAGCCGTTGCCAGAAGAAAGTTTTAACTGGGGCACTGCTGTCTATAAAGCAGTAGTAGAATATTCCGTTTTCATCTACAGCGTAGATGTTGTCGGCATCGCAGGAAATTTCGCAGACTTCTTTTGGAGTGGGAAACCAGGCAATGTCTTTAAGAGTTTTTGTAAACGGAACACCAGTTTTTAAGAAAAGTTCCCATTCTTTTTCGCCAGGTCTTTTTGCATATATCTTTCCTTCGTGCAGAACGAATTCAAAATATTTGCAGTAGGACTGGGTCCTTGTACGGATGTACACTTTGTCCGGGAATTTTCCACTGACATCTTGAGAATCTGTAATATCGTAAAGTAAGCGTTCCTGTTCTTCTGCAAAAGAAGAAAATGTAAGGAGAGTAAAACAGGAAAGCAATATGCATATAAACTTTTTCATGGTACGGCTATTATATAAGGCTTACGTAGGTTTTACCAGTGCCTCCGTCTTCTGGTTGGGCAAAATGGAATTCTTTTACACCCGGATAGTGAGAAAGATAGTCATGTACTGCCTGTTGCAGTATGCCAGAGCCTTTTCCGTGAATGACGGAAAACTCTTTAAAATTATGAATGGCACATAAGTCCACCTGATGTTCCAATGCTTTCATGGCTTCTTCATAGCGCATTCCTAGCAGTCTAAGTTCAAATTTTGGTGTTTCATCTTCTATTATAATAGAAGAACTTGTTATTGATTCTATGTTGATTTCGGCTGTTGGAGCACGTTCTGGTTCTACTGGAACAAGCTGATTTTGAGGTACGCTCATTTTAAGAGAGCCAAACTGAACTATCCAGCTGCCGTTTTTATTCTTTGAAATTAATGTACCTCGCCTGCGTGCTGCACCTGCAAAAACTTCAATGCCAGGCTCTAGCAGCAGTTGAATTGGTACTGTTTTTTTTGTTTTTGGTATTGCTGCAATCTGTTCCTGTACGGATGCTGTAGCTAAGGCTTCTGCATTGGAAAGGCGGCGTTTTGTCTTTTTGTTTGAGGTAGACTTGTTTTCCTTGAACTTTGCAAGTCTCATGCCATTTTCTGCATACAAGGCTTGTTCTTTGCGGGCATTTTCTTTTTCTTCTTCAAGAATTTTCTGTTGCTCTTCTATTGCTGTTGTCTGCTGTTCTACCTGTTCTTCAAGCATTGTAATGAACTGCTTTACACCGAGAGTTTTTTCTCGTGTAATTTCGCCTTCGCGCAGTTCCCTTACAAGATTTTCAAGACGGCTTCGGGTTTGTCTTAGGAATTCTGTACTTGAAGCATGTTCTGCTTTTTGCAGTTCAATTTCATGCTCTTTTGCTTTGATTTCCCTTTCGTGCAGTTTTAATGCTTTCTGCTGAAGTTCTGCATTTTGAATGCGTTCTTGCCGTTGAAGTTCATCAAGCTCTTCGTGTTTTGCCGTCAGACCTTTTATTAATGTTGAAACATCTGCCTGTTCACTTGAAATATATTCACGTGCTTTTTGTACAATGTCTTCTGGTAAACCAGAGCGAACGGCAATGTCTAATGCATGGCTTTCACCAGGAATGCCCATGAGCAGACGGTAGGTAGGGCGGAGCGTTGTGTTGTCAAATTCTACCGAGGCATTTATGCATTTAGGATGTGTGTAGCCGTAGTTTTTTAAGATTCCATGATGTGTGGTTACAATTACAAAAGAGTTTCGCTCTATTAAAGTGTCTAAGGCTGCCATTGCAATGGCTCCGCCTTCCTGCGGATCTGTACCGCTGCCAAGCTCGTCTAAAAGAATGAGACTGTCTTTGTCTGCAAAGTTTATCATTTGCGCCATTTTTTTCATGTGGCTTGAAAATGTACTTAGAGATTCGTCGATGGACTGTTCATCACCAATGTCTGCAAAAACGGAACTGAACACAGGAAGCCGTGTGCCTTCTTCTGCTGGCACTGGAAAACCTGCCTGATTTAACAATGCAAAAAGGGCAATAGTTTTAAGTGTTACGGTTTTACCGCCAGTGTTTGGGCCTGTTATAATCAAAATCCTTTTTCCGTCTAGAAAACAAATGTCTACTGGAACAGCACGGCTTCCTAATAACGGGTGTCTTGCGCCTCGTATTGCTGGTGGTTCAAGTTCAAGGTCACAGCCTTCGGCAAATACACCTTTTGTGGATGCCTGCCATCTGGCAGCAGCGTAAGCACTGTCGAGCATGACAAGGGTTTTTAATGATGCAATGAATTCTTCTTTATACATGCCTATTTTTGCAGTCAGTTCTTTGAAGATTTTTTTTAGCTCTGCCTGCAAATGATATTCTTCTTGAATGAGTTCATTATTTGCCCTTACAACTTCGTCTGGCTCAATGTACATAGTCTGCCCGGAAGCACTAACTTCATGTACAATGCCTTTGATTGTGTTGCGTCTGTCGGCTCTTACGGCTAACAATTCTCTGTCTGCCTTAAATGCAGGTACGTTAGACTGCAATGCCGAACTGAGATTTGGGTCGGAAGTATATTTTCTGATGGCGTTTTCTATTTCTTTGTGAAGCGAAGCTATTCTGCTACGAATTGCCCTTAGTGCAGGTAAATCTTTTACCTGTCCGTCAGTTCCGATTACGGCAAAAATTTCTCGCTGTGCTTGGGAAATGTCTGGCAGTGTGGAAGTTTCTTTTGCAAGATTTGGAATGTTTATGTTTTCCTGTGCTGTCGTTATGTTTTTCTTTAATTTTTCCTGCGCAAGACAGAAAAGACCAATGGCAAAAATCTGATCTTGCTCCAGCTGTGCTCCTTCTTTTCCGAGCAGCTTAAAATATGATTCCACTGGAGGCCAGGCTGATAGTGCACTCTGGTTGTTTGAGCTTATGTATGTGTTCCACTCACGGCCGAGTGATTTTAAATATTCTATCTGTGTTTTGTCTGATACTGGTTCACGTGCAAGAAGACTCTGTTTGCCTTCTTCACTGACAGCAAGTTCTGCAACAGTTTCCCTTATTCTGTAAAAATCAAGTTCTTTTGCAACTGCATAAGATGTGTTCATATTATCCTCTTGTCCTTTGCTGTATTATATGGAGATTTATTATTTTATGCTAGCAAAATTGACATAATCGATTTATACTATAGGTTATGACGAGCAGAAAGAACTCTTGGTTTGTGATTTTTAGTAAAGATTTTCTCAAACAGGAAAAGCGACTTTTCGATTTTAATAAAACCGAAATTCGCCAGTTGAATATTGATACTTTCAGCTTTGTTTCTTTTATCATGCTTGTTGTTGGCTTGTTGCTTTTTACAGGCTCTCTGCTTTTTTCTTACAAGTTGGGCTACATTTTATTTATTGCTGTTTTTTATTCCCTGTCGATTATTCTTGCAGTCCTTTTTAAATTTGCAGATAACATAAAATATTCTATTCTTCCGCTGATGTACTTGGAAACTCTGGTTATAAATTGTGCGACTATCTTTGCAAGTATATTTTCCAATTCGGGAATGCATCTTGCGGTTTCCTTTTCGTGTATTCAGATTATCATGCCTATTTTGCTGTTTGATAAATCTTTACGGGTTAATGCGTATTTTATCTTCATTTATATAGTTCATACAGTTTTGATGTTTGCCTTGAAACCAAGAGATATTGCTTTGCTGGATTTTCTTGGAACAACTGTATTTTCTGTGGCAGGATTGTTTTTGGGCATGTACCTGCGTTATACAAGGCTTTCAATGCTGGATAAAGATCGCATATTGATTTTACAGCGTGATAATGATGTTCTTTCGGGGTTTGGTAACCGCAAGGCTTTGTTTGTAGATATGGAAAAATACATGAAGTTGCCTATTCTGAATATCATTATGATTGATATTGATCACTTTAAGCTTTTTAATGACACTTATGGGCATTTGGCTGGTGACGACTTTCTGATTTCTATATGTGAATGCTTTAAGAAACTGGAAGATGAATATCGCATTAAATTTTACCGCTTTGGCGGCGATGAATTCACGGTTCTTGCTTCTGATTATTCTATGTACGAGCTTGCAGCTATTGCTGAAAAAATAAGAATTCGTGTTGAAAACATGAATAAGTTTTTTATTCATGGCATAAATGGTCATGTTACGGTGAGTGTTGGCTATTCTCTCATAAAGACAGAACCTGTTATGACGGCAGAATCTTGCTTTAAAACTGCTGATGAAGCTCTTTTTCTTGCAAAGGAAAACGGACGTAACAGAACCGAAGCGTATGTAATGCAATCGTAAAAATTTCATAAATATACACATTGACATTTTTCCTCTTTACCGTATAAAATGATAACGGTTCTCAAATTGGAATATAAGACTAAACAGCAGGATTTGATTTTAGATTTCCTCAAAAATTCAGACCAGAAACACTTTACGGCAATGGAGCTTGCCGAACACTTTAAGACTGTAGGCATTGGAACTGCGACAGTGTATCGTCAGCTTGAAAAGCTGGTTGACAGTGGTGTTGTAAATAAGTTTTTTACTGGTGAAAACTCAGCGGCTTGTTTTGAATTTGTGGGGGATTCTCATAATGAAAATGGATGTTTCCACTGCCGATGCGAAGTGTGCGGAAAATTAATTCATTTGCACTGTGATGAAATTTCTTTTGTAAAAGAGCATATTGAAACTTCTCATGGCTTTGTTATTAATCCTTTCAGAACTGTTTTTTATGGAATCTGCTCAGACTGTCGCAACAAAAAATAACTAAGCAAAAGAGGTTTTTATGAAATTAAATATTATGTGTGCAGCTATAATTTTTGCTGCCCTTTCTACATTTTCTTGTGTTGCAAAATCTAATCCTGAAAATGCTAAATTGACTATTGTTGCAAGTATGTTTCCTCAGTTTGATTTTGCACGTGCTGTTGCAGGTGACAAGGCTGATCTTGTAATGCTTTTAAAGCCTGGTTCAGAAAGCCACAGTTATGAGCCAACACCAAAAGACATGAAGAAAATTCAGAATGCAAATCTGTTCATTTATACTGGCGGAGAAAACGATGTTTGGGCAGAAACTTTGCTTGAAAGTCTTGGCTCAAAAGCGCCTCACACTCTTAAACTTTTTGATGTTGTTGAGACTGTAGAAGAAGAAATTGTTGAAGGCATGACTGTTGAAGAAGAGAAAGAGCATGAACATGAGGATGAAGATGAAGTTGAGCTGGATGAACATGTTTGGACTAGTCCTTTGAATGCCATAAAAATTGCCCAGGCAATTTGTGATGAATTGTGCCAGATTGATAGTGCAAATGAGTCATATTATAAGAAGAATGCTTCAATTTATATTAGCCAGATAAAAAATCTTCATGCTCAGTTTTCTGAAATTGTAGAAAATGCTTCTCGTAAAGTGATTGTTTTTGGAGACCGTTTTCCTTTACGCTACTTTGCTGATACTTACGGGCTTTCTTATTATGCAGCATTCCCTGGTTGTGCGACAGATGTTGAAGCCAGTGCATCTACAATTAAGTTTCTTATTAACAAAGTAAAAGATGAAAAAATTCCTGTTGTGTTTACAATTGAATTTTCTAACGGAAAAATAGCTGATACTATTTGTGAGTCTACTGGTGCTAAAAAACTGGAATTCCACAGCTGTCACAATGTTAGTGCAACAGAATTGAAAAGAGGCGAAACTTATGTTTCTTTAATGCACAGAAACCTTTCAGCTTTAAAAACTGCATTAAACTAAGACGGAGCAAAATATGAAAAAAAATCTTGTACTGAAAATTGTTTTGGGCATGATTGCTGTTTTGGCAACAGTCATTGTTACGTCCTGTTCTGCAAAGCAGAAAGGCTATTCTGTATCCATGCCGTCAAAACAGGTTGATGTACAAGACAGTGATGCCGTAGTGGTGCAGGAAAGTGATGTTTTGACTCAGGATGATGAGTTTTTAGCCATGATAGAAAAAATTGAATCTGGTGAAATTACTCCTGAACCTCCAAGAAATCAGGAAGTTGTTGAACAGCCTCAAATAGAAATTCCAGAAGGTGAGCTTCTTGAAATAAAAGAAAAAATGTTTTTAACACAAATCAATGACATTTATTTTAATTTTGAACGCTATAAAGAAAAGACCATTGTTGTTGAAGGCATGTTTACATATCTTGTTTCGTATCTTGATGATTCTGAGTTTCCTGCGGTGTACAGGCGTGGTCCTGGGTGTTGCGGTAATGATGGATGGGGTGGATGTATGCTTGACTGGAAAGGAACTTACCCGGAAAAAGAAGCTTGGATAAAAGTTGTTGGAAAACCAATTATAAAAGATTATAAAGGTTATCAGGATTTGTATCTTAAAGTTCTGTCACTTGAAGTTAAAAACGAGCGCGGATTGGAATTTGTAATGAATTAAGGTAGGCAAAATGGATTTACTTTCTTGTAATAATCTTTGTGTTTCGTATGAAGGAAGACCAGCATTGCAGGATATTTCTTTTTCTGTTGAAGAAGGGGACTATATCTGCGTACTTGGCGAAAACGGAGCTGGTAAAAGTACTTTAATAAAGACTCTTTTGGGCTTGAAAAAGTCAGAGTCGGGTACTATTGAATTTTTGAATGGATTCCGTCAGAAATATGTAGGATATCTGCCTCAGCAGCAGACTGTAAAAAAAGATTTTCCTGCTAGTGTATGGGAAGTCGTAATTTCTGGTAATGAAAACTCTTTAGGATTCCGTCCTTTTTTTGATGTTTCGCATAAAAAGCTTACCGAAGAAAATCTCAAAAAACTTGGGATTTATAATTTAAAGGACAAGTGCTTTAGGGAACTTTCTGGCGGTCAGCAGCAGCGCGTATTATTGTGCCGTGCTTTGTGTGCAACAAAAAAACTTCTTATTCTGGATGAACCTGCGAGTGGTCTTGATCCTGTTGCAACTGCTGAGTTGTATTCTATTATAAAGACCTTGAATGACGAAGATAAAATTACTGTAATCATGATTAGTCATGATACGGAATGTGCAAAGAAATATGCCAAGAAAATCCTTCATCTTGCAACAAAACAGATTTTTTATGGTTCGAAAGAAGATTACCTGAAGACTGAGATTGGAAAGAAGTTTTTGGAGGAAGTCCATGATTGATTTTTTTGTAGAAATGTTTTCATTTCCATTTATGGTGCGTGCCTTTGTTGTAGGCACTCTTATTGCCCTGTGTTCTTCTTTGTTAGGTGTAAGCCTTATTTTGAAACGCTATTCCATGATTGGTGACGGTTTAAGTCATGTTGGCTTCGGGGCAATTGCCCTTGCAAAAGTGTTTAGCCTGGATCCTCTTGCAACATGCATCCCTGTAGTAACAGCAAGTTCTATTCTTTTGCTTAGGCTTAAGTCTTCTAGCAAAATAAAAGGAGATGCTGCAACGGCTCTCATTTCCACAGCTGCCCTTGCCCTTGGCGTAATGGTCATTTCTGTTACTACTGGGATGAATACCGATGTGTGCAACTATCTTTTTGGTAGCATTTTAAGCATGAGCAAAACAGATGTACATTTGAGCATTTTTATTTCTGTAGCAGTAATCTTTCTGTTTATTCTGTTTTACAATAGGATTTTTGCAGTAACGTTTGATGAGACTTTTGCTGCTGCAACTGGAACAAAAACAAAGGTTTTTAACCTTTTGATTGCAATCCTTACGTCTCTTGTTATTGTTGTAGGCATGAGGATGATTGGGGCTTTGCTTATTTCGAGTCTGATTGTTGTTCCTGCCCTTGGTGCAATGAGAATCTGCAAGAAGTTTAAATCTGTGGTTTTTGTAAGTGCAATAATAAGTGTGCTGTGCTTGTGGTGTGGGCTGATAGTGTCATATCAGGCTGCGTTTCCTACAGGTGCAAGCATTGTTTGCTGCGATTTAATAGTATTTTCCGTCCTTACGATTATTAGCAAGGTTAAAGCTGCCAGATAAAAGAAAAAATACTTCTTTCTTGCATTATTGCAATGCACGGTGTAAATCGGTATACTAAGCCCTATGAGTGAACAGAATAACGATTTATGTCCGTGCGGCAGCGGCAAAAAATATTCAGACTGCTGCGAACTTTATATTAAAGGAACACAGAAAGCTCCTAACCCAGAAGCACTTATGCGTGCTCGCTACACAGCTTATGTAAAGCATGAAATTGACTTTATTATTAATACTTGCGAAAAAGGCGAAAAAATAGCAGAAATAGACCGTAAGGCAACAGAAGACTGGAGCAATACAAGTACCTGGCACGGACTGAAAATCCTTAACGTAGAAAAAGGTGGTCCTGATGATACAGAAGGCATCGTAGAATTTGAAGCAACTTACACACAGAAAGGCATTCGCGATGTTCATCACGAAATTGGCGGTTTCAGAAAGATTGACGGTGAGTGGCTTTATACAGAAGGCTACATTAAGCCTATGACTGTTATCCGCGAAGGACGCAAAGTTGGCCGTAACGAGCCTTGCCCATGCGGTAGCGGCAAAAAGTATAAGAACTGCTGCGGAAAAAACGCATAATTTTATTATAGAAATTTAATGGCACAGAATATATATACAGGCTTTCATGCAGTAGAAGAAAAAGTGCGCCGGTTTGCAGAAGAAGCATTACATGCTAAAAACTCTCATGCCGGCACAATGACAATCTATTATTCAAAGCCTGGTCCGCGCATTAAGAAAATACTTTCTCTTGCAAAACAGGCTGGCATTACGTCTTCCGAAACGGATGACGACACTCTTGCAAAGCTGGTGCTGCCTCTTCCAGAACAGGCTAGAGATCATCGTGGAATTGTCCTTGTTGCAGAAGAAATGCAGGAAAAAGCAAAGAACCTTGTTCAGCTTGACCAGTGGCTTTCTGCCTGTCCAGAAACAGCAACAGTTGTAATGCTTGATAGCGTGACAGATCCTCATAATGTTGGTGCTATACTCCGTTCCTGCGATCAGTTTGGGGCATCGCTCCTTGTTTTGCCAGAACGCAGAGGGGCTTCGGATATTCAGGATAATGAAATTATTGCACGTACAAGTGCTGGAGCTAGTGCCTATATTCCTACTGCCGTTGTTACAAATCTTGTAAGGGCTGCGGAAATGCTCAAAGAGGCAGGTTTCTGGATTTACGGAGCTGATGCAGACGGTTCTCCATTGCAGGCTACAAAGTTTGACCGTAAAACCTGCATTGTTATGGGAAGCGAAGGAAGCGGAATTTCAAGACTGCTTGCAAAAAACTGCGACACTGTTGTTTCTATACCAACGTGTGGCAAGATTGACAGCCTTAATGTTTCTGTTGCTGCTGGAGTGCTTTTGTACGAGCGTTACAGGCAGGTTTTGGAAAATACAACTCATTGACTAGAATAAAATTAGACAGTACTATAATAGAATGAACGTAGTACTGGGTCTATCAGCTTCAACTGGAATTGGTATTGGCAAAGCATTCGTGCTTCCTGAAATAAAAGAAAAGGTCATTCCGAAAGAAAAAATTACGTCTGACCAGATTGAAGAAGGTTGGAACAGATTTTCTTCCGCCTGTAATTCTGTCCAGTCTTTGATTGAAAAACAGCTTCAAAATCTTCCAAAAGATAATCTCCAGAAAATTATTTTTGAAACATACCAGCTCATGCTTGCAGATCCTGTTTTTATACAGGAAGTTCATGATAGTTATACTGAAGAACTTTACAACATTGAATATATATTGGATAAAAAAGTTGCCCAGTATGCTGAGCGCCTTAGAAACAGTGGCAATGACTATCTTGCAGAACGTTCAAAAGATATAGAAGATGTTTTTGGCAAGGTCATGGACATTCTTCTTGACTACCATCCTTTTAATATAGAAGAAGTTCCAGATGGTGCTGTTATTGTTGCAAAGGCAATGCGCACCAGCGATACCGTTATTTTGAGCAAAAGAAAGATTGCAGGTTTTGCATTGACCGAAGGTGGTGTTTCAAGCCATGTTGCAATTCTTGCAAAAAGCTTTGGTGTTCCTGCCGTTGTTGGTCTTGATGACATTCAGAATCAGGTAAAAACTGGTGAGCAGATTATTGTAGACGGTAACAGGGGCGAAATTATTTTGACCCCAGATGAAAGTTCTCTTACTGAATACCGCATAAAAATAGAAGATGATAGAAAATACCGTGAGCAGCTGCTTCAGTTTAGGACAAAGCCAGCCCGCACAAAAGACGGTACTGAGTTTAAACTGTACGCAAATATTGGTACTACGGAAGAAGCAAAGATTGCACTTGAAGAAGGTGCGGATGGAATAGGTCTTTTCAGAACGGAATTTCTTTTTATGGATGAAATTCAGCACCAGTCTTCTGAATCGAATGGACCATTTTCTAATTCTGTAAGTGAAGAAACTCAGTTTGAAGCCTATAAAGCAGTTCTGGAGATGATGGGCGATAAGCCTGTAACAATAAGAACTCTTGATGTTGGTGGTGACAAGCTTCTTAACTTTAAGGAGATTCCTAGTACTCATGAAAAAAATCCTTTGATGGGCTTGCGTGCAATCCGCCTTTCAATGTTCTATCCTCAGTTGTTCCGTACACAGCTTAGGGCTTTGTACCGTGCAAGTGTATATGGAAATCTTCGCATATTGATTCCTCTTATTACAGATGTTTCGCAGGTTGAAACTGTGCGAGGCATTGCAGAAGGTGTTAGAATCAGTATGAAGGAAGAAAAGATTCCGTTTAAGGATGTTCCTATCGGCATCATGGTAGAAACTGCTGCTGCTGCAATATGTTCTGACTGTCTTGCAAAAAAAAGCGATTTCTTTTCTCTTGGTACAAATGACCTTACACAGTATACTTTGTGTGTTGACCGTGAGAATCCAGCTGTTGCCCCATTGTATAACGAATTTAATCTTGCAGTTGTTCGCCTTATTCGTGCAACTGTTGAGAATGCAAATAAGAATAACATTCCAGTTTCCGTTTGTGGTGAAATGGCAGGTAGAAAAGAAACTGCAATGATTCTTGCAGGCTTTGGACTTCGCAGTTTGAGCATGACGCCAAAGCAGATTCCTGTCATAAAAGAAACCCTTTCCAGATTTACGATTAAAGAGCTGGAAAACATTTCCATGGAAACAATATCCTCTAAGCAGGTTCAGGAGTAAAACATAATGAAGAAAAAGAAACCGGACTTTTCCAAGCCAAAGCCTGTAAAGCCGGCGGATGGTGAAGTCTCTGAAGAAAAGAAAGAAGAAGTAAAAGAAGGCTGTTCTCAGCAGTTTTATTCCGATAAAATTTATTTTAACCTTCCTCTGATTGTTATTGCAGGACGTCCTAATGTAGGTAAGTCTACACTTTTTAATGCACTGACTCATACAAAAAGAGCCATTACGGATCCAACTCCTGGAGTTACACGCGATCCTGTTGAAGGTACTTGCTTTATTGCAGGAAAGCCTGTTCATCTTGTAGATACTGGTGGATATAAGCTTACTCGTGACTATACTTCTAGAGAAAGCGAGATGGATGATCTTGTTGTTGAAAAAACTCTGGAAATGGTTCGTAAAGCAGACCGCATTCTTCTTTTGCTTGATGCAACAGAAATTACGACGGAAGATGAAGAACTTTTGGTTCAGATGCGTCCATACTGGGATAAGATTATTGGTGCTGTAAATAAAACCGAAGGCGGTAAGAATGAAGACCTTGCTTACAATTACATGAAGTACGGTTTTAAAAATCTTATCTTTATTTCTGCAACACACGGTGATAACATTCCTGCTCTTTCTCAGGCTTTAATAGATGGCATAGATTTTTCTAGAGTTACAGAAGGTTCAGAAGAAGAAGTTCCTATTAGAATTGCCATTCTTGGAAAACCAAACACAGGAAAATCAACACTTAGTAATGCCCTTACACATACTCAGGCTTCTATTGTTAGCGATTATGCTGGTACAACTCGCGATGTTGTTGAAGGTAGTTTCCGTTATAATGGAAAAGATATTCAAATTCTTGATACTGCAGGAATCCGCCGTAAGAAGAAAGTTTCTGAAAACGTTGAGTATTATTCTGTAAACAGGGCAATAAAAACTCTTGATGAGTGTGACATCATGTTTCTTATGATGGATGCAAAAGATGGTTTGACTGAGCAGGATAAAAAAATAACCTCTCTCGCTTATGAGAGAGGTCGTGGAATTATTTTCATTTTGAATAAATGGGATACGGTTGAAGATGGCAGCAGAAAAGCTTTGAAAAAAGTAGAAGAGTATATTCATAATATGTTCGGACACATGAAATGGGCTCCTATTGTTGCCATTAGTGCAAAGAATGAAGACGGCATAAAAAATCTTATGGATACGGCTCTTTCTTTGTACGAGCAGTTAAACAGAAAGATTGATACTGCTGCACTTAATCTGGCACTTAGGGACTGGCTGTTTAAGTATCCGCCTCCTGCAACAAAAGCAATTCATTTTAAAGTCCGCTACATAACACAGGTTAGTTCAAATCCTGTAAAATTCCTCATTTTTGCTACTAGACCTGATAATGTTCCTGAAAGCTATGTTACATATTTGAAGAACAGGGTTAGAGAAGATCTGGGCTTTGATCAGATTCCTGTTCAGATAGAAATGAAGGCAAGCCGCCAGAAATGGCAGGACAGATCAGAGGTTAATGGCTAAATATCTGATTGGTGAAGTTGTAAAAATTACTGGAGTAAAAGCTCATGTCTTGCGTTACTGGGAATCTGTTATTCCCGGTTTTTCTCCGAAAAAAGATTATAGGGGCAAAAGGCTTTACTCTCAGCGTGAACTTGAACTAATCATGAGACTCAAACACTTAATTCAAACAAATGGAATGAGCATTCAGGATGCAAAAAAACAGATAATTCTGGATGCTCAAGTGATGGAAGCTGAATTTGCAGCTCTGTCAACTCTTCATGATATCCGTTCCGAATTGACGGCATTGTATCAAATGCTCAAGAAAACTGGAGAAAACTATGCAAAATCAGAAAACAGACGCAAAGATAGAACTTAAATGGTATGAAAAAAAACAAGGGGTAAAACTTTCTCAGAAAAAAAAGAAGGTTGAAGGTAAACTTATTCGTAAGGAAAAGCGAGCTCAGGAAGAAAGTTCTAAACGTAATGAACATATTGATAATGTTGTTAGTAAAACAAAAACTGCTCGCGGACAGTATGCTCTTACAGCAGAAGTTGTTTCTTCTCTATTTAATCCAGCTTCTATTCCTGAGGAAAGTAAACCTGTCATAACAAAGTTTGGTACTTTGCTTGACTCTATCTTTCCAATTAATTCAAAGCAAAAAGTGCTGCTTTCAGAGCAGATCCGTGCACTTAGTCACAATCTTACAGATGAAAGGCAGGATAGGCGTCTTGGTTATATGAATCAAGTGACTACTACCAGTGCATATACACACTATTATTTGTGGTGGAATATAATCCGCCTGACCAGGTTATTTGCAAATCTTAATGAGAGTTTTTTTTCTTCCATTAAAGATAATAGCATTTGTGTTGATGTTGGATCTGGTCCTTTAACTGTTCCTATTGCTCTGTTTCTTGCATGCCCTGAATTGCGTAAAAAAAAGCTTACCTGGTATTGCATGGATATTTCTTCTCAAATTCTTGCTACTGGTGAAGATATATTTCTTTCTGTAGCTGCAAAGCTTGAATGTGAGCCTTGGAAAATTATTCGTGTTAAGGGGGAATTTGGTACTGTAATCAAAGAAAAGGCTGATTTGCTGACAGCTGCAAATGTGTTTAATGAAATTGTTCAGGACGCTGATATGCCTCCTGATTATCTGGCAAAAAAATATAGTACCGATTTACTTTCGTATATTAATAAGGATAATAGTAGTGCAAAAATTCTTTTGATAGAGCCTGGTGTACCATCATGTGCTCGTTTTTTGAGTTTGATGAGGGAGGCTCTTATGCGTAATTCCTTTATGCCATGCAGTCCTTGTCCTCATTATTCAGAATGTCCTATGTGTGGAAAGAAAGGTGAAAAGTGGTGCAATTATGCATTTGCTACAGAAGATGCTCCTCGCGATTTAAAAAAGCTGTCTGAAAATGCAAATCTTGCAAAAGAAAGGGCTGTGCTTTCTTTTATTGCTGCAGAAAGAAATGTTGCTGCGAGTGAGAGTCTAAATGAAGATGGGCAGCAGATAAAATCTGAAGGGGTGTTAAAATTCAGAATTGCCAGTGATGAAATACGTCTTCCTGGTGAAAGAACTGGTTATTATGCATGTTCTGAAAAAGGCTTGTTGCTTGTTGTGTCTAAGCGAAAATGTTTTTCTGGGGAATTACTTTCTGTCCCCATGCCAAAAAACATGACACGATTGGACAGAAAGTCTGGTGCAAAAGTTATAGAAATAGTTAATTATTGAACAGCTTTGCAATTTTTGTTTTATACAAGTCATGAACTCTATAGCGCATGAGTTCCTGTTTACCAGATAATTCTACACCAACTTCAAATGGTTTTGTAATAATTTCCAGTGTATTGATTTTTTCAAATGACTTGAAGCCTGTCTTTGCATTGACCAGCTGATCCACTTCCTGCTTAAGCAGTTTGCGGATTGGCTCGCTTTCTGCAAGCTGTTCATAAGTGTCAAAAGAAATATTGTTTGCTTTTGCATAATTTTCTATTTCTTCTTTGCTTGGCAAGACAAGAACTCCAAGGTATCTCTGGTCTATGCCTTTTTCGTTTGTTCCTACAACAATGCTTGCGGAAATGTAAGGCGATGAGTTTATTGCACTTTCTATTGGAAGCGGTTCAATATTTTCTCCGCCCATTAGAACGATAGTATCCTTCTTTCTTCCTCTAAGCTGAATTTCGTTATCTACTGTAAATACTGCAAGGTCTCCAGTATCAAGCCATCCGTCTGAAGTCATTACTTTTGCTGTAAGTTCTGGGTTCTTGTAGTAGCCTTTCATTACAGTTTCGCCCTTTATCTGCAAGCTGCCTTTTTGTCCTACACCAAGAATAATTCCATCCTGATCAACAATACGTGCGTTTACACCGCGCAGAGGTGTTCCGACTGTGTGCATTACAGGACATGCGATAGGTCTTACGCCAATAATAGGGGATGTTTCTGTAAGACCATAACCTTCTACTATTTTAACACCTACAGCCCAGAAGAACTTATCTATATATGCTGGGTAAGCTCCGCCTCCTGCAATGCCTGCGCGGAAATTCTTTCCGAGCATTGCCCTAAGTTTGCGGAATACAATAAGATTGCCAAGCATTTTTATAGGATAAAGCAGGAGCCATGGTAAAACCAATACAGGCCACCAGAATCCAAGATAATCTCTGCCGAATCGTGCCGTCTGTCGTCTAAGTTTTCTGTCTATAGCACACCAAAGTTCTGCTTCGGATGTAAAAAAGCGGAACAAGGCGTATACTGCACCACCTGTCTTGCGCATTTTACGCCATATTCCGTCATATACAGCTTCCCATACGCGTGGAACAGCTGGTAAAAGTACTGGATTAAGGCTTTTAAGGTCTGCAAGAAGTACACTTCCTATAGGCTTGCTGTAACAGATAGTAGCAGCCTGACAAAGAATGACATATTCAACTTCGCGCTGGTATACATGCCAGACAGGAAGAACACAGAGGGCACGTTCTCCTGGATTAATAAAGATTCGTTCTACAAGTTCATCAAGCTGTGTAATAAAGTTTCCGTGTGAAATCATTACACCTTTTGGTGTTCCTGTTGTACCGCTTGTAAAGATAATTGTTGCAAGGTCATTCCAATCGCCTTTTTCCAGTTCATTTTCAATGGCATCAATATTGAGTTTGCGCCATTCATGACCACGCTTTAGTAAATCTTCAAATAAATAAAAGCTGATGTTCATTTTGAATGCTCGCTGCTGTTCTTCTTCATCAACGGCATCAAAAGCAATGATTGTTTTTAAAGTTGGAATGTTTTCCTTTATGTTCAGTATTTTCTTTACCTGTGCATTATTTTCTGCAATTACAACAGAGCATTCTGCAAATGAAAGTATAAATGAAAGGTCTTTTTCTGTAGCGTCACAACCGCGAGGTACATCAATAGCTCCAATAGAAAGAAGGCCTATATCTGCCTGTTCCCATTCCTTTCTGTTGTCTGCAATTAATCCTATTCTGTCACCTCTTTTTACACCTAAGTCAAGGAGAGAAGCTCCGAAATCCAATGCAAGCTGAAACATGTCATGATAATTTACTTCTGTAATTTCACCTTTTTTTGTATGACATAGCTGAGCACTTGTTTCAGGGTGTTTTTGAGCTATACTTCTTATAAGTTTAGGTATGGTTCGTTCGAATTTCATTATATCCACCTTGGGTTAAAAGAAACGTAAAATGACAAAAATGCGATTTTTGTAAAGTCATTATATACGGAATAAGAGAAAATGTTCAACTAGCTTTTGTACGGATGCTTCCCATCTGAAGTCTTTTTTCACGGGTGTCTTCAAGAAGAGCTTTTAGGGAATCTGCATCTTCCTTTTCAATGGCTGTCTTGAACTCATCCATTTTTTTCTGGAAATTATTTATGTGTTGAACAAGCTTTTCTTTATTTGAGATAAACAATTCTGTCCATAAAGGTGCATTTATCATTGCAATTCTTGTTAAATCTTCAAAACTTCCACCGCCAAAAGCTGTAATTTCTGGGTCTTCGGCACTTTCAACCAGTGCTGATGCAATAACGTGGCACAGCTGGCTTGTGAACCCAATTTTATAATCATGATTATCGCAGGTTGTTTCTGTTATGCGGGAAAAGCCCATTGCGGAAATGAGGGTTCGCATAAGGGTAAGGTTTTCTTTCTTATTAAAAGACTGCTCACATAAAATGTAATTATGGTTGATAAAGAACTCTGCTTTTGAATTTGCATATCCTTCCTTTTCGCCACCTGCCATTGGGTGTCCTATGATAAAGTCTACGTCTGGACGAAGGAGTGTTGGAAGTTCTTTTTCAAAAATTCCTTTTACACCAGAAATATCAGTAACAACAGCTCCGCTTTTGAAGGAATCTTTATGTATCTTTAAGAAATCTAAGGTTGCATGTGGATAAAGGCAGACAAACAGCACATCGCAATGAGGAATCATTTTCTGTACATCTGAACTTTGAAAGGTTTCGTCTACAACGCCTTCTTGTTTTGCCTGTACAAGACAAGCTGTGCTTCTGTTGCATGCAAAGATTTTTCCCTGTGCACCGCTTTGGCTTAATATATTTAATCTGATTGCTTTGGCAAGAGATCCACCCATTATTCCGAGACCGACTATTCCGTATGTTAAGTTCTTTAAGTTTGTCATAATGGGGTATTCTATCATAAAAACCTTGTACTTGTGGATATATTTGTACAATATTAAAGAAATAATATTTGACATTTACGGTGTTTAAAGGGTAAGATAGGTCTATGTAACTAGTGAAAACAGTTACATAGATTTATTTTCATAATTTATGGAGGATATTTTTATGAAAAAATCAGTAGTAGCAGTAGCAGCATTGACATTAACTGCTATCAGTTTCATTGGATGTGGCAAGTCATCTGGTGGAAAATCAGTAACTTTGAACAAGGACAAGCCACTTGTATTCTTTAACAGACAGCCATCTGATCCTACATCAGGTGCTATTGATATGGCTTCAATGAACTGGAACGACAAAACTTACTACGTAGGTTTTGATGCTGCTGGTGGTGGAGCAGTACAGGGGGAATTGGTTGTAAATTACTTGAAGGCACAGGATCCTGCAAAACTTGACCGCAATGGTGATGGTGTTATCGGTTACGTTCTTTGTATTGGTGATGTTGGACACAATGACTCAAAGGCTCGTACAGAAGGTGTTCGTCGTGCACTTGGTACTTGGGACGGTTCAACAGAGCCTACAGTTTCAAAAGAAGGTTCTGTAGAAGTTGGTGGAAAGACATTCAAAGTTGTAGAGCTTGAAGGAAAGGCAATGACTGGTACAGACGGTTCTACTTGGAATGCAAACGCAGCAACAGAAGCAATGGGTAACTGGGCTACAAAGTACGGTGACAGCATTGACCTTGTTCTTTCAAACAATGACGGAATGGCAATGGGATGTCTCCAGGCTTCTAACTATCCAGCTGGTGTACCAATCTTTGGTTATGATGCAAACGCAGATGCAATTGAAGCAATTGGTGCTGGTAAACTTTCAGGAACAGTTTCACAGAACGTAGATGCTCAGGCTACTGCAACATTGCAGGTTATCCGCAACCTTCTTGACGGTTTGACAGGTTCAGATGTTTATACAAAGGGTCTTTCAGAGCCAGATCAGTATGGTAACAAGATTTCTGCAGACCTTGAGTACAAGGGTGATACAAAAGCTGTTCTTGCTAAGAACACAGGTGTAAACGCAAGCAACTGGCAGGATTACAAAGCTGGTAATCGTGATAAGGGAATTAAGCAGGTTTCTGGAGACAAGAAAAAGGTTATCCTTACAATCTACAACTCTGCAGATAACTTCCTTTCATCTTCATATCTTCCAGCATTGCAGTACTATGCACCTCTCTTGAACATTGATCTTACAGTAGTTCAGGGTGACGGTCAGAACGAAGGTTCATGTCTTGACAAGTTTACAAACTTGAACAGCTTCGATGCTTATGCAATCAACATGGTAAAGACAAACTCTGGTGCTGATTACACAGACAAATTGAAGTACTAAGCTGTAATCTCTATTAGCATTTAGCTAATGATTTACTAAAAGACCTGTAGAAGGAATTTCCGCAGGTCTTTTTTTTCTCAAATAAGGACTAACATGAGTGACAATGTACTGCAAATAAAGAACCTGTCAAAATCTTTTGCAAAGAACAAGGTTTTGGACGGTATTAACCTGACTGTCAAAAAAGGCAGTGTTATGGGGCTTATGGGTGAAAATGGTGCAGGTAAGTCTACAATGATGAAATGTCTTTTTGGCATTTATGCCAAAGATGAAGGACAGATTATCCTTGATGATCATCCTGTAGATTTTAAGAACCCAAAGGAAGCTCTTGAAAGTGGCGTAGCTATGGTGCATCAGGAATTGAATCAGTGTCTTGATAGAACTGTAGTTGATAATCTTTTTCTTGGCCGCTACCCTAAAAAATTCGGTGTTGTTGATGAACAGCGTATGCTGTCGGAATCTAGCAAGCTTTTTGCATCTCTTAATATGAACGTAAACCCTGGCACAGTTATGCGCACCATGTCTGTTTCTCAGAGACAGATGGTAGAAATTGCAAAGGCTGTTTCTTATAATGCCAGAATTATTGTTCTTGATGAACCTACTTCTTCTCTTACAGAACCTGAAGTAAAAAAACTTTTTTCCATTGTAAACACTCTTAAGGAAAAAGGTGTTTCTTTTGTCTATATTTCTCACAAAATGGATGAAATCTTTGAAGTTTGTGATGAGGTTTCTGTTTTGCGTGATGGAAACATGGTGTTTACTTCTCCAATAAAAGATACTGACATGGACAAGCTTATTTCTGCCATGGTAGGACGTTCTTTGGACAAGCGTTTCCCTGATGTAGACAATACTCCTGGTGAAGATTATCTTGAAATTAAGGGGCTTTCTACAAAATATGAGCCACATCTTTATGATATTTCATTTACTGTAAAGAAAGGCGAAATCTTTGGTCTTTACGGTCTAGTTGGTGCAGGACGTAGTGAACTTCTGGAATCTATTTTCGGTATCCGCACAATTGCCACAGGTGACATTATTCTTAATGGCAGAAAACTTCGTTTTGACAGCAGTAAGGATGCCATGGCATATAACTTTGCACTTGTAACAGAGGAACGTAAGCTGAACGGAATGTTTGGTAAGGCTTCAATAGAATTCAATACTACTATTACAAATCTGGACAGTTACAAGACAATGGGCATTCTTTCTAACAGAAAAATGCTTGACGCTGCTAACCGTGAAATAAAGAGAATGCATACTAAGTGTGTTTCTGCGGATGATTTGATTACTTCTTTAAGTGGTGGAAATCAGCAGAAAGTTATAATCGGTAAGTGGATGGAACGTGAGCCTGATGTTTTCCTTATGGATGAACCTACACGCGGTATTGATGTTGGTGCAAAATATGAAATTTACCAGCTGATTATTCAGATGGCAAAAGAAGGAAAAACTATTATTGTGGTATCGAGCGAAATGCCTGAAATTCTTGGCATTACAAACCGCATTGCAGTTATGTCTAACCACAGACTTGCTGGCATTGTAAACACAAAGGAAACTAATCAGGAAGAACTGCTCAGACTTTCAGATAAATATCTGTAATGGTAATGGAGAATTTTATGGCAAACAATAATTATGATAATTTAAATGCCCTTGCGGTAAAAAGAATTGCGGAATTGAGCAGCACTGATACTGTTGCCCTTAAGTCTTTGAATGATGATGATCTTTTAAAGCAGTATCAGGATGCATTGTATAAGTTGCGCGAAAATGGCGTAAACAAGATTATGGAGCTGAATCAGAACATTGCAGCTGCCAAAAAGAATAAGATGCTTAGCACAGAAGAGCGTCAGAAGCTCATTAATGATTGCAATTCTCAGATTAACGAAGCAAAGAAGGTTGCTGCTGCAAATAAACAGGCTGATGATGAACTTTCAAAGCAGGCTGTAAACTATGCAAATGTTCTTGCAAAGAAATTTATTGCTTCTGTAGATAAAGAGCAGGATGAAAAGATTGCTGCTTTGAAAGATTCGTACTCTAAGAAGATTGACGCAATCAAGGCTGATGCTCAAAAGAGAATTGCTTCTGCAGAATCTTCACATGATAAAGAGACTGCAAAGTACGAGCTCAAATCTGCCCTTTTTGATGCAAAGAACAAGCGCCAGACTGAGCTTGATCGCTGTAATGATGTAAAGAATCAGGCATTTACAGAGCATGTTCAGATGAACCGTGCATTGCGTAACGGTAAGACTAATTTTTCAGAAGACATTGCTCTTAACTGGAAGCACTATGTTTACAACTTTAAGGCTACAAAGTTCTTCCTTGACAATGGTCTTTACATTGCTATTCTTTTGTTCTTTATTGTATGTGTTATTATTGCTCCAGTTTCAGGTGCAGGCAATCTTCTTACATTGCCTAATATCTTTACTATTCTTGAGCAGTCTTCAACACGTATGTTCTATGCACTTGGTGTAGCTGGCCTTATTTTGATTGCCGGTACAGACTTGAGTGTTGGTCGCATGGTTGCAATGGGCTCTGTTATCACAGGTCTTATTTTGCATCCTGGTACAAACATTGTAAAATTCTTTAGCATGGGACCATGGAACTTTACCGCAATGCCAATGGGAGCACGTCTTGCAATGGCTCTTGTGCTTTCTATTGTTTTCTGTGTTCTGTTTTCTACTTTTGCAGGTTTCTTTACTGCAAAATTAAAGATTCACCCATTTATTTCTACTCTTGCAACTCAGCTTATCATTTACGGTCTTTTGTTCTTTGGAACAACAGGTACTCCAGTTGGTTCCATTGACAGCAATGTAAAAGATTTGATTGGTGGCCGTTGGGTTCTTGGTGTAATAAATGGTGAGCTGGTAACTTTCCCTAAGCTGATTATTCCTGCAATAATCGCTATTATTGTTGCTTGGTTCATCTGGAATAAGACAATCTTTGGAAAGAACATGTATGCTGTTGGTGGCAACTCAGAAGCTGCTGCTGTTAGCGGTATTAGTGTATTCCGTGTAACAATGGGCATCTTTATTATGGCTGGTATTTTCTACGGATGCGGTGCATTCCTTGAAGCTTTCCGTGCAAATGCTAGTGCTGGAACTGGTCAGGGCTACGAAATGGATGCTATTGCTGCTTGTGTTGTTGGTGGCATTTCGTTTAATGGTGGTATCGGTAAAATTGGTGGGGCTGCAATTGGTGTTGTAATCTTTACTGGTCTTACTTATTGTCTTACCTTCCTTCACATTGATACAAACTTGCAGTTTGTGTTTAAGGGATTTATTATTATTGCAGCTGTAGCTCTTGATAGTATTAAGTACTTGAAACGTAAGTAATTCTTGCTTTTATAGCTGTGAAAGCCGTTTGACATTTAGTTGTCAAACGGTTTTTTTTGTGGACAGAAGGTCTTTTTGATGGCTTATTGACCATGCGTTTTGTTTTTCGTATCATACAAAATTATGCATATTGTATTAAAACACTTGAAAAAAACGTATAAGTCTACAGATGGTGGCTATATTGAAGCCGTCAGCGATACTTCTATTGACATTCCAGAAAATACCATTTTTGGCATTATTGGAAAGAGTGGAGCAGGAAAATCTTCTCTTGTTCGATTGATAAGCCTTTTAGAGCAGCCTGATTCAGGGGAGGTGTATTATAATGATAGAAGAGTTGATAATCTTTCAAAGTCTGAGTTGATTGCAGAGCGAAGAAAAATAGGCATGATTTTTCAGAACTTCAATTTGTTTTCTTCTAGAACTGCTGGAAAGAATGTTGCCTATCCTCTTGAATTGTGTAAGACACCAAAAGATGAGATTAAAGCACGTGTAAAAGAAATGCTGCGTTTAGTTGGTCTTGAAGACCGCGAGGATGCTCCAATAAGCACTCTTTCGGGTGGACAGAAACAGAGGGTTGCCATTGCCCGTGCTCTTGCAACTAAGCCTGACATTCTGTTCTGCGATGAAGCAACCAGTGCCCTTGACCCTCAAACAACTCATTCTATTCTTGCACTCATTCGCGAAATTCAAGCAAAGATGAATCTTACTGTTGTAATGATTACTCATCAGATGGAAGTTGTAAGAGATGCTTGCGAACAGGTTGCTGTTATTGATAATGGTCGCATAGTGGAGCAGGGAGTTGTTACGAATATCTTTTCTAATCCTCAGTCTGCTGTAACAAAAGATTTCCTTTCTCACCTTACTACAGATTCAAACGAAATTGTCAGATGGTCAAAGAACGGCGGAAATTATATTCTACGTTTTATTGGTGATGCTACTGGTAAACCTATTTTGAGCGATCTTGCTCACAAGTTTGACATTCAGTTTAATATTCTTGCAGCTGGTGTTCAGCATTTACCAGAAAATGAAATTGGTACAATGGTTACCGATTTAACTGGCAGTGAAGAAGAGCTGAAAAAAGCAATTGCTTATCTTACTGAACATGGTGTTCATGTGGAGGAACAGAAATGATGGATACATATATTTTAGTAGGAACGTCTACAATTCAAACTCTTTTGATGGTGTTTTTTTCTACGATTTTTTCTTTGGTGCTTGGCTTTCCAATTGGTGTTTTACTTTGCATTACAAACAAAAACGGCATAATGCCGAAGCCTGTCCTTAATCAGATTTTGAGCCGTGCTGTAAATGTCTTGCGTTCTTTTCCGTTCATCATTTTGATGATTGTTCTTTTTCCGCTGTCTAGAATTATTGTTGGAACGAGCATTGGTACAGCTGCTACTATTGTTCCTCTTTCTATTGCTGCTGCTCCATTTGTTGCAAGAATTATAGAATCTGCATTGAATGAAGTTAGCCCTGAATTGATTCAGGCTGCAAAAGCAATGGGCTCTACTAATATGCAGATTATTACAAAGGTTTTGATTCCTGAAGCTTTGCCTGCTCTTGTAGATGGCATTACTCTTACTATCATAAATCTTATTGGCTATTCTGCAATGGCTGGCGCTGTTGGTGGTGGTGGACTTGGTGACCTTGCAATCAGATACGGATATCAGAGATTCCGTACTGGAATAATGATTGCAGCGGTTGTTGTTATTCTTGTTTTGGTTGAAGTTATTCAGCACATTGGTACTAAGATTAGTACAAAGCTTATATCTTACAGATAAAAGTTTTGTCTTGAAGATGGGAGCTATAGATTTTAACTATAGTTTGCCATACAAAAATAGTATAAACAAAACGATTGACCTAAACTCTTAAGATCAGTATAACTAGGCATATAAGATTTTTTGAACATAGAAGGAGAAAATGAATATGAAAAAGATTATAAGCACAGTTTTAGTTTTGGCAGCAGTTGCATCACTTGCTTCTGCAGCAGGTAAGAAAAAGACAACTCTTAAAGTTGGAGCTACACCAGAACCACACGCAGAAATTCTTAACTTGATTAAGGCTGATCTTAAGAAGCAGGGCATTACTCTTAAGGTTGTTGAGTTTACAGATTATGTAACACCAAACAAGGCTCTTGAAGATGGTCAGATTGATGCTAACTATTTCCAGCACCTTCCTTATCTTGAATCTTTCAACAAGGAACAGGGAACACATCTTGCAAGTGCTGCAGGAATTCATATTGAGCCAATCGCTTTGTATTCTAAAAAGCACAAGTCTATCGCAGATATTCCAGCAGGTGCTAACATTGGAATTCCAAACGATCCTACAAATGAAGGACGTGCTTTGCTTTTGCTCCAGTCAGCAGGTTTGATTACTCTTAAACCTTCTGCTGGCATTACAGCAACACCACTTGATATCGTATCTAATCCAAAGAACTTGAAGTTTACAGAGGTTGAAGCTGCTTCTGTACCACGTATCTTGCCAGATGTTGAAGCTGCTGTTATCAACGGAAACTATGCAATTCCTGCTGGTCTTAACGCTTCTAAGGATGGTTTGTTTGTAGAAGGTGCTGATTCACCTTATGTAAACGTAATTGCAGTAAAGGCTGGTCATGAAAATGATGAGGCAATCAAGGCTTTGTCAGAAGCTGTTAAGAGTGCAAAGGTAAAAGAGTGGATTCAGAAGAAATACCCTAACGGAGATGTTATCGCTGTATTCTAATGAACCGAATAGACCGAATTGATTAGTAAATAGAGATTTAAAAATAAAAAAGAGGGTGCCCTGCGGGAACATAAAACTACGGTTTTGTTCCTATGGGACACCCTCTTTTTTATTACATTATGAATTACTGAATGGCTTTGTTTAAGTTCTTCAGAAGCTCTTCGTAATCAGCTTCTGTAAGGTTATATGCCATTAAGTGCAGAGTTCTGAGTGGTGTGCCTCCGAGCATCTCTTCATTCATTTTGTCTGTAATAGCTTCTTTTTCCGAACTGTCAACTTCTTTGTTCATCGCTTTATTTCTGTCAGTAAAGTTTTTGATGAGGTCTTTAGTTCTTTCATCTGCCATAAGATCGCCTACGGTTGTGTTTTCGGTAATTTCTCTTAACACATGAACCTTTGTATTAAAAATAATCTTTTTTGTAAGGCGAATGTCACGGCTAGAAGCAGCTACCAAGATGTTGTATTCTCCGCTTGCTGCATACCACTCATGTATGTTTGTGTTGTACCAGGCAAAACTGCGTTTGTCCAAAGTAAATGTGACAGTTTTTGTTTCGCCAGGATTAATTAATATTTTTTCAAAACCTTTGAGTTCTTTTTCTGGGCGGATTGTTGCATTAGTCTTGTCTTGTATGTAAAGCTGTACAACTTCTTTTCCTGCAACGTAACCTGTGTTCTTTACGGAAACTTTTACGGTAATGGTGTCATCATCTGTTATTGAAGCTTTGTTTACAGAAATGTCTGTGTATTCAAAAGTTGTATAACTCAATCCGTAACCAAATGGATATGCAACTTCCATTTTTCTAGAGTCGTAATAGCGGTATCCTACAAAAATTCCTTCCCCGTAATCTACATTGTTTTTATCTTTTGAAAAACTGAGATAGGCTGGGGTGTCTTCTAGCCGTAGTGGGAATGTTTCTGCAAGTTTTCCGCTTGGATTTACTTTTCCCGTAAGCACATTAACAACAGCTTCGCCTACAGCTTCTCCTCCGAGGTATGCTTCTACAATAGCTTTTACTTTTTTATCCCATGGCATTAAAACAGGAGAGCCGTTTTGAAGCACAACAATTACAGAACCGTTTACTTCCGCAATCTGTTCAATTAATTTGTTCTGCACAGGTGGCAAGTTCAAATGTTCCCTGTCATATCCTTCGCTTTCATAGCTGTCTGGCAGACCTGCAAAGAATATGACTGTGCTGCTGTTTTTAGCAAGTTCAACAGCTTCTTTTGTCAGTTTTGCATCTTCTTCTTCCGTTTTATCAATGCTGTAGCCTTGTGCATATTCAACCGTTATTCCAGATTTTTTGAATGCTTCCAGCGGACTTACAACTGTGCTTGTATTTATGTGGCTAGAACCGCCTCCTTGAATACGTGGCTTGTTTGCAAATTCTCCGATTACGGCAAGTTTCACGTCTTTCTTTAATGGAAGAATGTTATCATTCTTTAACAGGACAATGCATTCTTCTTCAAGTTCGCGTGCAATATCATGATGTTTTGCAAAATCAAATTCGCCTTCTTCTCTATTGTCATGGAATGCAAAAATCCATTTCAAAAGTCTTTCACAGGTTGTGTCCAGGCTCTTTTCCAGTTCTGGATTTTTCTTGACAGCTTCCAAAACTTTTTTGTCATTAATGCCATTTGATGATGGCATTTCAAGATCTTCGCCAGCAACAAGGCCTTTTACACGGTCATTTACAGCACCCCAGTCTGACATTACAACGCCTTTAAAGCCCCATTCTTTTCTTAGCACGTCTGTAAGAAGCCATTTGTTTTCTCCTGTGTAGGCGTGATTTATAAGATTGTAGCTGTGCATTATTGTTGCTGGCTGCGACTGCTTTACGGCTTTTTCAAATGCTGTAAGATAGATTTCGCGCATTGTACGCTCGTCACAGTTTGACGAGGCTGTAAGTCTGCGGAACTCCTGATTATTAAGTGCAAAGTGCTTTATTGATGTTCCTACGTGATGTGCTTGAACGCTGTTTATGTAGTTTGCAGCAAGTTCTCCTGTAAGATATGGATCTTCACTGATATATTCAAAGTTGCGGCCGCACAGTGGCGAGCGTTTTATGTTTACTGCAGGACCGAGGATTGTTGAGACATCCTGCTGCTGACATTCTTTTGCGAGTGTGTCGCCAAGTTTTTGTAATACGGCTCTGTCAAAGGAGCTTGCCGTGGCACATGCTGCAGGAAAGCAGACTGCTTTAATGCTTTCATTTGCGCTGCTACCTTCTTTTTCAAGGTTTTGCTTTCGCAATCCGTGTGGACCGTCACTTACCATGATGTGCGGAATTCCAAGCCGCTCGACTGTTTTTGTGTGCCAAAAGTCTGCACCGCTCAGCAGTCTGCACTTTTCTTCCAGTGTCATTTTCTGTATTAAGTCTTTGATTTCTTTTTCTGTGTGGGCAGCCATTGTATCCTCCTGTTGCCGGTTGCATTAGACAAAAAAACGCAGCCTATTGAGCTGCGTATTTTATAAAAAATAGGACTAATTAATCCATTTCTTCTCTATTTTCATAAGCATAGAAGAAATTAACATAGAATGTGGTACAGTCTGGAACGTGAACTGCCCATTCAACAGTTACAGTCTTAATGTTCATTCCATCCTGCACAGGATTAAGTTTGTCTTTCATCCCACGCATGATTTCCTTTGCTTCACTGTCCAAAGGTTCACCTTTTGACCAGCTGGAATCTGCCATTGTAGAAAGATACTGGAAAACGTAAGGGGCATTAAGGGGTGAAAAGCGGTTTATTTCTGGTTTTCTAAGCTGGAACTGAATTTTTAAGTCCCAGTCTTCCTTTAAGCCTGCGAATTTTTCCATTGGATATGTATAATGTATGTTTATATCAGAAAAATCTAATTCATTATTAAAGAAATTAGCCAGTTCTCGTCCATATTTATATGATACAGTAGGATTTTTCATTTCCCCTGTTATAAAGTTTTCAGAATCCTGCAAACATTTTTCGTATTTGTCCTTTAATGTCATATAAAACTCCTATTTTAAGTCTAACAGCAACATTCTTAATTGTCAATTAATAGATTTAATCTCAAAGAGATTTAATATTACTGATTATAAACTGTCCCGTATTTTTATATATTGAATGCGGCATTCGATTATTCCAAAAAGGATGACGGCATAAGACAGATAGAAATAAATTGACTCCTGCCCAAAGCCTGCAAAATAATTGTAAATGCCGTGAAGCATTACGGAAAAAAAGAATGTGGCAATGCTAAACCGTTTGGTTTTTATGCCGTAAACAAATAATCCATCCAAAGCACCACATGCAACATGAATTATGACGGCTGTTGCCATTCGAAGCCCAAGACTGTCAAAACCGCTAATAAGGTAAAAGAGTGTTTCACAGCAGCCTAAAGCCAGACCGCTTAGCATTGCGTACAAAAAAAACAAACTTTCACGTGTGTTTTTTGCAGGCAAAAGAAACATGAACAGCATTTTTATAGCTTCTTCTATTAAACCGTTTACTATAATGGCGCTTATTAGAACTCCAAGTAGATTTTTTGCAGAAAGGAGTCCACCTACAAACATCTGCATTATTGCAATTGGAATGACTGCTGCAAGTCCAAGTACGCAGGAAAGCAGACCTTTCCACACTTTAAATCCTTTTGTCAGTACTGCAATGCAGATAAACATTGCAATCAAAGGAATGAAACATAATGTAATATAAATCAACATTTGCCTTCTACTCCTTTATTTTTCTTTGCATATAAGATTGATTGTGAAATCTGCAATTTGTTTTATGTCGTCAAGATTTGTTTTTCCAAGTACAACAATATGGAACACTGCATTTTCCAATATCATATAAAGCATATCATCCACTTTCTTTAGTGGCAGAACTTTGAATTCTCCTGATTTTTGCCCCTTTATTATTACACCAGTAATAAGATGATGAAGACGTAAAAATCTGCGTCGAACACGGTCATTTACAGAAACCTGTGTTTTTTGCAACTGCAACAGATATGAAAGCAGTACTTGAAAAAGTTTTGCCCTGGATTCGCAGAACGAAAGCATGACTTCGTACAGTTTTCTAAGGCATTGTTCTGTTGTTAAAGACTTGTCCTGCACAACAACAAGGAGTTCTTTTTCCATGTCATTGGTCAGCTGTTTTATGCTCCAGGAAAATATTTCCCTCTTATTCTTGAAATAAATGTACAGCGTTGTTCTGGTAATGCCACAACGATCTGCAATCTTTTGAAAAGTGACGTCTTCATAGCCTTCTTCAATGAAGAGGGTTAGTGCTTTGTCGAGAATTTCGTGTTTTCGTTTGTCGTGTTCTACAGGAACTGCCATTATTTTTTGTCGTAAATATATAAAGTTGTGTCTAATTTACCAGCTTTAATTGATTTTAACGCTGTTGCATATTTACCTATGCACTTCTGGAATGTTTTCTGGCTGGTAATAAATCCCATTTTCCAGTTTGGAAAATCTACAAACAGGCTTGCCATTGATTTGTACAGCTCTTCTGCCTGCTGAGTGTCTCCCAAACGCTCTCCGTAAGGAGGATTGCACAAAAGTACGCCTTCGTCATAAGGAGCTTTTAAGTCAGCAAAGTTGCTTTCAATAAAGTCTGGACGTTCTATTTTTGCATCACTTCCAATCATTTGAAGGGCTCTTCCCGCCATGACGCAGGCATGTTCTGCATTTAGTCGAGCCTTTTGAACAGCTGTTCTATCAATATCACTGCCAGTAATGCGGCATAAAACATCAGTACGAATTTTACTGGCTTCTTGTTTTTTTATTTCCAAAGCTCTGTCTTCATTGTAAATGGCAAGATGTTCGTAAGCAAAATGCCGTCCTAATCCTGGAGCTACGTTGTGGGCATATAATACAGCTTCGGTTACAATGGTTCCGCTTCCACAGAATGGGTCGTGAAGTGGAGTCTTTCGTTTCCATAGCATTTCCTGCAACAGTATTGCAGCCGTAGTCTCTCTTAAAGGAGCAAGAACACCTGCTGTTCTGTATCCTCGTATGTGAAGGGCTTCTCCACTGGTGTCAAGAAGGATGATTGCTGTGTTTTCTTCCATGTATACACGGATAGTACACTCATCTCCTTTTTCTGGCAGAGTAGTCATGTTCCATTTATCGCCAAGTTTTTTATAGATTGCCTTTTGAATGATTCCCTGAATGGAATGTTCGCTTGAAAGCTTGCTTTTATGGCATCGCACTTTATCAACAACAACTCGGACATTCTTTTTGAAATAGTCCTGCCAGTTTACAGCATAACAGCCGTCAAAAAGTTCATCAAAGTCAGAGGCTTTATATTTTGCCATTTGAAGATATACACGGTCGCTTGTACGCAGACAATAATTTGCACGGTATAAAGCATCGTCATCACCTGTAAAAGCAACTCGTCCAGGTGCATTTCCATCGAGCTTATAGCCAAGAAGTTTTAGTTCGTTACCGAGTATTTTTTCTGCGCCAACTGCACATAATGCCACATAAGTATTCATAATGACATTTTAACACTTTTTGCCAAGTTGTTCAATTCAGCAAAGTTCAATTAATCAGATTGACTTCTTCATTTGGTTTTAAAATAAGATAATCTGTATGTTCTGAGTCTATATCTGCTGCGAAACGTTCTGCAACTTCTGGCGAAAAGAGTGCTCCTGGTTTTGTGTGAATTGGAATGGAATGTT
>CAMVEQ010000009.1:0-45979 GCA_947166545.1 uncultured Treponema sp. | reverse complement strand
GGTACTGTAGGCGTATCATCCTTGTCAGGACATGAGACTGTAGAGTTATTTCCACCGTAGGTTCCGCCGTTATAGTCGAACGTTACCGTTACTTTAGGTGTCCATACAGCATAGTATGTCTTGCCTTCCATTTCATCAGTTGCAACAGGAAGAGTTATTGCACTCGCTGCATCATCAGTCTCTGCCCAACCGAGGAAGTTATAGTTGCTTCCGTCAGCGGCAGTGCGCGTAATGGCAGAATTCAGCTCGCTGACATCAGGAGTTGTATTATATGTTATCTGTTTAGTCGTTGACGTTGCGGAGCCTATTTTTCCGCCGTTGTAATTAAACGTTACGTTATAAGATTTTATGTCGTACTTTGCAAAAAGCTTTGTTTCGCCTGTTATAGGGCTGTTGAAGTCAAAGCTGCTTGTAGCACTGGCTTCATCCTCGCCTTTTGCCCAGAATGAGAACGTGTGTCCTTCTTTAGTTGGGTTTGCAGGTTTTGCAACTGTGTAGCCGTCGGAGATTTCTTCAGTCTTGACTACTGCCGCTCCGTTATAGAACGTTACCGTCCAGTGGTCAATCCTTGAAAGATGCAATGTTGTCGTAGTGGTCTCGCCGGCAACAACCTTTACGGATGTCTCGCATTTGGCGGCTACCGCACCGCCGGCGGTCTTTCCGTAGGCTTTTACGTTATATGTACCCACAGGCATTTTTGCGAACAGCATTGTCTCGCCCCTGTTGGCGGTTTTCGTGCTGTTGAAAGAGCCTGAGCTTACTGTTACCGTAAAAGAAACTATATCGGCTTTATTATAAAGGGTTCTTGATGTGTCCGGAAGGTGGATTGCAAGGGAAGCTTCTTCTGCATCGGCTCCACCCGGAGCACTGCCCGCTCCGCCTGCACAGGAAATGAATGTAGTGCACAGCACTAATAATGCAAGAAAGAATACACTGAAAAGTGTCGATTTTACACTTTTACAGTACCCCCCCCCCATAACATTTTACGCAATTTTTGTCAATACCTGTGCTGGAGTTATTGCAAAGATTTTTTACAGACATACAGCCTCCTCTATCAATTATCAATTCAATTATATTTTAACACACCAAATAATTTTGTCCAGTATTTCGCACTACACCATAGTATAAATTTTCATAAATTTTTGAGAGAAATCATGCAGACAAAGTTCAGATTTGTCTGCATGCTACCCGAATTTTATGCATGAATTTTTCAATCTGTCAACAAAAGTGGGATAAACGTCAAAATTCTGGGATGAATGTTGGAATTTCGACAAAAATTAATGTTTTGTCGTGAAAAAATAGTATTCTCGGCTGGAAATTTTGGCATCCGAAACACCAACATAAGAAGTTTTTTGTACCAAAAAACTTCAAATCCTTTTTCTAAGTCATCTTTATAAAATTACAGCTTTTCTGCAATATGATTTATTACTTCTGAAATATCAACATTCGAAGTGGGGTTTCAGCAGCAATTTTTCATTAAGACGGTAAATGCAGCATACCGATACAGTAAAATAAGGGGATATCATGCAAGAAACAGTAGATTATAAAACAGTTTTTGAAAACTTGCCGCTGTCTGCCGCAATCTGCACACCAGTTTACACTAGTGAGAATACACTGGCAGACATTCATATTGACGAAGTAAACAAACAGTTCCTTGTCATAACAAAAAAAGCAATTAAAAGCGGCTGCCTGCTATCTGAAATAAAAGACAACCTTACTCCAGACTTAGACTGGCTTGCATTGGCACAGAAAGCACTTTCTGCCCCTGTAGAAAAAGTATTCTATTCATTGGTGGCAAAAACACACCTTAAAATTACAGCTTCAAAAGCTTCTGACGGCAAAATCGTCCTGTGCCTTACTGACATTGCAAAAGAAAAGGAAACAGAACAGCAGTTACGCCGCCAGAATTCCAGGCTGGAAGAACTCACAGCAAAGCTTTAACATGTTGACTGACTTCAAAAAAAATAAGCCCTCAGAAGAAATCTGAGGGCATTTTTTATTTATGTATTTATTTATCTATTATTGTAATTTCTACACGGCGGTTTTTGGCACGGTTTGCCTGAGTGTTATTTGGAACAATAGGCTTTTTGTCGCCAAAGCCCTGTGTAAAAATGTGATACTGATCTTTCACTCCCAACTGAATAAGATAGTCTGCCACAGAC
Source organism: uncultured Treponema sp. (assembly GCA_947166545.1). Lineage (GTDB taxonomy): Bacteria > Spirochaetota > Spirochaetia > Treponematales > Treponemataceae > Treponema_D. The sequence continues at coordinate 43,817 of CAMVEQ010000009.1, read as the reverse complement.
TGAGCACGCTGTTCACTCAAAATCTGAGGATCTACCCCACCTGCCGCAACCGCAGTATGCCCGGAAATCAGAATGTCATTATTTGGATATGATTCAAGGATTTTTGCAATCTGATCAATCTTTTCTTTTTCAGTATCTACAAGCTCTGAACTTTCTGGCTTAAACTGAATGTTTTCAATAGATAAAGTCAAACCTTTGTCGCTTTTCTTTACAGTTACGTTTTCAAGCCCCAGTTGGTCTACAATGTTTTGAATGTCTTCAACATTTTCATCTGTAGCAGTTCTTGAAAATTCCGTAATTTCAGCATGAGCACTGCCTCTAAATTCGAGAATGTTTCCAAAAGAGGTTTCCATTATAATCCTAAAGGTTTCAGAATAATGATCTATTGCGCCTTTTTCATTATCCCAGAAAATGAGTTCATCACTATAACCCATCATCATTACAGGATAGTCGCTATACATAGAATTAATGTCTGGACGAGGTGTTTCGGTGTAAAGATTATATTTTACGTTAATGACATGAAGAATATTGCTTTCCTTTACAGTAGCCTTGTTGTTGCTTTCTTTTGAGGCACTTGAAGCTGCATAGCTCATTGTCTTAACTTCTGTCTTATCACGGTTGACTGTTCCAAGATATGTATAAGTTGCAGTAAAAGGCACTTTGTAAGGAGTTTGCAGGTTGAACTGATGTCTAAGGTCATGAGCTTCGTGCCCCTGTGCCATCCAAGTTTCGCCAGGAGCTACAGGTTTGTCTGGGAATGATGGAACATCACGCACTGTAGGCATGAAATATTTATCTTCTATAGTAAAAATGCCTTTTTTATTGCGGTCAAAAATGCTGTTGTATTCTTCGCCCCAAGAAAACTTTGCACCAGTCAAAGAGCCAGTAGAATCTTCCGTAGTCATGAAGGTAGAATTGTGAGTTCCGCTTCCGTCTGGCTTTACTTCTGTAATCGTGTTTGAAATTCTATTCAGGATTACGGCATGATGGTCGAGCCTTCTATTTACATATACATCTTCTTTTACAGTTGAAAGAATGCGGGAATTGTCACCTTCTTTGTATTTAAATTCAAAAAGTACTGGTCCGCCGTTAGTGTTGTACTGATATGTACTGCCCTGCACGGGTTTATTCTGTGCAAAAACAATTGCACCAGAAAGTGCTATATATATTGTAAGGAATGTAATGAGTGTACGTTTTTTATGGAACATAAATATACCTCCGCTATTTTTCTACTTTCTTAAACACATCAATTACTGTAATATTACATAATGCTGGCTGATATTTTGTCTGATTTTCATTTATTTATTGCAGTTTTGTGTGCAACTCTTATTGTGTTCCTTATCATTGGTATTATTATCGGCCGTATCATACAGCGTACAAAGGATATCTTTTTAATCAAAAAAGAGAGGGAAGATGCTGTTCGCAGAAGCAGGGCTGTTCTTGGCGGCTTGGTGGGCGAACAGCTTGCTCCTTTTCTGCCAGACTTTCCATGCAATCCAGGTGATGCAAGATTTATTGGTAAACCTGTAGATTTTATTGCTTTTCCAGGCTGTGCAGAAGGAAAACCTGTAAAAGATGTGCTTTTAATAGAAGTAAAATCAGGGGAAAGCCGCCTTTCAGAACGTGAACGGGAAATAAAAGCCGCCGTAAAAGCAGGCCGCGTACATTACGTAGAATACCGATTACCAGAGTATGAGTAACTTTCGCAAATCGATAATGTACTCTACACAAAAAAAATAGTGTACACTATTCAAAAGCGATAGTGTACACTACACAAAATGAATAGTGTACATTACTCGAAATGAATAGAGTACACTACTCGAAGTCGAAAGTAAAATTTCATCTTTTACAGCAGAAAACGGACCTGTCCAAAAGCCTTTACACTGTCTATGTGGCAAAGGCCTTCGTCATCTTCCGTAAACTTAGGCCAGTCTTCAATGAAAACAGGGGAATTTTTATAAAGAGGGTCAACTTCCAGCGTAAATTTGTGTCTGCCTTTACCAAAGCGTTTTAATCCAATCTTCCAGCAGGTATCTTTGCCAACATAAAGGGCATCGTCAAGCAATTTTCCTTTTTCATAAAGACGAATTCCATCTCCAGTGTATGCAATTGAAACAAATACTTCATCTAAAGGACTTTCTTCCCAAGACGAAACTGTAAGACTATATTTACCATCTTTTTGGGAAAGTTTAACAGAAGGAGTTTTTGGCATGTCAAAGGCATATTCATAAATAAAAAAGCCGTTGCACAAATCTTTAAGGACAAAACCTTCTGGCATGCTGTTAAATTCAGGGAACACCTTTAGAACAGGCTTACTGCAATCTTCCACACAAATTGTATTATTATCTTCATATACAAGACTTTCGGATATGATGATATGCTCACAGCCATTCACATTAACTTTTACAGCATTAAGAGCATCCTCTCGCGAAAGAGTAAGAATTTCATCAGTACTTCCGTTTTCTTCTATACTATATAATTTTCCGTCATACAAATTTCCAGCTTCGTGTATTGAACTAAAAAAAGACGAATTGTAAAGAACATCGCCCTTCGGTCGTCCTGCAAGATGAGCGGAAGTGGTAAACACATAGGTGTTTCTGCCGTTTCTGTCAGAATTGTGAATTACGCACAAAGGCATACATGCAGAAGATTTTAGAACAGCCTTTCCCAATGGAAGATTTACAGGAAGCAGATAATAATCTTTATTGTAAATATCAAGGGCAGTAAGTTCTTTTACACCGCAGGCATTTGACAGTGCAGACGGAACCTTAAACACAACATTATCATGCTCTGCCAAATCGCGTCTACGCTGATAATTATTTACAAATAAAAAGCCTCCATCAGTTAGTTGCTCTTTGTTATAACGCCAGCTATAACGGAGCGAAACATAATCATCAGGATTTTTTGCATTGTCTAAAGGAATGTCTGCATCCATTGCACACAGACGCTCGCCATATTCTTGCAAAAACAAAGAAAGGAGCCTGATTTCTTTATAAGAGCCGTTTGCAAGTCCGTACTCACCAAGAGGAGCTTTAAAGTCATAATTTTTTACGGACATGTCATTTAATGAACCGCTTGCTTTGTTTTCTTCAAGAGTTGTAAGCTTTCCTTCAGGGTTCATTCCACCATGATACATGTAATACCCCAAAAGATTACAACCGCTACCTAATTTTGCAAGGCTCATTGCTCCAATATCCTGAGCATGAGCAACAGGACGGCGTTTCTGCGTAACCTGCAAGCCTCCGCCAAGCTCTGCAGTAAGGTATGGAACTTTTACAGGGTCAAAAGTAATACCCTCGTTCATGCCGAAGTCACTACCAATCGCATGGTCATTTCTCTGTTGTGTAAAAATATAATTTCCGCTAGGTTCAATTTCCGTAATAAGCGGATCCCATGGGGCTTCACAATAGCCACCCATAACAGGAAGAAGCCCCGCAGTAACAGCCCCTCCCCAGCCAGTAGCAGTGTACAATGGCACATCAAAGCCTACATCTTTTGCAATCTGAGTTAAACGTTGCATATGCAACTCGCCTTCTGCGCCTGAAAGACCTCCGCAATGCCCAAATTCATTTTCTATCTGAATGCCAATAATAGGACCGTCATCTTTTAACAGAAAACCTTGCACCTGCTCATATATTTTTGCATAGAATTTCTTTACTTCTGAAAAATAATTTTCATTATTACAGCGGTTTTCAGGACACTTTTTCAAAAGCCAGTCTGGGAAACCTCCATTGCGTACTTCTGCATGAACCCACGGACCAATACGCAGCATCAGCTTTAAGGAACATTCCTTTACAGTCTCCACAAACTTGCGAAGATTACGCCAACCAGAAAAATCCCATTCATCTTCAATTTCTTCGTGGTGAATCCAAATTGTGTAACAGCTGACAATGCTAACACCGCCAGCTTTCATTTTTAAAAGCTCTCTTTTCCAGTCGCAGTCAGGATAGCGAGAATAATGAATTTCGCCCATAATAGGAAAAAGACGGCGATTACCGTCACCGTCTTTTACAAGAATACTTTTGCTATCGTAAAAATAATTTAAAGATGAAGGAGCCATGAAAGCCTCGTTGTTTTTATTTTATGCCAGGAAGTGTAAGACAATTTGAAAGATTTACAATTACAGTGTCGGAATCTGCCCTATTCTTTCCTAAGGCTACACCGTTTGCAGGTACAACATCTTTTACATGAATAGTTCCGTTATCCAAAGGCTCTTCCCTGCCTTCCCAGTAATCTGAAATGAATACTACAATTTTAAATGAGTCAGTAGCAACAGCTCTTTTTTTTCCGTCACTAATGTAATCAAGCGGAATTGTGTATGTAATTGAAGATGAAGAAAGTGAATAACCATTGCCAAAAGCTTTCCAAGTGTCAGAACATTTCCAGGCAGAAGCTTTAGCCTGTGTGTCTGGAGTGTGAAAACCATAGAATTCAACACTGGAATTTACTTTTGTATAAGTTGCAGGGGAACGACTGTTGCGGTCTGCGTATTCAGTTGGAACTTTTCCACCAATTGCAACATCATCAATCATTACAACAACACGGTCTTTTTTGTTAATGACAGGAACTCCATTAAACAAAATTGTAATTTTCAAATCTGTTCCGTCATTTTCTGCAGAAATGCTTTTTATGTCATAATTCAAACTGCCTTCTTCATAGACTGTCTTTGAATTTTCAGAAGAAGCAGAAACTGGCTCTACATAAATTTCTGCAAATGCAACTGTGCAAAACAAAAATGCACAAGCAATAAAAAATAAAAAATTTCTCATAACAAAACTCCCATAACATCCTAAAGATGAAAGGTCAAGTTGTCAAGCAATACAAAATGCGATATGCTATAGGCTATGACTAGAATAGATTCAGACATTCTTTTAAATCGTTTTATCAGTTATGTCAAAACATATAGTGAAAGTGACTCGGCACAAGCCGATAATGGCGTAATGCCAAGTACACCTCAGCAATGGAAAATGGCAGAACTTGTATGCAATGAACTTAAACAGCTCGGTCTTGAAAATGTACATACCGATGAAAACTGTTACACTTATGGACTTTTAAAAGCTACAGCAGGATGCGAAAAAGTTCCATCCTTCTGTCTTATTGCACATATTGATACGGTAGATGAAGTTAGCGGAAAAGATGTAAAGCCGATTGTCCACAAGGACTACGACGGAAAAACAATTACCCTGCCAAGCGGTATTATTCTTAATCCTGAGTCAGATAAATATCTTGCTCTGGCTGGAGAGCAGAAAGATACAATCATTACAAGTGACGGTTCTACTCTTCTTGGAGCTGATGACAAAGCTGGCGTGGCAGAAATAATGACCGCTGTAGAATATCTTGTAAAGCATCCAGAATTAAAGCATGGAGACATTGAAGTGCTGTTTTCTCCAGATGAAGAAACTGGACACGGCATGGACAAAGTAAACCTTAAAACAATCCGCTCTAAAATGTGCTACACTGTAGACGGCGGTCATATTGGCGAACTTGAAACAGAGTGTTTTAACGCATACAAAAGCGAGGTAACTTTTACTGGTAAATCAATGCACACTGGTACAGCACGTCCAGGCATGGTAAATGCTGTAAGCATGGCGGCTTCTTTTGTTGCAAACTTGCCACGCCAGGAAATGCCGGAAACAACAGATGGGCACATGGGTTTTTATGCTCCGCTTGAAATAAACGGTTCAATAGAGCAGTCTTCAGTACTGGTTTTATTACGGGACTTTACTCTTGACGGCATAAAAAAACGCATGCACATGGTAGATTTAGTTGCACAAATGGCTGCAGAAACTTTCAACGGTGCTGTACAGGTAAAGCATACACAGCAGTACCTGAACATGAAAGAAAAGCTGGATGCAAATCCTCTTATTGTAAATAAATTGGTACAGGCATATAAAGCGGCAGGTGTTGAACCAGAATTCAAGCCAATCCGAGGCGGTACAGATGGTTCACGTCTGACAGAAATGGGAATTCCTACTCCGAATATTTTTACAGGCGGTCACAATTATCACTCCCGCTATGAATGGGCAAGTTTGAGCCAGATGACCTGTGCTGCAGAAATCTTACTTCAGCTTTCACAGAGCTGGTTATAAAATATACAGAGGATAAATATGTACGAATACCATATAGAAGGCGGTTTTCCAGTAAAGGGGACGGTACAGGCAAGCGGTAATAAAAATGCGGCACTGCCTTGTATTGCTGCCACCTTGCTGACAAAAGAACCTGTTATCCTTCGTAACATTCCAGATATTGAAGATACTAATGTAATGCTTTCTATTCTAGAGTCACTTGGCATTGGAGTTGAAAAAATAGAAAGTCACGCATGGAAAATTGATGCGGCACAAATTAATTCAAGCACCATTCCTGCTCAGCTGTCAAAAAAAATACGTGCATCAATTCTGTTTGCAGGTCCTCTTATTGCCCGCACAGGAAAAGCAATAATGTTGCCTCCAGGGGGAGATGTTATTGGGCGCAGAAGACTTGATACTCACTTTCTTGCATTACAGGATCTTGGCGCTCGTGTAACCACTGAAGGACGGTTTGAATTCACGGCAAACAAGCTTGTCGGTGCTGATATATTCTTGGACGAAGCTTCTGTAACAGCTACTGAAAATGCAATTATGGCAAGTGTTCTGGCAGAAGGACACACAGACATTACCAATGCGGCAAGTGAACCTCACATTCAGGATTTGTGTAACATGCTCAACTCTATGGGGGCAAAAATTACTGGAGTCGGAAGTAATATCCTGCACATAGACGGTGTAAAAAAACTTTCTGGTACGGATTTTACAATAGGTCCTGATTTTATGGAAATTGGTTCGTTTATTGGACTTGCGGCAACAACTCGCGGTTCTATAGAAATAAAAGGCGTAAATCCAAGAGATTTACGCCCGTTAAAAATATCTTTCGGTAAGCTCGGTATACGCTGGAACATTGAAGGAGACTCGCTTTTTGTTTCATCCGATCAGGAAATGAAAGTTAATACTGATTTAGGTGGAATGATTCCGAAAATTGACGATGCTCCGTGGCCAGGATTTCCGCCTGATTTAACATCTATCATGGTGGTAATTGCGACACAGGTAGAAGGCACTGTTCTTATTTTTGAAAAGATGTTTGAAAGCAGAATGTTCTTTGTAGATAAGCTGATAAGCATGGGTGCCCGTATTACTTTGTGTGATCCACACCGTGCAGTAGTTACAGGTCCAAGTGCCCTTCACGGAGACCATCTTGTTTCTCCTGATGTCCGTGCAGGAATGGCTATGGTCATTGCGGCAATGGCGGCACATGGGGAAAGCAAAATCAGTAATGTATACCAGATTGAACGTGGATACGAAAATCTTGTAGAACGATTACAGGCATTAGGTGCTCACATTGAGCGTGTTGAAGTAAAATAAAAAAATCCTGCGTGGTACAACAATGTTTCACGCAGGATTTTTTTTATATATGCATGATACAATCAAGCTTTTCTAGACATAAAGTAAAACGATGCCAAAATAAAAATTACAACATAAACTACAGCCGCTGCGACAAGTGCCGCCTGATTAAACGTTCCCACAAGCACATAATTTACTATATTAAACATATAGAATGCAATTTCTACAATGAGATACATTACAAGTCCAAAGAGCAATATAATAAACAGCCAGACCGTCTTAAAATGAGGGCTTTTGCTTTCTATGCGGTAATTCCATCCAGCAGATGCAGCACACACAAAAAGAATAAGGACAAATAAAGGATACATAACGCGACTTAAAAGCGATTCACGGAATACTTCTGCAGAAAAACCATATTCCACAGCATTAGGAATGAAATTCATTAAAGAAAAAATCGACATTGAAGATGCTGCTTCAGATGCCATATTTATAGAAGCAAAATCTGAGTACGGCATTGGCAGAATTGCAGTATTAGGAGCATAACCAGAAGATTCTTCTGCTGGAGGAATCTTAGAAGCATCCACAGCAAGACCTATTAATTCTTCTTCTTCCAGAATTTCAAGCGGAAGACCAGTCTCTGCATAACGATATGAAGGACGGCTTACAAGTCCCTGAGTGTTGCGATCTACAGCCAGCATCATAAGATAAGGAACAGTTTTCCAATTTTTCTCTATTCCAAGAATTTTCTTAGAATCTTCATCAAATACTGTTGTTGTCTGACTTATAACTTTTGCAATAGGAGCATTCATACAGTTAATAAAATTACCATTGCGGTCATATTTTACAATTGTAAGATTTTTTAAGTACCGTACAGATTTACCGCTCTCTTTTGAATCCATAAGGCTCTTTACATAATAAGCACTCTTAGAGCCATCCGGATTTTTCAAAGAAAAGTATACATTATGACCATTTGACAGCAAATCCATATTCTGTGTTTCATCAATAAAGAAATATTGATTCTCCATTCCCTCTTTTGCCAAAGCAAAGAAACGTTCTACATCAGGATCAGTACCAATAACAGTTTTTTGCAGTTCAAGGAAAATATAATATGCCTGCAAATAGTCACCAGCATTCAAAGCTATATAGCCTTTCTGCTTTTTTGCATAAATGAGATTCATCTCAGAACTTTCATATCTGGAAGGAGAACGAAGAATGTTCCAAGCCTTATCTGCAATATCATGAGCAACATCAAGATTTGTATCAACACCTTTACAAGCTTCCTGTGCAAGCGTAGCCCAGTAATGTGCATCAAACCATTCTTCTGCCTCATAGGCAGCACGGGCACGGGCAATCAATTCTTTTACAGAATAACTGTGATCCTGTGAATACAAAGGCATTTCTTCTTCATCCACAGTAACAAAACTATCATCATGACGACTTCTTTCATTATATATTTCAAGAGCATCCTTTGTACGCTTTAACATGCTCAAGGCTTCAGCATTTTTAGGAGCAACAGCCACAGCTCTGCGAGCATAAATATAAGACAAGTCATATTTTTCTTCTGCCAGAAATGTTTCTGCAGTTTTTAAATCATTCTGCAATTCAAGAGGCCCATTCTCAAATGCAGAAAGTTTTCTATTTACAACAGGCTTACATATTTCAGCGGAAAAAGACAATATAAACACAAAAATAAGAGAAGCTATAATGACAAAACGATAGCGATCTATCATTGCAGGAGAAAAACGATGTCTAGAGTCAGTAGCATTTCTTTTCCACTGTATTGAACAGGCAATACAAAAACCACTAATCAGAATAGAAGGAAGCAAGGCTAAAAACCAAGAAAGTCCCCTGTAAAATCTGTAAGAAGATACACATTCAGGAACCAGTTCTGGAACATACCTGTAAATATAAGTTTCTCCCAGACAGCATAAAAAAATAAGAAACGTATATATTACCAGAATTATAATAACTTTCTTCATAATTACAGGTCCTCCAAATTCCTGCTGTTTTTTTCAAATGCAAAGAAAAGGACTAACAGAATAATAAATATAAATATATTGCAGAATATTATAAAAGGATTACCGACCGTACATAGCGGCTTAAAAATGCCAATTTTTGCAAACACGTCATTGAAAGACTTTTCAATTCCTACCATTACAGGATTTACATACTCCAAAGTGTTACCCACAATAATTCCAAGTGTAGCCATTGCAACAAAAAGCATATTCACAAGACGCCACTCAGAAAAATGACGTAAACCTATTACACCAAGAAGAGCCAATCCCATAGAAGCAAAACACAACCAGTAAAAAAATGAATGGTTCGAACCAAAAGACTGAGATGCACATTTACGCAGAACAAGCGACAGTTCAAGGAGTTTCTGTGCTGTAATTGCAATAGCAGGAGGCATATCAATAGAATTCTGTATTAAAGAATCTGTAAAAGCTGTTTTTTTATGAGACAGTTTCAGGGAACTAAATGTATAAACATTGTTTTCTGCAAGATTTGAATCAATACACAATCCCGCAACAGAATTGTCAGCTTCATTTACATACGAATAATAAACTATTTTATCTTTATTTCTTCGGAAATAACCAGAAGAAGGCATGTCTTTCGTTTTTGCTTCAATATAAGTTTCGTAAGAAGTCGTACTTACTTTTGAAATGGCAGGAATTATGAATATCCAGGAAACAGCATACAGTACACAGTAGCATATTAAAGGCAGTATATAATGACATGGATGGCGTATAAAGAAAAACGTCATCAGCATTGAACCAAAAATAAATACTACAGGAGAAAATAGAAGAAAACCTTCCATAAAAAGATTAAAATCAAAAGAAAGAGTCTGTCCTGCAACAAGATTTTGGCAGAGCGTGTATACCATATAAAGTACAGATGAACAGAAACAGAGGAATATGCATATACATGCATAGAAAAAAATAAGTTTCAGTGATTCTATTATATTTTCTTTAATCTTCATTATTTTTTAAGAATACCATTAATTTAGTCAAATAACAATATGCAACCATATCTAAACAAAGTTTATCCTAAGGTTACATCCCCTTTATTGTTTATAGCAATAATAGATTTGCAGTTGGAACATCTGAATCTGCCTTCTTTTGTAGCCTTTAAACTGTTAGAACAGACTGGACAGTTTACAACTCTTGGAAACACATTATCTCCCTGAGCAATTTCTTTTTGAAGAAACAGAGTCGCTTCTTTTATATTTTCCTTGAATGTAAAAAACTGAGAGAATCCCAAAAGCTGAAAAACTTCCAAAACTTTAGGCTGAACATTTACCAGAACTACATCACCGCCAGAAGATTTTACAGACTTTAAAAAATCTGTAAAATAGCCAATTCCAGTTGAAGAAACATAATTCAAATTGTAACAACTAAATATTATGCGTATATATCCGGCATTTATTATTTTTTCAATCTGTTTTTGAAAATAATTTGAATTATAAGTATCTACATAGCCATTAAGATTGACAATAATACATTTATCTATATCCTCGGATTTTTCAAGATAAAATTTCAGGCTATCATCTTTGTCTTCATCAAACCCCTTTATTAAATTATTGTCTATCATTTTCAGCTCCATCCTTTAACTTTTATTTACATAATTATCGTCATAAATAATTAATTATATAAATAAGTATAAAGTCACATCCATCCATAGTCAACATTTAAAAAAATACCATTTAAATCCCGCTGTTCTATAACATAAACAGCTTTATCAGCAATCTGAACATCATTTGAAAGAAATCCTTCTGGAGCATTACGAGTAAATCCTGGTAAAATTGCATTACAACGAATTCCCAATTGACCATATTCTCTGGCAACAGACTTAACAATCACCCCAAGTCCTGTTTTTGCTCCCAAATAGGCAGCATTTGTAGCACAGGCTCTAGGCAGTTCACTTCTTGTGCCCCCAAACAATAAAATTGAGCCGCATTTTTTTTCCATCATAAAAGCCAAAACCTTGCTGACGGCAATACCAGGAAGAGCATAATCAAACAATGCCATTTTCTGCCAGTCATCAGAAGTAGTTTCATGCATCGATTTTTGTACAAACGGACCGTAACAGACACATAAAATAGTACATTCAGACATAACAAATTCTAAACGCTCCAATTCTGCAAGTCCATTTTTCTCAAAATCACAAGGAATAAAATGAAGTTTTTCACATTCTGGGGCATGAGTACCAGTTACGTAAACATCAGCACCTTTTTCTGCAAGAATATTTGCAACACAGCCTCCAATTCCCGAAGTTCCGCCTATTACAAGAGCTGTTTTTCCATACACAAAAGAATTACTCATGTCGTCATTATAGCTTAAATCATGTAAAAACGATATAGTAGGCTTTATGAATTTACAGAATATAGTGATTGTACTTTCGCATCCAGAAGAAAGTCGTAATGTAGGTGCAGTATGCAGAGCAATGGCAAACAATTCAATAAAAGAGCTAAGAATTGTAGGAAGTAAAGAAAGCCTTGATGATTCACGTGTAAGAATTCTGGCAATTCACGCAGCTCCAATATGGGATGCAACTCAATTTTACCCATCCATAACGGAAGCAACAAAAGACTGTGTATGTGCAGCAGGAACAACAAGAAGACGAGGAAAAAAACGTAAAGGAAAGCTATATCTACCAGAAGAATTTGCAGAAACAGCATCGGACGCAACCGATAACAATGGAAAAGTCGCCATAGTATTCGGAAATGAACGGACAGGACTTACAGATGAAGAACTTCTTGAATGTACAACAGGTGTAACAATTCCTTCAAGTGATGAATTTGCTTCATTAAATTTAAGTCATGCAGTACAAATATTATGCTATCATATATTCCGTTACACAAAGAAAAACTTCACAGGATACACGCCAATTCCACTTTCTCGACTTGACAAGACTGTCACCTCAATAGCAGACAGTCTTCAAGACATAGGTTTTTTCAGTAAAACAGGACGCCCTGACATGGAACAATTCTGGAGAACTATTTTATCACGGGCAAACCTTAGCGAAAGTGAAGCACAATATCTTGAAAAGACATTCGACAAAGCAGCAGGACTTGCTAGCCATAATATGAAAAAAGAATATCCTCAGCAGTAAGAAGTTCTTTTCCAGAAAAGAAACACGCTCTTTTTACAACGTTTTTCAGCTCTCGGATATTTCCAGGCCAAGAATAATTACAAAGTTTTTCAATTGCTGTTGAGGAAAGACATTTCTTATGTTCACTTGAAAACTGTTTTGCCAAAGAAGGTATATCATCTTTATGGCTTCTAAGAGGTGGAATGTACAGAGTAAGACAATTTATTCTGTAAAATAAATCGCTTCTAAAAGTATGATTTTTCACACATTCATCAAGGTTTTTATTTGTGGCAAAAATCAACTTTTCATCAAAGTAACATTCTTTAGTACTACCAAGCCTTTTATACATTCTATTTTCAATTACGCTTAAAAGTTTAGATTGTAAAGATATAGGCAGTTCTCCAATTTCATCAAGTAGCAAAGTGCCCTTATCGGCCTCTTCAAAACAACCTTTTTGAGACACAGCTCCTGTGAATGCACCAGAGTTTATTCCAAACAGATTTCCTTCTATTAGATTAGGATTAAATTCTGCAACATTAACATTGAAAAACCTTTCTTTACATCTACGGGAATACTGATGAATCTTTTTTGCAGCCCAAGTCTTTCCACTGCCACTCTCACCCAAAAGCAAAACACATTCATCATATCCAGCAACAATTCTTAGTTTTTCTTCCAATTCCTCCATTGGAGTCACAACAGACATTTCAGGTCTGAAAAAAGCCACAGAAACTTCATTTTCAAAAAGCTTTCTTAAAGCATGAACAGGAGAGATAAGATTAAACAGTTCTGCATTTCTAAACTGCAATTTTAAATTTGAAAAAATATGAGAATAAGAATCATACAGAATGATAAACTTTTTCTTATACTGTAACGTTGATTTGCAAAAAAACTCATACAAATCACTAATGCAATTCAAATTTTCCAGTGAATAATCCACTACTACGGCATCAAAAGCATCAAAAAGGCTCTTGATAGAAACTGTCAAATTTCTAAACGAAACAACTGTCACGTCAGAAATTCCATGCAATTCCTCCGCACACCATGAGTGCAGAACATCACTATCAGTTAAAATTATAATTTTTTTACATTCCATCTCTTTGTATACTCTAGCATTTTTATTCCTTTACAAAGAGTCTATACCAAACGAGGCACACTTTATACCAAACAAACGGAAAAATCAAGAAGATTTTTAAAGGATTTCGCATTATTTCCCCCCAAATCTCATTGCCTTTTTCAAAAACAACCTTATTTACATGTGTCTTTCTTTCACTGAAAATGTCAACAGCATCGTTAAAATATAAAAATATACTATGATCAAAGTTTTCCCTGCGGTTATAAAACCAACAGTCTTTATCTCTTACCCCATCACTCATCAAAACAAGAGATGGCGAAGCTTTATGAATCGCAGAAATTACATCAGCCTCAACAGATTTTGGATAATATCCCACATAGCGACCAACAATCTGCAGATTACTAAACGTATTGCGGACATTTTTTTCAGCAGCCATAAGAGTCTTTTTATGACCGCCAAGCATATATATTGATTTATAATGAGTTTCCAATACCGTCATAATATTTATAACAGTTTCAAAAGGATTCCAACGGTATGGAACATCCTTTTTTAAAAATTTAGCACCTGAAATAATGCTTTTAGAAATAGGAATAACTAAATCCGCATTACGAACACATTCTGAGTATGAGTTTCTCCCGCGAGCCTTTAATAAATCCCAAACAGACAGAAAGACAATCTGTTTAGAACCTTCTTTTTCAAGAAGATCCATTATAGTCTTTTCAAAATCCTGTGGAGGACATACATCAACAGGAACGCCTAGAATTTTTATTTTTTTAATTGCCATACATCAGACTCCGTTATTGTATTCTGTAGAACAGCCATTCCATAAAGGGCAGCTGTCTCACAACGTAATATATTCGTCTTAAAATGAACAGGAGTAAAACCATTATTACTTACAAGTTCAAGTTCTGAAGGCGAAATTCCACCTTCAGCTCCAACCATTACAGCAGAAGTTTTAGGCACAAGCCCATTTTCTAAAGCCTTGCCAACCGCCTCATGAAAAAGCTCTGTTTTTGCAGACTGTTCATACAACACAGCTGCAAAAGTTCCAGTCTTTCCGTCTGAGACACTCTGCTCTTGCCACAAGCGGCAGGCATCTTCAACAGACATACAAGGCATAATTTTTGTATCTACAGGAGAACCACTCTGTTCCCTAGCTTCAGTTATGATACGCTGCCAACGTGTATCAGAAGCAACGCAACGCTTTCTGGCACTTTCAATACATCCACTTTGACAAAACTCACCTTCAACTGGAACAATCACAGACACTCCACACTCCACAGCCTGTCTGATTATCAATTCCATTTTAGGAGGCTTTGCAATAAATTGAAAAAGCCATAGACTTACAGCAGCTTTTTGCTTTATTGGAAGAGCTTTTATTCCATTTTCCTGCATTTTTTCAGACTTCTCACCCGCCAGTGTAAGAACTGCAATTTTAGCATCAGCATCAAGCTTTGCCAAAGTCATCTGCTGTAAAACGCCATCTGGCAAGCGGACATACATCATGTCTCCAATTTCAACACGCAGCACAGAGTGCAAGTAATGAAACTTCTTACCAGAAACCTTTATGCAGCCCTTTGCATCAGGCATAACTTCTGAAACAAACTGACGCATATCGGTTTATTTCTTTTCAGCTTTACTATCGGACTCTGCCTGAATTTCCAAAAGAGTTTTTGCAGACTTAGACAGCGCCAGAACATCTTCATTAGCAAACATATCAAGAGCAGCATTAAGCTGTAAATCATAATCCAAATCATAAAGGCGAGGCTTTTTAGTACGCTCAACTTCATTGCGAATAACCTTTCTTATAAGCCTAAGATCAAGATTATAATCTTTTTGAAGCTTAACTGCATAAGTACCAATATCAACATCCGTCATGCCAGGATGATTTTCAACATATTCCGCAATTTTATCATCAGACATGAGCGCAGAATAAGCCTTTTCCTCTTCTTCTGTAAAATCAGGATAATTAACAGTACGGTCAGCAGGAATGCCAATCTTATCAATATTAACATCTGTAGGAGAATAATATTTTGCTACAGTAATTTTAAATCCGTCACTTGCAATAAGAGGTGTAGGAATTTGAACACTGCCTTTTCCGTAGGATTTTTCGCCAACAAGATATGCCCTGTGAGTATCTTTTAATGCACCTGCAACAATCTCGCTGGCACTTGCAGAAGCACGGTTTATCAAAACAATTACAGGAATATTATCCGCAACAACAGTATTCTTTGCAGACGCAGTAAACACCTGATTTTCGTATGCAATGCGACTCTTCGTTGCAACAATAGTACCGCTGTCTACAAATTTATCGACAACGCCAACAGCTGCATTCAAAAGACCGCCACCATTGTTACGTAAATCAATAATAAGGGAATCATAGTTTTCAGCTTCAAAAGACTCCAAAGCTTCCTGAACAACAGGAGCTGTGTTTGTAGAAAATTCAGAAATCTTTATGTATCCTGTTGAACGAATCATTCCATACTTTACAGAAGGAGTTTCAATAACCGCACGAATAAGAGTTCTGTCAAACTCCATGGTCTTTCCGCGACGAATTGTTACAGTTACAGGCTCACCGACAGTTCCACGCAGCATATCAAGAACTTCATTCATTGTAATTGTAGAAGTATCAACGCCATCAATCTTTATAATGCGGTCCCCACTCTGAATGCCAGCCTGTTCTCCAGGAGAGCCGTCTATTGGCTGAGCAACAAGTACATAAGCAGGTTTTTCAGGAGTATTTTCCGAAGGCTTTGAAATAGAAAGTCCAACGCCTCCAAAAGAGCCTGTTGTTGTATCTGAAAGATTTCTCCATTCATCTTTTGAAAGGTATGCAGAATGAGGATCTTTCAAACTGTCAAGCATTCCTTTTAATGCCCCCTGATACAATACTTCAGGGTCAACTTCCTCTACATAATTCTGCTGGATATAATAGTACAGTGAATTTATTATCTCTAAATACTGTCTGTTCCGAACACTTTTTAAGTCAGCAGTTCTTGGATCAGAAGTCCCTGTCTGTGATTGAGCAAAGCACTGAGAAGCACCTACAGCAAGTAAAAACATCCAGAAAGTCATATACAAAGACTTCTTTAACGAGAATGATTTTTTATCCATTCTTATATAATACGGTGTTTTTTATGTCTATGCAAGAGTTTAAAGAATGTGTTATAATCCTTCACATGCAGATAATACCAGTAGCCAGCGGTAAAGGCGGCGTAGGAAAAAGTCTTTTAAGTGCAAACCTTGCAATTGCACTTGGACAAGCCGGGAAAAAAGTCGTTCTTGCCGATTTAGATTTAGGAGCATCAAACCTTCACCTTGTCATAGGTCAGTCAGCACCAAAAAAAGGTATAGGTACATATCTTACAGGACAAACCAAATTTGAAGATTTAATATTGCCGACAGATTATAAGAATGTTTCATTTATTGCAGGTGACTCTGAAATTCCAGGACTTACATCTTTAAAAGCAAGTAAAAAAAATGATTTAATTCACAACTTCTGTAACATTCAGGCAGATTACCTCATTCTTGACCTTGGTGCAGGAACACATCTTACAATTTTGGACATGTTTCTTCTTTCACCACAAGGCATAATAGTAACAGCACCTACAGTAACAGCAACCCTTAACGGATACCTTTTCCTCAAAAATATCGTATTCAGAATGATGTACAACACATACAAAAGAGGATCAGAAGCTTACGAATATTTGGAATCCTTAAGAAAAGATTCTTCTTCCCTGCAAAGACTATACATTCCACGTCTGGTTGAAGAACTTAACAAAAGGGATCCTGAAAACACGGAACTGTTTATTTCGCGCATGCGAAGATTTCATCCTCGTCTTGTTCTGAACATGATTGATGACCCAAAAGATGCAGACAGAGCCATAAAAATAAGACACTCCTGTCAGCAGTATTTAGGACTTGATATAGAACATCTTGGAGTTGTATACAGAGATTCTACTCAGGATAAAGCACTCGCTTCACGACTGCCAGTTATTGTATATAAGCCTCAGTCAGTCATTGGACAGGCAATCTACAGAATTGCAGATAAAATCATTCAGTCCGAGACTCTTGTTTTTGATGATGCCTATGATGTAACAGAAGCCGCAGATGATTCTTTCAATCTTGCAAGTGAAGAAGCAGCTGAAGATTTCAATACAAAAATGGCATACGTAGAAGAACTTGCAGGAACAGGAGCTTTAACCGCAGGAGAACTTTCAGAGCTTATAAAACAGCAGCAGTTTGAAATTACCAGACTTAAAAACGAAAATAACCTGCTCAAGAAAAAAATAGTCATGGCAGCAAAACAAGGATTTAAGCTTTAATATGTTTACACCATTATACATTCAGTATCCAAAATGGATTCAGCCAGAACTGTTTCCAGGAATTCCAATCCTAGGACTTATACGCTGGTATGGCTTAATGTACATCTGTGCATTTGCAACGGCATTTTACATTTTAAAAAAAGAACTCAAAGAAGGTCTTTTAGACACACCAGAAGAAAAAATAACAGAAGACGACATATTCAGTTTTATTTCCTGGGGCATTATATTTTTAATTATTGGTGCCAGAGTATTTTCAACACTCGTATATGATACAAGCGGAGAATACTGGAGAAAACCATGGTTAATTTTCTGGCCGTTCGACACTTTTACTCATAAATTCACAGGACTTGAAGGTATGTCGTATCATGGAGGCTTTATTGGTGGACTCATAGGCATGATCAGCTGGTGCAAAGTTCACAAAAAGCCTTTATGGAAATGGATAGATGCAATGTGCGTTGCAATTCCGTTAGGCTACACATTTGGAAGAATAGGCAATTTCATGAACGGAGAACTGTATGGCAGAATTACAACAGTTCCCTGGGGCATGATATTTCCGCGAGCAGAAATAGAATCCTTTTCACTCAGTATTCCTTGGGTTCAGGATTTTGTAAACAAATGCAACATTGTCTTAAAAGAAGGGCAAAAAATCATAAATCTTCCACGCCATCCAAGTCAGCTGTACGAAGCTTTTTTTGAAGGCTTAGTTCTTTTTGCATGTCTTTTTCCATTGCGAAAACATAAGCCGTTCGACGGATTCATAGGAGCAATGTATACAATAGGCTATGGATTTGTAAGATTTTTTATTGAATATTTCAGACAGCCAGATGCAGACTTAGGTTACCGCATTTCAAAAGACGGCAGTAAAATTCTGTATCAGAACACATCATTTGCAAACATTTCTACTGGTCAGATTTTATGCTTTCTAATGATTGCAGGCGGATTAATCCTAATGGCAATTCTTTACTACAGAAACAAAAAATCACAGCAATAAGCCAAGGCCAGTTTCACCAGTGCGCAAACTGAGCTTGGCCAGTGCGCAAACTCAGTCTGCCACTGCGCAAAGTCAGTTTGGCCACTGGCCAAAGTCATTACGCCCAGTGGCCATAATCATCACGGCCACTGGCCATAATCATTACGGCCAGTGGGCAAAATTTTTCTATAAAATTAATGATGGAACAGGCGAATTCCTGTAAATGCCATTACCATTCCATATTTATTACTTACTTCAATAACATTATCATCACGGATAGAACCACCAGGCTGGGCAATAACTTTTACACCACTACGATGAGCACGCTCAATATTGTCTCCAAATGGGAAGAATGCATCACTTCCAATTGCAACATCCGTATTCTTTGCAATCCAAGCCTTACGCTCTTCTTTTGTAAACACAGCAGGTTTTTCTGTAAAGAAATTCTGCCATATTCCATCTGCAAGAACATCTTCATAGTCATCGCTAGTATAAACATCTATTGTATTGTCACGGTCAGGACGTTTTATATCACTTCTAAAAGGAAGATTTAAAACCTGAGGACTCTGGCGAAGCCACCATTTATCAGCCTTGTCACCTGCAAGACGTGTACAATGGATACGGCTCTGCTGACCAGCGCCAATACCAATTGCCTGACCGTCTTTTACGTAACAAACGCTATTTGACTGTGTATATTTCAATATTATAAGAGAAATAAGCAAATTATCGCGCTCTTCTTTTGAAAGAGTTTTATTTTCAGTAACAATATTTTTAAGACATTCATCATCAAGTTTTACAAAATTGTGTCCCTGTTCAAATGTAACACCAAACACCATTTTGCTTTCAAGGGCAGCAGGTTCATAAGATTCATCAATCTGTAATATACAATAACCACCCTTCTTTTTTGCTTTTAAGATTTCAAGGGCATCAGCATCATAGCCAGGTGCAATAATACCATCGCTTACTTCCTTTTTTATAAGAAGAGCAGTAGCTTTATCACAAACATCGCTCAATGCAATAAAATCGCCAAAAGAAGACATTCTGTCTGCACCACGTGCACGGGCATAAGCACAGGCAAGAGGTGTAAGAGGTACTTCAATATCTGCAAAATAAATCTTTTTTAATACATCAGAAAGAGGGCGTCCGATTGCGGCACCTGCAGGTGAAACATGTTTAAAAGAAGATGCAGCAGGAAGTCCTGTAGCTTCTTTTAATTCCTTTACAAGTTGCCATCCGTTTAATGCGTCAAGCAAGTTTATGTATCCAGGTCTACCATTAACTACTGTTACAGGCAGATCGCCATGTTCCATATACACCCGTGCAGGTTTCTGATTCGGGTTACAGCCATACTTTAATTCAAGTTCTTTCATATTTGCATGATATAAAAAAATATATTATTTTTCAATGCATATTTATGCATTATTATATATTGATACGGATTTCAAGAACAAATAAGATTATGTACATCTTGAATACTTTCTTCTATATAATTAGCTCCATAAGCTTCAAGTTCCTGTCTTGTACCAAAACCATAAAGAATACCAATGCAGTCAATGCCAGCAGCTTTTGCTCCAACAACATCAAAATGTGTATCACCAATAAGCACACATTCATTCTTTTTATCTTCAATATTTAAGGATTTCAGTACATAACGTATGACATCAACCTTATTCACACGTTTAGATTCTTCCATATCGCTTCCTGCAACAAAATCGAACAGATCAAGCATATTTTGGCGTTCCAAAATCTGTTTTGCATATATTTCAGGTTTACTTGTGGCAACACATACAATTTTTCCAGCCTCATGCAAACTTTTTATTAAAGGAATAACACCGTCATACACTTGAACTTCAAACATTCCAGAAGCTGAATAATACTTGCGGTATACGCCCATAGCTTCTACAAGCTTTTCTTCAGGAAATTTAAACACTCTTGAAAAACTTTCTCGCAAAGGAGGCCCAATCATTGTGTCATAGACCGATTTATCAGGAACATCAAGATTATAATATTCAACAACTTTATCAAAAGATTTGTAAATTCCTTTAGAAGTGTCAAAAATTGTTCCATCAAAATCAAATAATACATACTGATATTTTTTCATAAAATCATAATACCTTTTTACTGATGTTTAAACAATATTATCCGTACTAAACTTAATCAGTTACTTTTTCCTTGATTTTTGACTTTACAATTATCGAGTTATAAACTATTATAAAGGATATGGCAATTACTACCACTCAGCAAATAACGAAGTATTACGAAACATATCTTAATACCGAATTAACTTTCACAAAAGATATAATACGTACACTTGGCATGGATCCTCGCCAGATTTTCATAAAATGCGCAGAAGGTCAGTGGCCTTGCATTATAAATTCTACATCATTTTCTTTAGCTCGTATCATAGTGGGAACAAAAAGTGGTGCTTTTCAGCAGGTAACAAAAAAAGACCCACCAACAATGAGCCTTCGCTATTGGTTCATGCAGCCTGATGGAACAACAGTAAGTTTCTTTATTTCTTGCAAAGTATCTCAGGTTATGCCATATATGAACAGCAAAGACCTTGCTATAGTTTCCTTGACATTTACACAGCGTCCGCCTGATGACTTAATTGAAAAAATTGGTCATGTAATTGACGCAAATATAAATTCATTGCGCCGCAAAGAAGAGCGTATTGTCATTACAAAAGATTCAAGCCGCAAGCTTGGACTTCATACAGAAGAATGTTCAATTCTTATCCAGAATGTTCCTCGAAGATGTATTTTGCATGATATTTCTTTTGGTGGTGCAAAGGTTTTCATTCTTGGACTTGCACAGTTTCTGAAAGACAAAGAAGTTCAGTTGTCTCTTGAGTTTGAAGAACCTCATGAAATAATTCAACTTAAAGGCATAATAGCAGAAACATCTGCAGTTGAAGGAAGAAAAGATATTGTTGCAGTTTCAATCAGATTTAACGATGCAACAGTAGCTCTTTCTTATAAGGTTCATATAAACAACTATTTGACAACAGTCAGAAAAGCCGATTTGGAAAACAGTCAGCAACCAAATCAGAATAATGCTGCTCAGCAGCCAACTGGAGCATAATACATAATGAATCCCGCAAATCCATTGGACTCTGTTTATTTTGTAAAACTGCCAGAAGGTTTTAAACTTTCAGCAGAAGATATTCATATTGATCCTGCAATTGAGCTTCCTGTACAAAAAAAGGATTCCGAAGAAAAAGCCTGTGAAGATTTAAAAAATCTTACACAGGAACAGGTTCTTGCAGGAATATTAACAGTTCTTGCGTATGACAGATCAAATCAAAACCTTGATTACTACAGAAAATTAATTCAGGAAGCCCGTCCAAACATTGTAAAAGAGCTTTCGGAAGCTGCAATTTTAAAAACAAAAAATGAAGACTGGGAACTTGCAGAAGAAATCTGGCGAGCAGTTCATGGAATTCAACCAGAGAATAAGGCAATAATCCTGAATATGGCTTTGTTTTTTGACCAGCGTGCAGACAACTATCGCAATGCAGGACTTTATGATGATGCAGACGCATACGATGACGATGCCCTTATTCATTATCGCGATGCAATGGATAGCGAGCCAGAACTGCCTGACGCATTTTTTAATGCAGCGTTTTTTTATCTAAAAAAACATAATTATTCAGAAGCAAAAAGCTGCCTTGAAAGCTATATAGGGCTTACGGCTGATACAAAAGAAGAAGAGCTTGGCGAAAATGGCACATATAAAATCGAGCGTGCTCAGGAAATGTTGAATAAAATCAATTCACGTAATCTTGAAAACGAACGCTTTCATAATGCATACGAGCTTATTTCACGCGGAGAAGAAGAAAAAGGTCTTGAAGAAATCCGAAAATTCATACAGGACAATCCTGCCGTTTGGAATGCTTGGTTCCTGTTAGGCTGGGGACTTCGCAGACTTGAACGTTTTTCAGAAGCACGACAGGCATTTGAAAAAGCACAAGAATGCGAAGGCGGCGACCAAAGTGCCGACACTTACAATGAACTTGCTATCTGTCAGCTGGAAACAGGGGATTTAAACGGAGCTCAGGAAAGTCTTTGTGATGCTCTCAATCTTGATCCAGACAACACAAAAGTCATAAGCAACCTCGGATATCTCAGCTTGAAAAAAGGCGATAAAGAAGAAGCTAGAAAATATTTTATGACAGTACTTGAAATAGACCCTAAAGATAAGATTGCCATTCAGCAATTAAAAAATCTTGAACAGGAATTATAAAAAAGACTGGAAAATTTTTATAGGGTTACCATCCGCAGTTTGAACGACATCTCCTTTCGAGATGTCGTTTTTTTCAAACCACCCCTGAGGAACTTCAAGTGCATAACGAACAGAACGTGTACTTGTAACACTACTCAGACTAAACGGGGTCATATCAAATATATCTACTATAATACCGTCCCTGTCAATATATGCAATCGACAGAGGATGTGGAGTATTTTTCATCCAAAAATTCAGCACTTCATCTTTTGCAAAGACAAAAAGCATTCCTGTACCATCAGGAATTTTTTTTCTTTCCATATATCCATGCTGACGTTCAGGATCTTTAGCCGCAATTTCAGCTTTTACGGCAACAGCGCCACCGTTAGTTTTGCGAATCACTAAATCCCGAACAGGCATTTCAATCTTTTTCCCAGCACCAAAACATGCAGAAGAAAACAAGGACATTAATACAACTAAATAAAGTGGAAAATACTTTTTTACGAAAATCATATATTACAGACCTTCAAGGAACTGTTCGCGATTTTTTTCTTTTGCTGTTTTTTCAACGAAAGAGGCATTTTGTATTTTTTCCATAACTACACGATCTGTATACTTTATGGAAAGAGGGCGTTCTAATGCTACTATAACTGTATCACTAACCCACTCTGACTTATCAGGATTAAGAGATGTCGGGGTGCCATATTTTTCACATAACTGGCTAAATACAGAATAATGATCAAGCTTTTCTTGATTCATATTTATAGTCATTATATACAGCTTATCTTCGTAAAATTGGAACCAACAACGATCCAGAAAAGAATACGGAGCATATCTGGCAGAATCTGTTTCAATAAGGGTTCTGTTTTCACCAGCCATAAGAGAAACATCTTTATCACCCCTATAGCCAAACTGAGAATCCTTCATAAGCATAGATTTTACATCATCAACAGACATTCCAAGCTTTACATTTCCAAAACTATCAGGAACTGACTGAGCCTGTGTTGTTTTACCAGTAGCAGGATTACGAGATGTTTTTTTTATTGAAACCGAAACAGAACCTACATCAGAAGAAACTGTACCAGTAACAGACTCATCCGTTTCAGACACATCTGCCGAAACCAAATTCTGTGCTGTCAACGCAAAACAAGAGAATGCTAAAAATATAAACAACAAAGAAAATCTTTTATTCATAAAACCTTATGACTGAGACTTAAGACGACGATTCTGCTGATTACGGTAGAATGCTGCCTGTTTTATGAGTTCATCAACATCAGGAATATTAATCTTACCGTTTCTAACCTTTACATTCTGGTCAGAATACAGCTGATTCAATGCAATATTCTGCTGTGCACTTGGAATACCACTCATATTAACAATATCCTGAGGGGTAAAATCTGTCTGATAAGGAACGCCCTTACCACCAGGAACTTTCATAATTTCAATCTGAAGAGCAAGCATATCAACCATACGCTCTCTCTGATCTGTAAGAAGACCATTAACAAGCTGACGATACATAGACCAAACACGATCAGCAAGCATCTGTGTAAGGCGAGCAATAAAACTAGGCTGAGAAGTTACCATCTGCTCAAAGTTAGAGGCATTAATAACAAGAACTTTACTGTCTTCATGAGTAATAGCACTTGCAGAACGCGGCTTATTATCAAGAAGAGCCATTTCTCCAAACATATCACCTTTACGAAGAAGGGCATAAGTTACTTCATCATCTTCAATAACACGGGTAATACGAACAGAACCTTCCTGAATAATATACATATCCGAGCCTGACTGACATTCAGAAAAAATCATATTATCTTTTTGATACAAACGTACATTTTCAGGAGGAGCTTCCAAGTATTTTACATTAGTATGTTTACGCAAGCTTGCAAAACGACGTTTTGCAATATCCGCATGATCTCCTTCAGGAGAAACTTTTAAATACTGATAGTATCCATACTCGGCAACAGCATCAAATCCCTTTTCTTCATAGAACTGAGCAATATTAAACAGTTCTTCTGGAGAATCTGACCCAGAGGTCTTTTTAACGGTCATTTTGGCACGTATATCATTCATAAATCTCATTTCACGTGCAAAATAACGAATAATTTTTAAAGCAATCGGCGTATTATGAACAATAAGTTCCTGATACTGATCCCTTCGGACAACAATAGCGGTAACATCAGAAGACGCAATTACAGTTTCAGTATGGCTGTGACCAGACATACAAGGAATAACACCAAGGAAGTCTCCTGGACCAAGAATCTTTAGAGAACTTCCAGGAATAGGTGTTTCATGGTAACAACTAACCTTTCCTGTCTGGATAATAAAAAACCTATCATTAGAAGGCGTTCCTTCTACAAAAACATAAGAATTCGCCTTAAAACTTACAAAAGACAACTGTAACATCTATATAGCACTCCATTGTTATTTTCGGTATAAACCCCGTGTATCATTATATAAAAATAATTTCAGGTTCCAAAACAAAACCCGTCATCTCCTTAACCCGATTTCTAGCAGTTTCAACAAGTTTCCTTATATCAGAAGCTGTTGCATTACCTGTATTTATAATAAAATTACCATGCCAAGGAGTAATTTGAGCTCCCCCGACGGTAAAACCTTTTAATCCAGCTTCATCAACCAGCATTCCGCTCGGTTTTCCAAAAGCCCGATTGTTTTTAAATACACTTCCTGCACTCGGAGCTTTAAAATGCCCCTTTGCAGTACGATCTTCAATATATTTTCTATTCTGCTCAAAAATCAGCTCCGGAGCTTTATCATCCTCTACAGCCACACATAAGAAACTAACCCCCACAATCAGATTATGACCAACTGCAAGAGGAGAAGATTTATAACTCCAGTCTATTTTACTATTATGGTACATTTCAACAAATTCCGCAACGTTAAGTTTTGCATTTACATTAAATTTGTCTAAATTGATATAAGAAACTTCAGAAACAACATCACTGGCTTCTTTTTCATAACAACGGGCATTCATATAAGCAGCTCCTCCAGCAGTTCCTGGCAATCCCGCAAAACAAGACATTCCCCATAACGCATTTGAAGCACAAAAGTCAACAATATCATTCATGGATGCCCCTGCACCACAGGACACCTTTACAAGAGTACCAGTTTTCCATGGTGCATCATCAAGCTGAATTTCCCTATGTTCAGAACAAAAAGAAATATCTTTTATGCCTTCTGTAGACAAGACAACACCGTCTATACCTTCATCCGCGACAATAACATTACTTCCACCACCTAAAACGACAAGCCGCACATCATTTTTCTTACATTCCTGTACAACAACAGCAGCAGAAACGGCATCTTCCGGAACAATATAAACCTTAGCCTTTCCACCCACTTTCATAGTCGTATGCCGTTCCATAGGCTCATCATAGCTAATCAATCCTTTAAAAAATGTCGAGTTCTTGATATTTTCGCCTATTTTTCGTATGCTATTCATAATCTTTTATTATATAGAAAGAACAGGACTGCCGCAACAATTCAAACTGCGGCTGGAGGTTTTATGGGATTACGTTTATTTAATACAATGGGCCGCACAATGCAGGATTTTGAACCAATAACACCAGGATATGCAGGTTTTTACGGATGCGGACCAACAGTATACAACTATGCACATATAGGAAACCTTAGGGCATACGTATTCCTTGACATTCTTGACAGAACCCTTACATTCCTAGGATATGACAAAAAACATGTAATGAACATTACAGACATAGGACACCTTACTGGTGATGCCGATGCAGGCGAAGATAAAATGCTTAAAACTGCAAAGGAACGCCATGAATCAGTTCTTGAAGTAGCAAAATTTTATACAGATGCATTTTTTACAGACATTGACAGACTAAACATCATTCGCCCAGACGTAGTATGCAAAGCAACAGAACATGTACAAGACATGATTGACCTTATAAAGAGAATAGAAGCAAACGGTCATACATACATGGCTGGCGGTAATCTATATTTTGATGTAAGTACATATAAAGATTACGGAAAACTTGCAAACCTCAATCTTGATGAATTAAAAACAGGAGCAGGAAAAAGAGACGTCGTAGTCATTGATGAAAACAAACGCAATCCTTACGACTTTGTACTTTGGTTTACTAAGAGTAAATTTGAAGATCAGGCACTTACATGGGACAGTCCTTGGGGACGAGGATATCCTGGATGGCACATTGAATGTTCCGCAATGAGTATGAAATATCTTGGAGAACACATAGATATTCATACAGGAGGAATTGACCACATTCCTATCCATCACACAAATGAAATTGCACAGAGCGAAGGTGCAACAGGAACAAAGTGGGTTAATTACTGGTTACACAACGAATTTCTGGTTATTGCAAAAGATAAAAAATCCGCAGAAGCCGGAGAAGGTTCAAAAATGTCAAAATCTTCCGGTAACTTTTTAAGACTTCAGTCATTAATAGATAAAGGATACGATCCTTTGGACTATCGTTTCTTCCTGTTAGGAGCCCATTACCGCAAGCAGATTTATTTCAGCTGGGAAGCAATGGATGGTGCAAAAAATGCACGACAGGCATTAGTACAGCGTATTGCAAAACTTGCTCAATCAGCAGGAGGTGCAAAAGCACTTATGGCGGACAAAACCTATAAAAAAGGTGAAGCCGCAAATGTTTCAGGCCTGTCGGAAAAAGCACGTGCATTTATTGAAGATTTCCAGAAAGCTCTAGAGAATGATCTTTCAACACCAGTCGCTCTTAGCCTGATTCAGAAAACTGTAAAAGATCCTGATCTTTCAACAGAAGAAGCTCTTGAGTTGGTAAGAAGAATGGACAGTGTCATAGGATTGAAACTTTCAGACAGTGCAGAAAAACTGCTTTCTACTCCAACAGAAACTGTTTCTGTTCAAGATGATCCAGAAGCAGAAGAAATAAATGCACTGGTAGCAGAGCGAACAGAAGCTAAAAAAGCTAAAAATTTTGCCCGCAGTGATGAAATACGAAACATTTTAGCTGCAAGAGGCATTATTTTGACAGATACGCCTAATGGAGTTATCTGGAAAAGAAATTAGACACAAAAAAATATTTTTTTTGTGTAACCATAAAGAGGGTACTGTGTTTTCTATAAGTAAAGAGACTGAGAATCCGAACCAAATAAATTGCTCGGATCCACAGGACTTTAGAAAAATTTATGACGCGACAATGGAATTACTCTTCAAGGTTTCATTTCGTATAGTGAATGACGAAGAAGCTGCCGAAGATTTAGTACATGATTCCTTCATAAAGGCCAATGAAAAAGGTTTGGTTTTTCCGTCACTTGATGATGCTAAATATTGGCTGATACGCGTTGTAAAAAATGCTTCTTTGAATTATGCTAAACGTAAGACAAGAGAAGCAAAAGCTTATCACAAGGCGTTATACGAAGGCCGACAGCACATGGAAAGTGGAGAAACAGACCTTTTAAAAGCTGAGACTGTCGAAAAAGCTAAAGAAGCACTTGATAAGCTACCTCCAAAGCTCAAAGAAGTACTGGTTCTGAGAGAATACGGAGAAATGAATTACAAGGAAATAGGTAAAGTGCTAGGAATCACCGAAGGAAATGTAAAAGTTCGTGTATTCCGTGCGCGAGAACAATTATTAAAGTTAATAGGAGAAGACGATGTTTACCTGTCCTAACAAAGACGTTCACTCAATTTACCTCGACAATGAGCTTCCATTAGAATATATGGAAGAGTATGAAGCTCATGTAAAGAATTGCCCAAAGTGTCAGGCACAGCTTTCAAAACTCAGAGGATTAAATTCTCTTTTTGCAGCAGACAGCAACAGACTCTCATTCAGTGAAAATGACAAGAATAACAGTTTCAATCGTTTGCAGGCAAGACTTTCATATAAGAAAGTCACCCACAGAACACTGGAACTCGGAAAAGTTTCAAAGGGCATAGTAAAAGATATGTTCATCGGTGCAGCAGCTGCTGCAGTTATTGCAGTTATTCTCCCATTACGTCAGGCTGGAGTAAAAACACCAGTTCAGGAGTTTACACCAGTTGCAAGAATGTCATCTTACAACCTTCCTACAGCAAGCGTAATTACAGATGAAAACCTTACAAACCTTGTATCTTTCTTGGGTGATGAAAAGCCAAATACAGCAGAACTTCAGGCACACAATTCCGTTGCAGCTGCAGTAATGCCATTTGGAACAGCTTTTGTAAATCCAACATCATACAATACAGAAGACAGCAGAGTATCATTGACAAGCTACGATGTTTTCAGTCCTATTAATGATTCTACACAGCAGAAACAGGAAAATCAGAAAGGTTTCTTCATTCATTTTTCATCACCGATACTTTCTTTCGAGATAGGCACTGAAAAGTGAGTTCTTTTTCGTCATACAAGCGATTATTAAAAACAAAACCGTTGATTCGTTTTGTCTCTTTTTTATCCTGTGTGGCGATAGCCGTAGGGCTTTCTTTATTTTTAGGTAAAGAAAGCTCGAAAAAACCAATTATTACATCAATAAATCCTCCGATTGCATCACCGGAGGATATTCTTATTATAACGGGCAGTAATTTTGGAGAGTTAAAAGAAAACTCCTACGTCAGTATTGCAAATTCCAGAATAACAAATAGCAAATATATTAGTTGGAATGATACAGAAATAAAAATAAAATTACCTTCGAATGTACAGGATGGGCTTGTTACAGTCATAACACAAGCTGGTGTTTCAACCCCTGCTTTTTTTGCAAACAAATCCAGCATTCCTACAACAGTCAGACAAGATCCTAAAGCAACAATTCCTATAATTCAATCTATAACAACTGAAAACAATGCAGAAACTGCTATAATAGGACAAACAATAACTATTTCAGGAATGAATTTTAATACCTCAAGAGGCAATTCAAAAGTTTATTTTTCTGAAAATCAAGAAACCGCTTCTGAAGATGACTTCATTACAGCTCTTTCATCAAATTATGACTATGAATACTGGAGTGACGACGAAATAAAACTAAGAGTACCAGATAATGCTGTTTCAGGTAGAGTTTACGTAGAAACTGAACGAGGAAAGAGTGAACCATTTCCAATACAAATATCTTTTCCAGTCGGAAAAAAAACATTTTCACGGCCTCGTACCTACGTATTACAAACAAGTGTAAACATAAAACCAGAAACAGAACATACTGATGCACTAATAACACTATACATGCCACGTCCACAGGAATCCACATTCCAATCAGAAGTAACGACAAACTCGATTTCTCCAGAACCTTTAATTCAAGATGATATGTTCAACATCATATTTCAAGATTCTCTTGATAAGATAGTAAACCAGAACACAACATATTCTGCGACTCATATAGTAAAAACATACACAATTACTTCAAATATAATTCCAAACAAGGTAGGAAATTATTCAGACAAAACAAAAATGCTGTATAAATCATACCTTTCACAAGACGAAGGTGTTCCATCGATTAATCCAAAAGTAACAGAATTAAAAAATACAATAATTGGCAAAACAAAAAATAACTATGAAAAAGCAAAGCTCATATATAATTATATGATTAAAAATTATACAATAATAGACAATACAAAATCTGATAGCACAACTGACTATTCAACAGTCTCTCCTGTAGATTTAATTTCTACAGGAACTGGCGATGCATATAGTTTTGCAATCATATTTACAGCATTGTGTCGTGCAGCAGGAATTCCAGCTGTTCCTCTTGGAGGAGTGTTAATAGACACACAATACACAACAAAAAACCACTGGTGGACAGAATTGTATTTTGAAAAATACGGATGGTTCCCTGTAGATATAGCACTCGGAGCTGGTCTTGAATATTCACCATTTACAGAAATTATAGACAAAAAAGATTATTATTTTGGAAATATAGATAATCAGCACATTTCATTCTGCAGAGGATGGAATCAGATAAAATCACCATTCATAAAAAGCAGAATAGTAAAACGACCTCGGTCTTACGCCCTGCAATCAATATGGGAAGAAGCTCGTGGTACGGAATCTAATTACAGTTCCCTATGGAATGCTCCTGCAATCATAGGTATCTACTAAGGAGGATTTTATGATAACTAAAGTATTGAGCGTAGGAGGCTCAATTATTGCACCAGAAAAGCCAGATACTGAGTTCCTTCGTAATTTTTGTTCAATGGCAATAGACTATTTGGTTTCAAACACAGAAACAAGATTGATATTGGTAGCAGGAGGTGGCGGACCTGCAAGAATGTATCAGAATACATTCAAAGCTGTTACGGACTCATATTCAGATATACAAAAAAAACATGCCTGCTATGGAATAAAAGAAGACTTAAATAATACAGGAGACTGGTTAGGAATCATGGCAACCCGCCTGAATGCACAGTTGCTAAAAGCAGCATTTGGTCCATTATGCCTTCAAGATGTAGTAACAGACCCTACAAAAGTTTTTGATTTTACAGGAAGAGTTCTTGTAGCAGCAGGATGGAAGCCTGGTTTTTCATCAGATAACGATGCCGTTCTTCTTGCAGAACGTTTCCACGCAGATACAGTAGTAAATCTTTCTAACATAGAAAAGGTATACACAGATGACCCTCGCAAAAATCCAGATGCAAAACCTCTTGATACTATTTCTTGGGCAGATTTCAGAAAGATGGTTGGAGATGAATGGGTTCCTGGTAAAAACTGTCCATTTGATCCTATTGCAAGTAAAAAATCGGAACAGTTAAAACTGACCGTTATCTGTGCGGCAGGAAAGAATATTCCAAACATCCGTAATATTCTTGATGGAAAAGACTACATCGGTACAACAATAAAATAATGAAAACTCAGCCAGCCTTGAAAACAAGAATAAGCCTTTTCCTATGCTCAATCTGTATAGCATTGCTGCTGACCGGATGTATTACGCCGACTCAGCAGCATAAAAAATACATATCAAGAATTCTTGCAGATGAAGGCATAAAAACAGAAAAACAGCTGTACAAATTCTTTATGGATTCAAAACCGACTGCAGACAAAGATTTGGTACAAAGGCTTGCTCACTATTATGTTACAGAAGCAAAAGCAGAAGGCATAAACAGTGACTGTGCATTCGTACAGATGTGTCTTGAAACAGGCTGGCTGACATTTGGAAATCTTGTAACAAAAGACATGCATAATTACTGCGGATTAGGTGCAATAGACAAAAGCCATCCGGGGGAATCTTTTGAGACAGAGCAGATGGGCGTCCGAGCCCACATACAGCATCTTCACGCTTATGCGACAACTTCTGACATCAAGCTGAAGAACAAGCTCATAGACAACCGTTACAAATATGTTCTTCCAAGAGGAAAAGCTCCGACAATTTACGGGCTTGCAGGAACTTGGGCAGCAGACAAAGAATACGGAAAAAAACTAGACAGCTTACTCTCAAAACTAGAAAACTACTGATTCCATGGACATACAGCGTCTAGATGAACTGTTCGTAAGACAGAACTTAAGCACATACAGACGAACACGCAGATTTTTACAAGAACACGAAGTCCTTGTAAACGGAATAAGAGTATTAGAAGCAGGTTATATCATTGATGTAAGAAAAGATAAACTTTCAATAGATAAAACAGATTATCCTTTGCAAAGAGAGATTTACATCATGATGAATAAAAAGCAGAATACCGTATGTACAGCCGATGAAGGATGGCATGAAAGAGTCTTTGAATCCATAGAAGAAAAATATATGCATCCCAAAGGACTAAACAAACTTCATGCAGTCGGCCGATTAGATTTAGACACAGAAGGCTTGCTACTCCTAACAACAGATGGAAAACTTTCGCACAAGCTTACAGATCCTGCAACTCATATTACAAAAACATACTTAGTCTATCTAAGAGATTATTGCTCTCCAGAAAAGCAAAAAATGTACACAAAAGCATTCGCAGAAGGCATAACTGTTGAACCAGAAAAGAAAAGCCTAGCATTTACAGCTCAATCCGCAACAGTAAAATGGTACAACGAAAATTATTCAGAAATAGAAAAATACTGTACACTGGTAAGTAAACCTTCAATAGATCTTACATTTTGTACATTGACAATAACGGAAGGTAAATTTCATCAAGTAAAAAGAATGTTCAAAGCTTTAGGAAACGAAGTAATATTCCTTAAAAGAATTGCCATGGGTAATTTATGGCTTGACACAACCCTTACCCCTGGTCAATACAGAGAACTAAGCGAAAACGAAGTAAAAAAAATGACAGCCCGCACTTAAAATACAGGCTGTCATTTTTATATACGGATTATACCAATCCCTGTGCGATCATTGCGTTAGCAACTTTTACGAAACCTGCAATGTTTGCACCGGCAACGTAGTTAACCCAGTTGCCTTCTTTTGCACCAAACTTAACAGCTGTATCATAAGCGTTAGCATGGATGTTAATCATGATATTGTGGAGCTTTTCATCAACTTCTTCAGAAGACCATGAAAGACGCTCTGAGTTCTGGCTCATTTCAAGACCTGAAGTTGCAACACCACCAGCATTAGAAGCCTTTCCTGGAGCATAGAGAATCTTTGCAGCGAGGAACTTGTTTACAGCGTCGATGTTAGATGGCATGTTAGCACCTTCAGCAACAAGCTTTACACCGTTCTTCAAGAGCTTATCTGCATCTTCACCGAGCAATTCGTTCTGTGTAGCACATGGGAATGCACAGTCAACTTTAACTTCCCAAACCTTCTTTCCGGCATAGTATTTAGCGTTAGGGAACTTCTTAACATATTCAGAAATACGACCGCGTTTTTCACCCTTGAGCTTCTTAACCCAGTCAAGCTTCTTCTGTGTAATTCCTTCTTCATCGTAGATATATCCGTCAGAGTCAGAAAGTGTAACAACCTTAGCACCAAGCTGAATAAGCTTCTGAGCAGCGTAAGTAGCAACGTTTCCAGAACCAGAAACTGAACATACCTTACCTTCGAAGTTGTCTCCAACCTTCTTGAGCATTTCCTGAGCAAAGTAGATAAGACCATAACCAGTAGCTTCTGTACGAATCAAAGAACCACCGAATGTAAGTCCCTTACCTGTGAGAACTCCAGTGTACTCGTCGCGGATTCTCTTGTACTGACCGAAGAGGTAACCAATTTCACGTCCACCAACGTTTTTGTCTCCGGCTGGAACGTCTGTATCAGCACCAATATGGCGATAAAGTTCTGTCATGAAAGACTGGCAGAAGCGCATAACTTCTTTGTCTGATTTTCCGTGTGGATCGAAGTCTGAACCACCCTTTCCACCACCCATTGGGAGTGTTGTAAGAGAGTTCTTGAGAACCTGTTCAAAACCAAGGAACTTAAGAACAGAAAGGTTTACTTCCTTAGAGAAACGCAAACCTCCCTTATAAGGACCAATAGCACTGTTGTACTGAACACGGAAACCACGGTTTACATGATAGTTACCATTGTCATCCATCCAAGGTACCCTGAACTGAATTACGCGCTCTGGTTCAACCAAGCGTTCAAGAACTGCATTTGGCTCAAGTTCTGGCATCTGATCAACAACAGGATCAAGAGTTGTAAGAACTTCTTCTACTGCCTGAAGGAATTCTGGTTCATGAGCATTCTTTGCTTTAACCTCTTCCCATACACGATTAACATAAGCGTTTTTCATAATATTGTATCCTCTAGTCACCTGCTGTTTTTTGTGCAGTGACTCTATAAATAGTAAAATATTTTATAAAATTTGTAAATTATTTTTCTGCATAATTATGCAAGTTTTTGTATTTTTATTTAGAACGATTCCTTTCTAACTATTGCAGAATAGTAATTTCTACACGACGATTCTTTGCCCGACCTTCTTGTGTAGAGTTATCATCTATAGGTACGGAACTTCCTTTTCCACTGCATATAAACTGTCCCTCAGGAATGCCGCGGGCAGAAAGCTCTCTAGCAACAGCCTTTGCACGCTCCTCTGAGAGCTTTAATTCTCCAAAAGGATTTCCTGTAGAAGCTGTATGACCTTCTATTAAATACATATTATCAGGGGCACAAGATTTAAGGGCTGCAGCAATCTTATCAAGACGGGATTTTTCTTCTGGCAAAAGCTCAGCACTATCCGCCTTAAACTTTAAGTTCATGCGTATGCGAACGCCCTTTTCTGTATCCTGCACTTTCATGGAGTCATCCAAAACAATATTATCTTTGCTGGCAATTTTTTTATTTACAGCAGAAATAATTTCACCCTTATTATAAGCAGGCGGATATTTTGTAAAAAGAGAAATTGTCCCTTTAAGCCTTATCTGATTACCGTCTTCATATAAAAAAGTTTCATCTACAGTATCTTTTACAACAAGAGCGTTACCAACTTTTTTACTTATAATGATAGTAGCATCATGTTTTCCCTGTGCAGATTTTAATAACGGGTCACCATTTGCATCAATATACGAAAGCCCATAGCGCGTAGCCCATTTTGCACTTAAAACATAAACTTCCTCGCCATTGTAAACATCCTCTCGCTCAAAAGTATACTGCACCATAATAGGAAGCTTTGTTACAATGCCAGTATCCAGAGGATCAACAGCACGAATGCCTTTTGCCTGCCAGCTGTCACCAACTTTTATCTTTCCAGAAGGATAAGACGGAAAACTCCTAAAACTCGGATATCCATTATCCTTTATCATTAAAAGTTCGCCGTCTTTCGTAATCTTAAATGCAGAACTAATGGAGTCATGAATACCTTCAATGACAACACGTTTTTTATGCTTTGTATCTTGTACTACATAAAAATATCCATCGTAATAAGCCATCTCGGCAGAAGACAGCTCTTTGTTTTCTGCCACAAACGACTGCACTTCCCTGCTCAAAAGCCCTGTGTACTTGTTGTTGTCATATCTAAGCAAATCTGTTTTTTCAACAAGAATATAATTTCTGCCGCCATTATAAGAAAACGACACAGACTTATCCTGTGCATATAAAGCTATGCACAGAATATTCAGCATACCAACAAACAAATACAGACAGGACTTTTTGCAACAAATCATAACATCATCCAAGTAAAGAAGAT
Organism: uncultured Treponema sp.; assembly: GCA_947166545.1. GTDB lineage: Bacteria > Spirochaetota > Spirochaetia > Treponematales > Treponemataceae > Treponema_D. Next base: position 7,768 of record CAMVEQ010000009.1, on the reverse strand, counting down.
TTTCTTAGCTGCACCGTATTGCAGGCTTTTCCCTCCGTTTCAAACACAATAATGTCATTCTCGCCTGTTTTAAGCAAAGGTGCAGGAATGTATAACCGTTTCTGCGGACCAATTTCCCAGAACCGTCCGATATTAAAACCGTTTATAAATACACATCCTTTACCAAAACCATCCAGCTCAATAAAAGTATCAGCTTTTCTTTCTGCATTGAATGTAAACTTATAAAAAGAAGGCTCTCCATCTTTAAAAGACGTTTCTGCATTAAAGTCAACCAAAGCAACCTGCTCCGTAGTTAACGGCAAAGAATAAATCTCGTAACCAAAATGTCTGTGCCCATTAATGGCAACGCCTTTAAGAATTCCCTTACGCTGATTATCAAGGTCAAATCCAAAGTTTACGCGTCCATAATTTTCTACAAGGAAGTCAAGCACAGCACCGTTTTTACGCATTTCTTCAGGAACAACAAATTTGTCAACAGAATGTTCTTCTGTATCAGTAAAAAGAAGAGTTCCGTTACAGAACACTTGCACACGATCATGGAAATCCTGAATCTGAATTTCTTCCGCACATTCATTTGGAGAAAGACGAATGCGGTAAAGCACATATCCGCTGCCATAATTTAAATCTTCCATTGAAAGAGGATAAGGACTTTCTGTACATTTAGAAACATCCTTTAACACAGAAGAAAGATTTACTTTTGAAACACATTCAACTTCCCCATAATCTGCATATTCAATATTTGTAGACAAAGGAATTTCTTCTATCTTTTTGTATTTAGCAATAATTTCCTTAAAAGCCTTGTATTTTGGAGTAATCTGACCGTCCTCTGTCAAAACTGCGTCATAGTCATAAGAAGTAACATCGGCATTTTTTGCATCCCAGTTGCGTCCGCTTGTAAATCCAAAGTTTGTACCGCCCTCAAACATGTAAATATTTACATGACCAGTGCGTACAACTTCATCAAAGTCAATCTTATTCTGCTCCAAATCCGAATGATGATGAATATCGCCCCAGCTGTCAAACCAGCCTACCCAAAATTCCATGCACATCATAGGCTTGTTTTTTCCAAGCTTGTCCGTCATTACCGCAAACTGTTCCTTTACCTTAGAACCAAAGTTTCCTGTAGCCAAAGCTCCTTCAGTCATGCCGTTTTCCATAGAATGACCCCACGGACCGTCAGATGTAACCAAAGGAACAGTAATGCCAAACTCCCTCATTGTGTCGCGAAGAAATTCCATGTATGCATGGTCATTACCATAATAACCGTACTCATTTTCTATCTGCATCAGAATAACAGGTCCGCCATTATCTATCTGATACGGTACAAGTTTTGGCATAAGCACGCTGTAATAATTTTTTATTGCATCAAGATAAGGCTTGTAGCTGCAACGCACCTTCATGTTTCTGTCCTGCAAAAGCCACCAGGGAAGTCCACCATATTCATATTCAGCACAAATATAAGGCGATGGGCGGATAATTACATAAAGCCCCAAATCCGCAGCAGTCTTTATAAAACGACAGACATCATGCATTCCGTCCCAGACAAATTTATTTTTTTCTATCTCATGAAAATTCCACGGAATATAGGTTTCTACAGTATTGCATCCCATATTCTTAAGTTTTTCCAATCTGTCTTTCCAATATTCAGGTACAACCCTGAAATAGTGTATTGAGCCAGAAATTATCTGAAATTTCTTTCCATCTACATAAAAATCATCTTTTATTTCACAAGTCATAGAAACCTCGCTTGAAAAGTATTTTTCCATGCAAAAGTATAACACTGGCCATCTATTTTCACTACGTATAAAAATACTAAGTTTTATTCATTGCTACTCTTGACAGAAACAGGTTATATATAATATAGTTACTGTAGAAAGAAACGAGGTAACTATGATAAAACGCACAGATAGTATTTACGTAAGCCTTCCAAGCGACAGATATACACCATTTTCTCTTGCAAAAAAAATAGGTGCAAAAGCAGTATTGGAAAGTGCTCGCTTTAATATGGGAAAAGAACGCTATTCAATTCTTATGGCAGAAGAAGCCTTTCATATCCTGCAGGATGATGATGGAATTGCATTTATAATTGACGGAAGAAGAGTTCCATTTACACAGGAAACAGCTTCGAGTGCAGGCGGTGAAATTGAAATGATTGCACCAGGAAGCACAGTTCCACACACACCCGACATTCTTGATGCACTTCTGTATGTCGCACAGGAAAATGAACTGCCAGTAAAAGGCATTCCTGTTCCAGCAAGCGGAATAGGCTATTTAAGCTATGAGTTCTGTGCACGCTGTGACACAATAAATCTTGCCCCTCAGACAGATGAACTTCACATTCCAGAAAGCGAATTTGTTGCAGGCCACATCTACATAGTTTTTGACCATTTTACAGAAACCCTTCACATCTTTGGCCTTAACTATACAGAACATCAGATAGACCTCAAAAAAGCCATTGAAGATTTAAAAACAAGACTTAGCGACCTTGATTTCAGCTATCTTGCTCCACCAGAAGCACCTAGCCCATGCCGTACAATTACAGATTTGGAGCTTTCCGAAAAAGAATACAAGGAAAAAGTTGTAGAACTTAAAAAGCACATTGTTGCAGGAGACATTTTTCAGGCAGTACCAAGCCGCCGCCTCCAGCTCGAATGTGAAAGCTCAGCAATGGAAATATACCGCCGCCTGCGTTCCTTAAATCCGTCACCATATCTTTTGTACATAGACTTTGGCAACAGACAGCTTGTAGGCTCTTCTCCAGAAAGCTTGGTACGTGTCCGTGACGGAGTTGCTTCAATACGACCTATTGCCGGTACACGCAGACGTGGAAAATCAAGTGCAGAAGATGAAGCACTAAAAGCAAATCTTTTGCAAGACCAAAAAGAACGCAGTGAACACCTTATGCTCGTAGACCTTGCACGCAATGACCTTGGAAGAATGTGCGAACCTGGCTCTGTAGAAGTAACACGCTTTATGGAATGTGAATATTTCAGCCATGTAATGCATCTTGTAAGCGATGTACAAGGCAAAGTAAAAAAAGACATGAAACAAATCCAGGTTCTTCGCTCTGCATTCCCTGCAGGAACCGTAAGCGGTTCTCCAAAAATAAGTGCCATAGAAATACTAAGCCGTCTTGAAAAAATAAAGCGCCGTTTTTACGCAGGAGCAATAGGCTATTTGCAGACCTCTGGCGACTTAGATTTCTGCATCGGCATCCGTTGTGCATTAAAACAAAATTCAACTTGGACATTACAGGCTGGTGGCGGAATTGTCTATGACAGCAATCCAGACCGCGAATGGGAAGAAACAAATGAAAAGTTGGGTGCACTCCGCACTGTTCTTGAAGGCGGAACAAACAAAAAAGACAATCAATAGTATAGGAGTTTTTTATGATACTTGTTATAGATAATTACGATTCATTTACATATAACGTTGTACAGGCATTGCAGAGACTTTCTGACGAAGAAGTAAAAACTGTACGCTCAAAAGAAGTTTCCATTGCAGACCTTGAAGCCTTAAAACCTTCAAAACTTGTAATCAGCCCTGGACCAGGAACACCAGCCGACGCAGGCATTAGTGAAGAAGCAATCAAACACTTTGCAGGTAAGATTCCAATTTTAGGAATATGCCTTGGACATCAGGCAATCGGTGAAGCATTCGGTGCAAAGATTGTACAGGCAAAGAGGATTTGCCACGGAGTTGTAGAAGAAATGACGCTCGACGGAAAAGGTGTATTCCGCATTCTCGGCAAAAAAGCATCGTTTACACGCTACCACTCACTCGTAATTGATGAATCAACACTTTCTCCTGATTTTGAAATTACAGCACGTTCTGAAGATGGCGACATCATGGGAATAAGACATAAAAAAATGCTCATTGAAGGCATTCAGTTTCATCCAGAATCAATTGCAAGTGAAAAGGGCGATGACTTATTCCGTGCATTCTTAAATTACCGTCTGAGCAACATACCTGTAGCCGAATATTTAAATCAGCTCATTGATAAAAAAGATTTAACAGAAGAACAGGCCGAACTGTTCATGGAAAACCTTACCGATGGCACTCTTGATGAACGCGTAACAGCAGCAATTCTTACAGCAATTGCCGCAAAAGGACCTGCAGCATCAGAGATGGCAGGATTTGCAAAAGTCCTTCTTGCAAAAAGGAAACAACTTCCTTTGGAAGATAATACAAATCTTGCAGAAATAGTCGGCACAGGAGGAGACGGCAAAGGTAGCTTTAACATTTCATCCCTTTCAGCAATCATTGCCGCAGCCTGTGGACAGCCAATGGCAAAGCACGGCAACAGAGCAGTTTCAAGTAAATCTGGAGCAGCAGACTTTTACGAGGCAATCGGCATTAAAATTGACAACGCCCCAGAAAAGACTGCGGAACAAATCAAAAAGACAAAATTTGCATTCCTTATGGCTACAATCTATCACAGTGCAATGCGTTTTGCAGGTCCTGTACGTAAGACACTTGGAATTAAAACAATCATGAACATTCTTGGACCTCTTTCAAACCCAGCTGGTGCAAAGTATCAGATGCTTGGGGTATATTCAAAAGAACTGTTAAAGCCAGTTGCACTTGCAGCAAAAATGCTTGGAGCAAAACGCGTAATGGTAATTACCAGTGAAGATGGTTTTGATGAAATTTCCCCATGCGCAAAAACTTACGTCTATCAGATTTGTGAAGACAACAAAGAGTATCAGTACATCATTGACCCTGCAAAATACGGCATATCAGGAGTTGACGCAGAAGAACTTGCAGGCGGCTCTGGAGAAGACAATGCAAAACTTGGTCTTGAAATTCTTGGTGGAAAAGGAAGAAAAACAATCAGAGAAGCTGTCGGACTTAATGCAGGAGCTGTACTGTACATCAGTGGAAAAGCAAGAACCATAAAAGACGGTTACACAATGGCACTTGCTTCGCTGGATAACGGTTCGGCAATGGCTAAGCTTGAAGAAATCCGTGCATTTTCAAATGCAGTCTGATTTTTCAATGAATAATATCTAATATTTTTACGCTGGCATGTCCGTCACGAACTTCGAGCATGCCATGCGCAAAAAGCCTGCCGTTTATCATGATGTCAGCAGACTGATCCGAAAGACGGTCTAAATCTATAGAATCCCCTTCTTTAAGACCTGAAATAAAAGCATTCTCTTTTCTGGCAGTACCGTATATGACGGAAATTGTTTTTGGCAGGCGGGCATTTGCTTGTTCCATAACTTCTGCAGCATGTGCATTACGCATTGCAATTTTTTCTTCGCGGGAAGACCGAGTTTTTGAACTCTCTGCATTTTTACAAGAACCTTGAAGCACTTTTTCCAGTTCTGATTGAGAAATGCCGACACCAAGCTTATAGTCTTCATGGATGTTTCTGGTGTTGACATCCTTTATTGAGTTTATTACAGAGTTTAACTCATTTTCAGAAATAGAAACAGAATTCGCCTTTGCCATATTTAAATTATCGAACAAAAGAAACTTTTACTTAACGTAATGCACGGTAAACCATACTTTACAATATTTACTGAGTGGTATAAAATATTACTACCGTATGGTAGTTATTTAAAAGGAGCAGAAGAATGGGTGCGAAGGTCACAAAAGACGACATCATCAGGGCACTGCTGGACACAGCATTCTTTCATTCAACAGGTGCAACAAGCCTAAAAGACATAGCTGAAAAAATCGGCATAAAAAAGGCCTCTCTCTACAATCACTTTGAAAGTCGTGATGACATTATAAAACAGACAATGGATTCATGCAAAGAATATGTAGAAGCCATAATGTTCACACCTAAAGACATAGAAAGTGTTACAAAAAAGTATCCGCCAGACATCGTATTCAAAGGCATTGTCAACAGATACTTCAAGATGCACGAAAAAACTCCTCTGTTTCAGATTTACACATTTCTTGAAAGTCAGAAATATTTTGTAAAAGAAGCCAGCGACATCATAAAAGAAGAAAACAAAAAGGTTATCCGCCAGACAGCACAGGTTCTTAAAGCACTAAGGGCAAACGGTAAAATTTCAATTGAGGAACAGAAAATTGAAAATGTTGCAGTGTGGTTCTGCTCAGGCATGAAAGAACTTTTAAACCTCTATCTGCTTGATAAAAAAATTGTCGTTGTAAACAATCCAGATTCTGGCGAAGGTCAGTTATTTTCACTTCCTGCAGATGAATCTGCCCTTGAAAAAATTGACAGCTACATTGATTCTTTCATAGATATTATTAAATGATATAACTAAACAGAAAGGTAAACACTATGCATTCAACAGAAATCTTTCAAAACATCAACATGCCGGAAATGCCTTTTTCAAAAGTATTTATCATGTTCATTCTTTATTCCTTCATCGGCTGGATTTGTGAAGAAATATGGTGCACGGTCGGAAGCCGTAAACTTGTAAAAAGAGGCATGCTTCACGGACCGCTCTGCCCTATCTACGGTTTTGGGGCACTTTCAATCCTTTACATGCTCTATCCATGGCGAACAACCTATTTACGCCTTTTCATTGCGTCAATGATTGTCACAAGCATTCTGGAATATTTTACCAGCTGGCTTTTGGAAAAACTCTTTCATGCAAAATGGTGGGATTATTCACAAATGCCTTTTAACCTGAACGGCAGATGTTGCCTTTTAAATTCTACGGCATTCGGAATTGGCGGCATTGCAATGGAACACGTAATGCATCCTCTAATGGAAAAGTTTTTGCTTCAACCAGTTTTTATTAATTACATGGAAATAATCAGTGCAGTCCTTGCGGTAATTCTTTCTGTTGATGTCCTTACGACTGTACATAAACTTGTTGACTTTGCAACTGCAATGGAAAAACTGAATGCATTCAATGAAAACATCAAAGAACGCTTTGAAAACGAAGAATGGTTCAAAAAAGGTTCTTTCCAGGAAATGCTCGATTCTATCCGAGAGCACGCAGCTTCACATCCTACATTTTTCAGCAAAAAACTGCTTGAGTCTGTAGACCTTTACTCTAAAAAACAAAAGATTACAGAATTCTGGATTTCAAAGTTCCCTACAATATCAAGCAAAGACTTTTCTACTGTCCTTGAGCACTTGAAAAACAAAATCAAAGAACAGAAGTCAAAATAACAGGTTTTACACCTAAAGAACGCCCGATTTCTTCCAACGGAATCGGGCATTTTTTATGAGCGAAATCGTACGTTCTCGATGAGCGAAACTGTACGTTCTCGATGAGCAAAACCGTGCGTTCTCGATGAGCAAAACCGTGCGTTCTCGCCCCGTAGTTGACCAAAATACTTACTTTCTGTTATGATAAAGACATCTTGGGGGTGTAGCTCATCTGGCTAGAGCGCTTGCATGGCATGCAAGAGGTAAGGGATTCGACTTCCCTCATCTCCACTATGTTTAAGAATATCCGACCTGAAGCAATTACAGATAATTCCTTTAAAATGATTGGCAAAGACTGGATGCTTGTTACAGCATGTACAAAAACAGTCGATGAAGAAGGCAATGTCCGCACAGGCAGAGTAAACACAATGACTGCCAGCTGGGGCGGTGCAGGCTTTTTATGGAACAAGCCAGTAGCAACAATTTACATTCGCCCTACCCGCTATACAAAAGAAATAATCGACCAGACAGATACTTTTTCTTTAAGCATTCTTCCAGAAAACAAATACAAGACTGCTCTTGATTACTGTGGAAGCCACAGCGGTCGTGACGGAGACAAATTCAAAGCTGCAAAGCTGGATGTACAGTACACAAATGACACACCATGGATAAAACAGGCTCGCC
>CAMVEQ010000008.1:0-46611 GCA_947166545.1 uncultured Treponema sp. | reverse complement strand
CTAGCTAGATTATGATTTAAATCTAGCTAGGATGTATGTTAAATCTAGTTAGGAAGAACAGCCAATCTAGTTAGATTAAAACTAAATCTGCAATTCTTTATAGAAATTCTGCACAACCTCGGCAGATTTCATTAAAAGCTCGCGTTCTTCATCAGCAAGCTTTATTTCTACAATTTCCTTTGCTCCGTTTTTATTGATTATTGTCGGAACACTCAGGAAGATATTATTAAGTCCGTATTCGCCATTCAAACCAACGCTTACAGGCAGAATGCGGTTTTCATTAAACAAAATGGACTTAATTATTGCCGTTGCACTTGATGCAATGCCGTAACAAGTGTTTCCCTTGCGATTAAAGATGTCCCAGCCAGCTTCTTTTGTACGTCTTAAAAGCTCTTCTTTAGTAATGTCCTTTGTTCTGTCCGCATTATCGGCAAAGACATCGGAAAGGCTTTTTCCACCAATAGTGGCACTTGCCCAGGAAACCATCTCACTGTCACCGTGTTCAGCCATAACAAAGGCTTCTACGCTTTTCGCATCAAGATTGTACATTTTTGAAAGTTCACAGCACAAACGAGCAGTGTCTAGTGTTGTTCCGCTTCCAATAATGCGGTTTTTAGGCAGACGTGAAAGTTTCCAGATGTAATAAGACATTATATCCACAGGGTTTGATATTACAACAAAAACGCCGTCAAAGCCGTTTTCCATAACATTGTCTACAATGTTTTTTATAATCTTCATGCTTGGAGCAAGCATTTCAAGTCTGTTATGAGAATCCTTTGGCATTGGGGCACTTGCTGTTATTACAACAACATCAGCGTCACGGCACTCTGAATAATCGCCTGCCTTTATGGACATGTTTCTGTTCATAAAGTAGATGGAGTGCTGCATGTCCAAAGCTTCGGCTATGGCCTTTTCCTTGTTTACATCTATGAGAACTACATCTTCACATATTCCCTGATTAAGAATACTATATGCAGTAGTAGCTCCAACATTTCCCACTCCGACTATAACTACCTTAGAATCTTTAAAACTCATTTAACACCTCTATGCCGTTCTTTTCGAGGCTCTTATTTTTCTGGAGCAGCTTCTTCTGCCTTACGGGCAGCAAGTTCTTCCTTTTTTGCTTCATTTTTGTCTTTAATGTCAGCAAAGCCAATAAAGATTGCAATCAAGCCAACAAAGGCTGCCAATACTGGAACACAACCCTTTAAGAAATCAATGACATAAGAGCTCCATGCCAAACCAGCTGGAATGCATGCAAAAGCACAGAATGCCATAAGAAGAATACCTATAATTAATGCTACCATATTAAAACTCCGTTTAAGAATAATCTATTCATGCATTATTCCACAGTTTGCCGTCATGGTCAATAAATGCATCAGAGTGCAGAGAAACATTTAATCCCAGCTGTCCAGAGAATTTCCTGTAATTGGGATTTTCTCGCCAAGATATGTAGGTTTTACGCCTAAAGCTACACTAAAAAAAGCTTTTATTCTTGCAAGGAACTCCCTGAATTCCCACATTTTGTGAAGTTGAGGTGCATACCGAACAAGTTCCGGGGCTTCAAGGGCAACGGCATCAATGCCAAGTTTGCGGGCAATGTATACAGAGCGGTACACATGAAACTTCTGGGTAACAATAATGGCATCTGTCACACAAAAAATGTCGCGTGCCCTGTACATTGTTTCATAGGTAGAAAAGCCTGCATGATCCATAAAAATCAAGCTCCCATCTGTACCATAAACACTCTGCATGTACTTGCGGATTTCATTTACTTCATCATAGTCTTTTCTGCCGTGGTCGCCAGAAACAAGGATTTTTTTAGCTTTTCCAGCATTCAAACACTGCAAAGAACCTTCAATGCGGTCTCGGACAACATGAGAAACATTATTGCTGTAAACTTTTGCACCAGGAAGAATTACGGTATATTTATTTTTGGGCAAAGCCTCTACATCAGAATAAATATATGGCTTTGCATATAAAACCATATACACATTAACGCCTACACAAAAAATGCCCGCTGCCAAAATTATAAAACAAAGGCAGAGGGCAATTCTTTTTTTTACATTCATAGTCACCATCAGTTATTAAGAGCTTCGGATATCTTTTTAAGATTTTCAGAAGCCTGTGAGATATTTTCAGTTGCAGACGTAAAGTTTTCTACTCCAGCGGCAATCTGTTTAAGAGTAATCAAAATCTGTTCGCTAGCCATTGTCTGCTGCTGAATTATTGTAGTTATGTCACCAGCACTTGTGGCAGTAATTTCAGAAGCATTTTTTATGCTTTCAAACCTTTGTTCAAGGCTCTTTGCATTTTCACAGCCTTCATTAATTTTTTCAGTACCGCTTTCGCTTGCAAGAATCAAGCTGTCGGAAGACTGCTGAATTTCGTTAATCCTGTCTTTTATTTCTTTTGTACCGTCAATAATGCCATCTGCCAAACGGCGAATTTCCGATGCAACAATGTGGAAGTTCTTACCTGCATCTCCCGCACTACTTGCTTCAAGCTCCGCATTAAATGCTATGATTTTTGCCTGATCTGCAACAGAATTAATGAGTGTAACAATGTCCCAGATGTTATCTATTTTTTCACCAAGGTGTTTAATGCCGTCTATTGTATTCTGATTTGCAGAAGCAATTTCATGCAACTGACGGACATTTTCTTCAAGATACTTAACCCCCTCGTTTACATCGCCCGATGTCTTTCCTGCAACTTTAGAAACATCTTTTACTTTTGTAGCAATGTTTTCTGTAAGGGCATTATTGTCTTCCATAGTTGCAACGATTTCTTTTACAGCTGCACTCTGATCCTGACTTGTAGCAGCATTCTCTTTTGCAGCAACAACAAGGCTTTGTGTCTCAGAATAAATTTTAGCACCAGTTTCAATTTCATCCTTACGAAGAAGCATTGTATTTCTAAAATTGTACAGAGAACTTAAAACACAGAACAAAATGAGTACAAGCTCAAACAGGAATATTGTACGTTTTACTCCGCCTGTAAATTCAGAAAGAGGTCCTTCCATTACAACATACCAAGGGGATGAACCTATTTTTCCTACTGCATAGTATCTTTTACCGTCAACCAATGATATCTGATTTCCACTAAGATATTCTTCTGGCTTCATTGGAATGGCTGACTCTTCAAAATAATTTGCTACTGTAATTTTTTCTGCATCAGGATTTGTAAGATACAGACCTTCCTGAGAAAGAATGTAAATTTTGCCGCTAGGAGAAGGCGGTGTTGTATCTGCAACCATGCCAGTAAGTTCATCGAGCATAAGGTCAACACCAACAACGCCTGTCACTTTTCCAGCCTTGTTTTTTATGTCGTGCGAAATTGTAACGCAAAGACGGCCTGTATCTGCATCAACATACGCAGAAGAAAATGCAATCTGTCCGCTTTTTGCAAGAGCATCTTTATACCATCCGCGAGTTGCAGGGTCCCAGTCAATATCAGGAATCCATCCAGAACTGTCATACAGAACGCCGCCTTTACGTCTTGATTTGCCAGTTCCATAGTAAATGGCACGTGAATAAGGAATGTTTTTTCCAAAAGCATGAATTGTATTTTCAAGAAAGTCTGAATCCTGAGAAATCAATGCACTGTCTGCAAAGTTTTCTGCATTTATAATTGCAGGATCCAAGCGTTCCATAATATTGCTTACAAGTTTTTCTGCAATGCGGGAGGTTTCAGATTTTACATAGTTATTTATAATTTTTAATGAAACATGTGAAAATACAAAGCAGGAAATGATTGTTATGAGTAATAATGGAACAAGTGCATTAAGAAATATTTTTCTGTTTTTGGATTTACTACTTTCTTTCATATATAAACGCTCCTTTCTGCACTATCGGCTGTTTTCAGTATAAAAAATACTCTAATTGTAACAAAATCGCTGTTGTGATAAACTAACCTCATGAGTAAAGAAAACATACCGTTACGTAAAGATGTTCCTGCAAAAGATAAGTGGGATCTTTCATTAATTTATAAATCAGATGAAGAATGGGAGGCAGATTTAAAAAAGCTGCCGGAACTTACAGATGCCCTTTGTGTTTTTAAGGGTAAGCTTGCACAAAATGCAGAAACCTTGCTTAGTGCACTCAAAGCAGAAGAAGCTTTAAACCGCACTCTTGAAAATGTTTTTCATTATGCAAATCTTTTGAATGAAGCAGATCAGAGCGACAGCACTTCTCAAGACAAAGTAAACCGTGCAATGATGGCATACACACAGTCACAGGCAAAGCTGAGCTTTTACACTCCAGAACTCCTTTCAATTCCAGATGAAAAAATCAATGCATGGATTGAAGCAAAGGAATTTGACGATTATCGGGTTTACATAAAAAAGACACTGCACATAAAGCCCTACACTCTGTCTGAAAAAGAAGAGCGTATTCTTGCCCTGCAGTCAGAATCAGGTCAGACAGCAAGCAATACATTCTCGCTTCTTTCCGATGTTGACTTGAACTTTGGTACAGTAAAGGTAGACGGAAAAGATTTACCGCTTACTCACAGTACCTGGACAAACTTCATGGAAAATCCTGACAGGAACATCCGCAAAGAAGCTTACACCAAGTTCTATGATACGTTTGAATCGCATGCAAATACACTTGCTTCACTGTATGCAGGTTCTGTTGCAAATGATATTTTCCGCTCACGTGCAAGAGGATACAAATCTTCTTTGGAAGCTGCTCTTTATGGCGACAAAGTGCCTGTAACGGTTTATCACAATCTGGTAAATACAGTGCATGAAAATCTTGAGCCTCTTCACCGATTTTATTCATTACGCAAGAAAGTACTTGGCGTAGATGAACTGCGGCACTATGATGTTTATGTTCCATTGGTTAAGTCTGTAAAAACCCACACAACTTATGAGGAATCTGTAGAAATAATCAGAAACGCTCTTGCTGTTCTTGGAAATGAATATACAGACACTCTTTGTAACGGGCTTTTGAATGGCTGGGCAGACCGCTATGAAAACAAAGGCAAGCACTCGGGTGCCTTTTCTTCTGGTGCATACAAGGGATATCCATACATTCTTTTGAACTACAAAGACGATTCCATCCGCGATGTATACACAATGGCTCATGAAGGCGGACATTCAATGCATTCCTGGTACAGCGTTCATAATAATCCGTTCATGAGCTATGATTACACAATCTTTGAGGCAGAAGTTGCTTCTACTTTCAATGAAGAGCTTGTCTTTGAGTACATGCTTAAAAATGCCAAGGAAAAAGGCGACAAAGCTTTGGTAACATATTTGCTCTCAATGAGGGCTTCGGACATTCTTGCTACTCTGTACCGTCAGACTATGTTTGCAGAATTTGAGCTTATTGCCCATGAAAATGCAGAAAAAGGAATTCCGCTTACAACTGACAGTCTGCGTGAAATTTACAGAAAGCTGCTTGAACTTTATTTTGGCAGTGAAATGCATTTTGAAAAGACAAGCGACCTTGAAGGATTACGTATTCCTCATTTCTATAATGCTTTCTATGTATATAAGTATGCAACAGGCATTTCTGCTTCTCTTGCTCTTGCAAAACGTGTTGTTTCTGGCGGTAAGCAGGAATTGAACGACTACTTCACCTTCTTGAAGAGCGGTGGCTCACGCTACCCTATAGAAAGCCTTAAAGTTGCAGGTGTAGACATGGAACAGACAGAACCTGTTTTGTCGGCACTAAATACGTTCAAAACTCTGGTTGACCAGCTTGAAAAGGAGCTTGCATAAAAAATTCTTTATGAATTTAATGAATTTGCATAAAAAGCCCTTGAATTTACTTGTATTTTTCAAGTAAAATTATGGCATGTTTCGGCATCTCCGAAGCAAAGGATGGTGAAATTAATAATGGCAACAATCGTTGTAGACGATTCTGAGAACCTTGAAAGAGCAATCAAACGTTTTAAGCGTATGGTTGAAAAAGAAGGTATTGTTCGCGAATTCAAAAAGCGTGAGTACTTTGTAAAGCCTTCTACAACTCTTCACCAGAAGAAAACAACTTTGGAGCGCAAGCTTTTGAACAAAAAGCGTAAGCCAGAGAAAAAAGATTACTAATTCTTCGATTTGATTAGTAAACAAATACAGCCCGATTTTCATCGGGCTGTTTTTTTTATCTTGTAAAATTATGTTGTCAAAATGGCTAGCTTAGATTTCTCCGCCCCAAGGAATGCCGAAAGCCTTACACAAAGTCGCATATTCTTTTTCATCCTCAGAGGAACGGCATCTTGTTACAAAAAAGCTACAGTCTTTCAAGGAACTGCCAGAAGCTACATTCTGAACAGACTCAGATGCATTTTCTGCAAGTTCTTTTTGAATTTTAATAGCCTGATTTGCAACACCATCTCTACTGTCAACAATCATTACATTATTGCCCGCAGCTTCGGCAATGTCAGAAGCCATGTGTGTAAAATGAGTACATCCCAAAATAATCGTATCGCATCCATTTGAAACAAAATAATCAACTGAAGGCTTAACAGCTGCAAGGCGTTCTTCCTTTGAAGCTGTAAAAAGCGAATGTTCTATGAAAGAAATTAAATCCGGCTCTCCGCGTTTAAACACTTCACAATCCGAAGCAAAATCTTTCATAAGTCTAGAGCAATACGGATGATTTACCGTAGCATTTGTTGCAAGAAGTCCTATTTTACGGTTCTTTGTTTTACGTGCTGCAAGGCGTATAGCTGGCACTGTACCAACAATAGGCAACGACGGAAACAATGCACGTAAATCATCAAGTGCCGTAACGCTGATTGTATTGCACGCAATAATCAGCACACGCGGATTCCATAAATCTACTATCTTTCGTATAGAAGAAGCTGCACATTCCGTTACTTCAGCAGAAGATTTCTGACCATACGGAAAATGAGCCGTGTCTCCCAAATATACACAACGGACAGAAGGAAGCTTACTCTTTAATTCCTTCATGTACGGAATGCCGCCAGTACCACTGTCCAAAAAAGCAAAATCAACAGAGTCTTTCATATATTAAATAATGCGTTCAACTTTTTTCTGGCTTCCTCAGATGCACTCGACTCAGATTTTCCTTTAGAAAAATGAGTCTTAACCTTAAAACTGTCACAGAAATTTGAACGTTCCTTATCTTTTACAAGTTCGTCTATGGTCTCGTGGCAATCATAATGACTTCCAGGAGAATAAAAGGAACAGTTTTTGCAAGAATGTAAGTCCGCATGACAGACAGGACATTCAGAATTTCTTTGAATAGGATAGGTCAAAGTTATATCAGAGCCACATTTCCAACACATGAAAAATATTCTAGCCATTTGACTAAATGTTTTCAATAGCGTAAAGTATCTATATGTACATATTGAATCCCTGCCGCCATTCCGGGTGCAAAAAGCTGGCTGTTTCAACTTTTGATGAAAACGGCAACATAACAGAAGGTCCAAGCTATTGTCTGGAACATCATCCAGATCCTTACGCTGTGAAGCAACGGGTGCTGGACTATGTTAAATCGCATGACAAGATTATCGGACTGAACATGCAGGGAGCAATTGTAGACGGGATTGATATTTCTGGCAAAAAGTTTATAGGCTGTAATTTTCAAAATGCACTGTTTTCAAATATGCATGCAGAAAATGTAGTTATTCGCATGTGCATTCATGATTTCGGTACATTTACAGACTGCTACTTCAACAACAGCAACATTCAGTTTTCTTCGTATGCAGGCTGCAGATTTGGTCATGTAATTTTTACAGGAAGCGATCTTATACACAATAATTTTAACGGCATCATGGCCTATCAGTGCAGTTTTGATGACAGCGACCTTTATAACACCCGCTTCATTAAATCAATTCTGATGAATGCATCCATGAAAAACTGTAATCTTAAAAAGACTGTATTCTACGAATCAAGTCTTGCAGGCATGTCATTCAAGATGTCAAACACAAAAGAAGCTCTTATTGACCGCACAAGAGGTGGTCTTATGGGTGACTTTGAGGAACAGTTTGACTACGAAGAAGGAAATCAGAACAACTTATGAAAATTTACTTTCATCTTTCAATTGAAGAATTTACAAATAGCTATCTGATTGTAAATGATGATCCTGATATAATGGAAGCAATCATTATTGACCCTGCAAAAATCACACAACAGATGATAAAGCAGATTGAAGAAGGAGGTTATGACCTTACTGCTGTTCTGATAACACACAACCACACAAGCCATGTAAAAGGGCTTTCAACCCTCAATAAAATTTATTCACCTATTGTATATGCAGCTGACTACGAATTGAGTTCTTCAAATGTGTGTGTGCTTAAAGGCGACGGCATAATTTTACCAGCAGGATTAAATGTTGAATACCTGTCAGTTCCTGGTCATACTGCAGACAGTCTTGTATTTAAAATAGGGAATGTTCTGTTTACTGGCGATGCCATTACTTCTGGCATTATAGGTGAAACTTCAAGTAAATACTCTAAAAAAATGCTTATCAGCAAAATAAAAGAAAAAATCTTTTCACAGACTGATGGCACTGTAATCATGCCTGGTCATGGACCACCAACAACAGTGGGTGCGGAAAAAGTGTTTAATCTCGATTTGAACGAGAGATTAAATTCACACGGCCAGCCGCAAAACCGAAATTATTAAACGCATACTCATTCAATTCTTTTCCAGCCTGAACAAATGCAGATGCCTGTGTATCACGGATATATGCTGCAAGTTCAGGCTCATTTTGTTGTACAGACCAACGCTTAGCAAGAGAAACAAAATATTCTCCGATGTATGAATATCTTTGCTGCATTATGTATGCCATAAATTCATTACGCATCAAATAATCATCTGAGCGGTCATAGTTAAGTCCGTTCTGTGTTTCCCAGAAAGTCTTTATAAATTCAAGACTTGTATTATCAAATGCATTGTAAATAATAGAAACTTTATGACGGAAAGCTTCGTTTGTAAAAAATATTCCATGCCAGCTTTCATGTGCCAAAAACTGCCAGCGTAGATTTTCAGGAGACTCGCGTGAAATGGAAATTACAGCACCTTTTCCTTCTGCATAAGTGCCGTCTTTTTTTTCTATAATAACACCGTTTTTTATTAAAATATCGCGAAGAAGAAGTTCCCGCTTGTTAAGATGAAAGTCTGTAAGTACCGCCTGCGAGAAAAAACGAGCAAGATCATCTGCCTTATAGTCATGAGCATTATAACCGTGATGAGTGCGGATAAACTCATCACTGACAAAAGTGCCTTTATATCCAGCTTTTTCTACAAAATAAGCAAGCCTTGTAAGAAACTCATTCTGCACTTCATAATCCTTAAAATCGAAAAACAGAACGCTTGGAATTTCTTCCCATTCAAAAAGTTCATAATCCGAAGTACGCCATTTGTCCTGTGGCCAATCAACAATCATACCTAAATCAGTAACTAAAGGGTAATACACTCTGCCCCTTTTATCTGCATTTAGGCTTTTTTCATTTCCAACAAGCATTGCCGAAACAATTTCTGAAGGGTCTGCAAATTCCATTTTACTATAAGGGCTTTTCATTCCTGCAAGTTGAAATGTAACAGTCTTCTGAGAATAGGAACGTCGTACTTTAAATTTTTCTTTTCTGTAATAAAAATTAATTGCATCCTGATTTTCAAGAGTTCCAATTGTCTGTGCAGGTTTTAACCCAATCACGATTTTTGGAAAAGGAAAATCATTTTCTTTAGAAAAAAGCTTTGCACCTTCTGCCGTAACAAGAGCCCTGTCAGAAACAGCAGTTATGTCACCGCCATTTACACCGAATGCATATAAATTAATTGCCGAGCTTTTATCCCAGCCAATCTTCATGTCTACAAAACTGATTTCAGCAAGTTCATACGGTAACATTCCGTGCACAAAAAATCCAATTGGAAGATTACTTGTATCAGGAATGCAAATAGAAACAGCTACAGCATCATTACCTTTATTTAAAACTCTGGAAAAATCCCCTTTTACAGAATTATTTCCAGTCGCAATCTCTCCATCTTTATCATACAAAAAACCGAATTCAAACGGCTTTTTCTCAGAAAAATCATTATGCTTTCCAAGTATCTTCACAGTTGCCTGAATTGCAGCTCCATTATTTTTTTGAATGCGGTTCATTAAATGAGTACGCTGATTTGTAGTAAACTGATAATACAAAGAAGAGTTTTTATTTGGATTTGTTACTCTGGCTTTTGCAGACTGTGCGTTCAGTGCAATAAAGTTTTCTCCGTTCATGCCAAGAACAGTTCCAGTCATTGACATCGAAATAAAAGTTACATATACAATAAATCCAGTAACCACAAGTAAAAAAGTAAGAAATGATGCCTTAATCAATTTGCGACTCATGCTGCAATACTACACTTTTTTAAGGATTTATTCTACACTACCTTTATGACAGCCTATATACCACATAAAGATACCCTATTTTTGCTTTCACAAATGCAAAAAAATATTATACAGACACATAATAATAAACATCCAGAAAACTTTCTTTTTCCACAATATCCGCTGTTTGTATTTTATGACGAGAAAAAAAACACAGAATGTACAGGAAACAAAAAAATAGAAAGTGCGAGCATTCTTTTACCTAAAGCAGAAAACTGCGAGATATATTTTCCGTTCGTATTAAAATATGCAGACGGCACGCAAAATGATATGAAAATAATTTTTGCTACGACTAAACAGCCAATAAAAAAAGCGCCTGAAATTAATTCAGACGCTTTTCCTTTGCAGCTGCGTATATTCAGAAAAGCACGCGCAGTTATTGAATATAACAGCTGGCAAATTTTTGATGATAAATGGGTCAAACTTTAAGAACTGCAAAAAGTTCCTAAAGCATTTTTATTTCATTATCTTTGAACCGCGGTCCATTGCCGTCAGACCAGATTTCAACAATTCCATAATGCCATAAGGTTCAAGCAAGCGAATAAGAGAAGAAATTTTATCTTCGCTTCCTGTAGCTTCAACAATAAGGGATTCTTCTGCAACATCAACAATGTGAGCTCTGAAAATATTACAGGTTTCAATAATAACAGCACGATTAGGACCGTCTGCCTTTACCTTTATCAAAGCCATTTCACGCTGAGTTGTAGTTGATGGATTACAATGCTCAATAGAAATTACTTCTACCAGCTTAGAAAGCTGCTTTTCAATCTGCTCAAGAATATATTCATCACCACGAACGACAATAGTCATTCTTGAACGCTCAGGTTCAGCTGTCTCACATACAGTAAGAGAGTCAATATTGTATCCGCGGCGGCTAAAAAGTCCAGAAACACGGCTCAATACACCTGCATGGTTTTCTACCAAAACAGACAAAACATACTTTTCTTCCATAATTAAAATCCTCCCTTATTAATGACGGTCTTCATGATAAATACCCAAAAGACGTACATCTTCGGTATTATCTTTCAACTCATCGGTCACTTTATGCACATACTCAATAATATCATCATGCCCCGCACAAGGAATTCCAGAAAGCTCTGCATCCGCATAGAACCAGTAGTTCCACGGTTGACCTTCCAGAGGTCTTGATTCAAGACGTGTAAGATTTATCTTATAATTTTCAAAAACCCCAAGCGTTCTATACAAAGCACCAGGTTCATTTTTTGTCTTAATGATAAAGCTTGCCATATTCGGCTTAATGTTAAGCTCTTTTAATTTTGTTCCCGCAATTGCCGTAGACTGAATTACAACAAAGCGAGTAAAGTTGCTAGGGTCATTTTCAATGTCTTCGGCAAGAATATCAAGATTATACAAAGAAGCATTTACCGTACTTGCAATGGCAGCATTAGACTTGTCGCCAGCTTTACTTACAGACTCAGCAGCCGTTGCCGTAGAAACAGCATCTATCTGTGCCCATTCCTTGTATTTATCTAAGAATTTCTTACATTGACCGAATCCCTGAGGATGAGAATACACAGTCTTTATGTCGTCAAGAGTTGCACCTTTTACACCAAGTAGCGAATGTCGGATATTCAAGGTAACAGCACCAACAATGGTAACATCCTCAAAGCGGCTGAAATTATCATAGTTCTGGTACACAGACCCTGCAAGACTGTTTTCTATAGGCACCATTCCGTAATCAACTTTACAGTCTGTAACGCTCTGGAAAATTTCACTGAAAGAATCAACAGCAACTGCTTCAACATCAGCAGCGTCAAAATATCTGCTTATAGCCTGTTCTGCATACGCACCGCGTTTTCCACTATAGGCGCAAACAACTTTCTCGCGTTTTTCCTCGCGGATATGAGCAACGGCCTTCCCCATTACAGGTGCAAGAGCTTCTATATCATGCATCATCTTATCAAACTGTGCAGGCATCATTGAAGAAGCACCATCAACCAAAGCCTTCTCCGGATGGCTGTGTACTTCAAGCATCAATCCGTCTGCACCAGATGCAATTGCCGCAAGTCCCATAGAACTTACACTGTCACGAACAGAAAGCGAATGACTTGGGTCTACAATAATCGGAAGATGTGTAAGAGCCCTAAGCATAGGTACAGCCGACAAATCCAAAGTATTACGCGTAGAAGGCTCAAAAGTCCTTATTCCTCGTTCACAAAGAATGACATTATCAGTGCCAGAGGAAAGCAGATATTCTGCCGACATAAGCAGTTCTTCAAGAGTTGCAGAATGACTTCGGCGCAAAATAACAGGCTTTCCTGTAGCACCCACTTTTTTAAGCAGATTAAAATCCTGCATGTTGCGTGCTCCAATCTGGTACACATCAACATAATCCTGCATTACAGGAA
Source organism: uncultured Treponema sp. (assembly GCA_947166545.1). GTDB lineage: Bacteria > Spirochaetota > Spirochaetia > Treponematales > Treponemataceae > Treponema_D. The sequence goes on along the minus strand of CAMVEQ010000008.1, from coordinate 33,899 downwards.
TAAGTTCAGGAGAAAGAATTTCCGTTACAATCGGAAGACCATATTTGTCGCCAGCTTCTTTCAGATATTTCAAAGCCTGTTCGCCAAGCCCCTGAAATTTATAAGGAGAAGAATTAGGCTCGTAAGCACCGCCTCTAAGCATGACAGCACCGCTTGCAGCAACAGCCGCAGCCGTTTCCATAATCTGCTCACGGCTTTCTACTGCACGAGGACCAGCAATTGCAACAACCCTGTTTCCTCCAATGCGGATTTTCTGTCCACGCCTGTTAGGCACTTCTACAATAGTATTTTCCCTTTTAAACTCACGGCTTGCAAGCTTATATGGTTTACTAATAGGAATTACGGCATACACACCAGGAAGAGCTTCAACTTCAACCTTGTCAACAGAATGTCTGCCGACAGCGGCAATAACAGTGTCTTCTTCTCCGACAATCTCATTCACCTTAAAATTCTTCTGAACAAGAAAGTCTCGTATGCCGTTCTTCTGGTTTTCAGAAATATCTTTCTTAAGAACTACAACCAATTAGCACCTACCTAATTTTAGAAACTGGACATATTCCAGCTTACAGTACGCAGAATGTCGCCAAATACGCCAGCAGCTGTAACACCAGCACCAGCACCATAACCGCGAACAGTCAAAGGAATTGGAGTGTAACGTGCTGTTGTAAATACAAAGGCATTTTCTCCACCGCGTACACCGTACAATGGATCTTCAGGTCCTACTTCAAGCATTCCTACGCTGACTTTTCCGTCTTTAATGCTTGCACCCATGCGGAGTACTTTATTTTCTTTTTTAAGAGCTGCCATTTTCTTATCAAAATAATCATCAAGTTCTGGCAGTTTCTTAAGGAACTCTTCTGTAGAACCTTCAAGACTGAATCCTTCTGGGAAGATAGAATTCATCTGAATGTCTTCAATTTCTATATCCATTCCAGCTTCACGGGCAATAATCAAAGCCTTACGTGCAACGTCTGTTCCCTTAAGGTCATCGCGAGGATCTGGCTCTGTATAGCGAAGTTCCTTTGCCTGAAGAACAGCTTCACTAAACTTAGCACCTTCATCAAGGCGTCCAAAAATGTAACTGAGAGAACCAGACATAATTCCATTAAAGGCTGTAAGGCGGTCACCAGACTTAAACAAGTTCTGAAGAGTATCAATAATAGGAAGTCCAGCACCAACGTTTGTTTCATAAAGGAAGCGTACATGCATTTCATTTGCAGTCTCACGCAACTTGCGGTAAAAATCCATGCTCATAGAGTTTGCACGCTTGTTAGGAGTTGCAATGTTCATGCCAGCTTTAAGAATGTCTATATAACGTTCTGGCAAATCGTAGCTTGCAGTACAGTCAACAAATATAGGATTAAGAGGCTTTGTATAGCGGACAAACTCAAGAATGTGGTCAAGGTCTGTCTTTTCTCCGTCTTTCTTAACCTGTTCACGCCAGTCTTTCAAGTCAATTCCATGAGCATTGAAAATCATACCGTCAATGTTTGCAATTGCCATTACGCGAATATCAATTCCCTGTGCAAGAAGAGACTTCTGCTGTTCGTAAATCTGATCAAGCATTGTTCCGCCAATAGTTCCTGCACCGAATGCATAAACCTGAATTGTCTGAACAGTATTAAAGAAGAATTTATGAACAATGCGTACAGCAGTATCACCGTCAGCAGCATTAATTACAGCAGAAATTGAACGCTCACCAGCACCCTGTGCAATAGCCATAATGTTAATGTCACGAGTAGCAATTGCATTAAAGAAAGTACCTGCAACACCACGTTTTTCCTTCATTGCATCGCCAATGATAGAAACAATAGCACAGTCAGGGCGTACATCAATCTGATTTACAAGTTTACCTGCAATTTCAAGAGCAAATTCACTTTTAAGAACATCCTGAACACGATTTGCAAATTCCTTGCGTACACAGAAGGAAAGAGTATATTCAGAAGAAGACTGAGTAATAAGCAGAATGGAAATGCCAGCATTACTTACAGCAGAGAAAATGCGTGTAGCCATGCCTTTGCGGCCCTTCATGCCAGAACCGCTTACAGAAACCATTGCACAGTCTTTAAGACAGCTTATGCCGCGTACAGGACCAGCTTTCTTTTCGCTTTCAAAAGGACCTTTACCAATGCGGGTTCCTCTGGCAGAAGGATTGTGGCTGTTCAAGCTCCAGGCTTCAATATTTTTTGCAGCAAGAGGTGCAAGGGTTTTTGGATGAAGAACTTTACTTCCAAAGAATGAAAGTTCCATTGCTTCTTCATAGCTCATATCCTGAACAAGAACAGCATCTTTTACAATGCGAGGATCAGCAGAATAAATTCCATCAACATCTGTCCAGAATTCTACTTTTTTAGAACCAAGAGAAGCACCAACTACAGCAGCAGAAAAGTCACTGCCGTTACGTCCAAGCAATCCCATTACAGGTTTTGCACCAGTACCGCCAATCCAAGAGCAGATAAATCCTGGGAACAAAAGAATCTGTACAGAATTTGCAGAACCTTCTCTATATGGAGCAAAAGCTTCTGCACAGCGTGAATAATCAGGGTCACCCTCTTTCTGAGAGCCTGTTGTATAAATAAATTTACGGGAATCAAGAAGAAGAACGCTCTGCTTTTTAGCAGCAAGAACAGCTTCTACAATAGGAGCACACATAAGTTCTCCCATTCCCATAATACGGCAGTGAACGCTCTTTGGACATTCTCCGAAAGAAACAAGACCAGAAAGAAGCTTTTCAAGCTCTTTAAGAGTTCCGTCTATTTTTGCAACAACACTTTCTTTGTCAAATTCAGCAACACTTGCCTTTATTTCTGAACAAATGTCGTAATGTATATTCTTAATCTGCGTTACATAATTTTCAGCAGAACCGCCTGCAACACACCCGTCAATAGCCTCCTGAAGCTTATTAGAAACTCCAGCCACAGCACTAACAACAACAGAAATACGATCCTCAGAGGCACGTCCGATCATAATATCAACGCTGTTCAGAATGCGACGGGCAGAACCCATACTTGTTCCACCAAATTTAAGTGTAATCATATACATCCTCTTATAATTAATTTTATTCAGATAAAATAATGCGCTAAGTATAGCAATTTCACGTAATTATAGCAACTGTGCATGTATACTTAATAAGTTTTAGTAAAACTCAACTCAGTTTTAACAAAACCGCATCATGTGCTTTTACCTTCAGGCTCAAAAGGGTATCCCCAGCAAGAGGAAACAGGTCAGACTTTTCCCACAGATTGCGTACCTGATAGGTATTCTGAGCCTGAATTCCTTCAATTTCCGACAGCAGTACATTTACATCATCATCTTCATCAGAAAGATTAAACAAAGCTACATATATCTGCATTCCAGAAGCCGGACATCCTCCGCCATAACTAGCCCAAACACACTGTTTTTCATTTCTCATCACCTGAAATGCATCCCGGGCGAAACGCTGCACCCAAAGAACTTCCCTATTTGTAAGAAGCTCTTTAGTATTTTCATCCAACTGTGGCAAATCTGTACCAATCATTAATGGACTTCTGAAAATGCACCACAAAGTCATCATGGAACGCTGTTCTTCAGGAGTAAAACGAGTCTGCCAAGAACCTTTGCCCCAGCCTTCACCAAGCTTTCCTAAAGGGAGCATGTCACAGTCAGGCCAGTTTCCGCCGCCAACATGTTTCTGCCAAACCTCACAGCGTTCAAACATAGCCTTGAGCAAGGTCCAGTCATCCCAAAAATCATCAGTAATGCGCCACATGTTTGCATATTTTTCCAGATGCCAGGCTTTTTCAATAACAGCAGGTCCAGGGCTAAGACTAAGAACCATAGGTCTACCACATCTTTCAATGGCACGTGCTATCATTTCAATTTCTTTTTCTGCAGAATAAGGATTAGACGGATACATGTTTGTATTGCAGATGTCATCAACTTTTACAAAGTCTACACCCCACTGGGCATAAAGTGCAAATACGCTGTCATAATATTCCTGAGCACCTTTTTTTGTATAATCAACTCCATACATATCACCGTTCCAGCGGCTTATGCTGAAAGGATTGGCTATCTGGTCTGCAGTTACATCCGTGCCAAAAATCTTTGTGTGATTATGGGCACATATCCTCGGGATGCCCCTCATTATATGAATGCCGAATTTAAGCCCCAGACTGTGAATATATTCTGCAAGAGGAGCAAACCCCTTGCCGTCTTTACTTGAAGGAAAACGATTTGGAGCAGGAATCTGCCTTGAATATTCATCTATGCAGAACTGTGTAAACGGAACATACTGCACATCAGTACGGGTTCCTGCATTAGGATCTGACCACTGGATGTCAACTACAATGTAATTCCAGCCATATTCTTTTAAATTCTGTGCCATGTATTCTGCATTGGCACGAACCTGTTCTTCATTTACGGTTGTATTGTAATAATCGTAAGAATTCCAGCCCATAGGAGGCTGCGGGGCAACATTATTTTTAGAATACATAATTTAAAAATATAATAAAAAAGGCACTGTAGCAAGAACCACAGTGCCTTGAGTCTTAAAAATTATTGCATTGTACCTTCAACGTACTTAAAGCGTGTTCTGTAATCAAGATCTGTCCAGTCTGGATTAATGTTTACATCCAAATCTGTTGTAAGTTCTACAGGCTTTGTAAAAGTATAGTAGCGGCGTGCTCCAGGACATCTGAAAGAAATAGAAGCTCCTTCAGTCTGCATGTTGATCTTAAATGCTTCTATGTTATCATCAGTAAATGTATATACATGCTGACCAGTACTTGCTATGTACAAATCAATCTGATTTGCACTGAAGGTCCATTTAGCATCATAGCGTTCATCTATCCAGGAACCACGGATAGAACCGACATCGAATGCAAAAGCTCCTGCAATGCTTACACAGGCAGCCAATGCCAAAGCAAAAATCTTCTTCATTATTTTCACTCCTTTATCATAAAAAAGATTATAATATTAATTATAAATCCAATCTTAAAAATGTAAAGAAAATTTTCACTGGCATAAACAAAGTTATCAACTTTCCAGCAACAGCTTACGCAGCTGATCTTTATTCAACGTCTGGCAGGAATAGTCGCCCAAGGTTTCAACCTCAGAATACGAGCTTATTTTATTGGCAAAGGCATTTTCATAAATAATTTCATACAGGCCATAATTATCACGAACCATAAATTCAGTTTCGTTACCTAAAACAAAACCTTCTTTTATTATCAATGCATTTAAATCTTTTTTTATTTTTTCCAATAAGTTTCCTTCATCAAGAAAAGAGATTTTATAGCTATTCATATAGCCAGAAGCATTTTCTGTCTGTTTTAGATTTTTCCTGCAATACTCATTCAGCATTTTATCTTCTTCAAGGGTTATTGCAGAAACTTCATACTGTGTGTGGCCATTATTTTTTCTACATTCAAATTTTATATTGTTTATATAAAAATCCATACCTTCCATTACAATAAAACTCATCTTCTGATACAAGCCCGTCTTTTTTAAGATGCGAAGATAATCAATTGATTCGTCAAATTCATTTATCAAGGAAGTTCTTTTCTTAATAAACCTTAGTATTATCAGATAAATATTCAGTAATGGAATGTACTGCAACATAAGATACCAGCCAGAATAATCCATATCCTGATAACGCCTAACCTGCAGCTGCATATACTTATATACAAAAACTATATAACCAATTATAAAAGAAAGTAAGAAAAGAATCAGTACACCAATAGAAACATAGAAAATAAAAAATCTACAGGCTAAAATAAAAGCATGAATACCAAGTAAATAAAGACAATTGCCTATAATCATAAGAATCTCTATTTTCCAATAGCGGTTTCGGCTTATTCTTCCAGAGCTGTTATTAACTACAATAGCCGTAACTATCGCATAAACAACAAGTGATATTATCAGAGATAACACAGAACGATTAGATATTATTCTATTAAGACTTAAATTCATTTTTTTACCTCATTACGTTTTAATACATCTGGCAGTATACAGGAATCAAACCGCCCAGTCTACAATAATGAGGTTCCCGAAGAGTTATTATTTAAACACAGCCCTTTCAAACATATCTCTCAAAAGTTTATCTGTTTCATCAGCAAGAGCATTGCAGGAATCCACAAGGATGAAGATGTTTACAGGCTCGTTCAGGCGATTCTGAGCAGGTTCATACTTAAAATAAAAAGGTTCACCAGAATCGTTATCTTTTTTAGCAGTAGACAAATCAAAAGAATGTTCACACATAGCTCCTGCATATTTATTTGGAACTATTTTTGAAACATAAAGATAACCACGAGCTCCTCCACGCACATCATTGTATCTTGAAAGATCTTCTATTTCATATCTTTCAAAATCATTATCACTCATGTTTACTATACACATATCTGAACTATTAAACATTTTCAAATATTTCTGCTTGATAGAATCCTCGTATAAAGATTCAGGATAGGCAAGCACCATAATACTAATACCAACTTTATTTCCAGCCACAGAAAAATCATTGGGATTAAGAATGCACATAGCAGGTGTTTTTGAAGTAAACGGTTGCAATTTCAATCCCCAATTATTCTTACATGGAATGGAAATGCCAAGCATAGTGCTGTAAATATAATTCCAATCGCCCTTTTTCTGAGAAACTTTCCAAACCTGTCCTTCCGTATAAGTTTCAGAAGAAGAACTTTCCTTTACCAAATCCTTTATAAGCTTTAAAAGCTGAACATTGTCAATTTCTTCTCCGGGAATGTTGCCACCATTGGTAATAGTGTAATAAGCATTCAACGGCATGTTAGCCAAAAGCTGTGCGTATGCATAATCATAAATGAAAAAGGAGTTAATCATTCCATTTTTCATATCCAGATATTTTTCCAGTTCCTTAATTCCTTCTACTGCCTTACCCGCCGTAACAAGAAAGTTTCCGTAAACCCAGTGATGTTCTGCATTCTTAGAAAACTTTTTATCTATTCTGGAAAATTCTTTTTCCATTTTAGATGAATTTACTTCATCAAAGTTATACAGACAACGCATAGTAAGCAGCTTTAATACTTCCATGTCATAGTTTGACTTTTTCTGCTTTCCTAAAAATTCATACAACTTTTTTGCAGCGTCAAGTTCCGTTGCCACAGACGGAGGTTCAACATTAAATTCCTTAGACTGTACATAAGGAAACTTAATAGCTTCATAAGCATTTCCAAAATCCAGCAACAGACTTTCAAATTTGTCATTTTTCGGAAGATTATCGAAATTAATTGCTGCAGGTGAAGCCACAATCTTTGCAAGGCTTACCATTAATAAAGTAATTGTAAATAAAATCTTTTTCATTAATTATTCTCCTATAAAATAATTTTATAATATATAGGAACAGAATTATATAATAACGGCATGAATTATACCACCTAAAAAAATCTTAGTTTATGTTCTGGTAAGCCAGCCTTTTTTTTCATACCGCAATAGTTCTTCTGTGTATTTTTCGCCATTAATCTCATATTCAAGAATGTACATTTTTGTTTTTGAATTCCTATATTCATTCCTATCAAAAATATAATCAATAGGGTATGAGTTTATATAAAATCCAATATTTACATTGTAGAAAGGATTTTCATCTTTAGGCAGAGGAAATAAATCCTGTTGGTATAGAACGTTATGTCCAGAGTCCAAAATTCGTAGATTTTCCAAATAATCTATGCTAAATTCTTTTGTTTTTGAATAATAGTTAATAATGCATTTCGGAAAATCAGTCCATGACATAAACATTTCATCTCCATATACATCTTCATGAATAAGTTTTGTCTTTTCGTAGAATCGAAAATATTTATTCTCATAATGAATAATAGTCACAAGCTTGCAAGTTTTAAAAATCATATAGAAAAGCAAAATCAAAACTACCGCTACAACCTTCCATATTTTCATTTGTCACTGACTCCAACTATTTCAGCACCATCTCTTACATTTCTGCACCCTGTTACAAAATAAGGCACCATATCTAGTGCAAAATGCCCTATATCTTTTATACACAAAGACATCCATTCCGTGATATTCGAAGGAGTTTTTGTTGGCATACATGGATTACAATAATTATAAGTTCCTGCATATTTAGGATCCAAATAAAGCTCATAAGACCCGTCCTGAGAAAAATCACTCGTAAATACGGCTTCTCTACCGTCTTTGCAGATATATTTTTCTTCTACGTTTCCTATTTCGTTTTGATGAAATAAAGATTGTTCATAATCTAATTTTATCCAATTACCATCATTGTTTTCAATAGACCTTTTTATATCGTTATACGACTCTGTTATAACATTCTTTTTGGCTCTCCCTTCAAACTGAAAGTAAAAAGGTCTTTCTTTCTCTCTTGCATCAGCGACACACTGTGCAGCATCGCCATACCCAACAAATTTTCCTTTATAATCATAAACAGGATTTATTTTAAGAGTAATACGATTAGAAATATCAGTTTGTTTTTCTTTTTTTATGACTGGTTGATTTTCTTTTAGTATATTAGTTTGATTCTGATTGGAAGCTTTTCGTTCACCAAGATATAAAGTCTTTTGAGACACTCCATTTTTTTTTCTACCGCTTTCTATTTTTACAGTGCTACTTTTCCGAGCATAATCAAAACTAACAGTAGCATTTCTATTATTACCTACGTTTGTACATGATAATTTTTGATTTTGAGTTTCCTGGGCAGAAACAGATGTTGTTACAGGTGTAGTATCATGGGCTTTTGCATAGTTTATGTCAGCCTGTGTCAAAGTAACTTTTGTTCCGTTACTTCGTGTTATGGTATCTCCAGGTCTTGCATTTGCAACTGCATGATTCGTATTCTCTACTTCCCGACTTTTTGATGAATCAACACCAGTTGTATATTGTTGTGAACTAGTCATACTGTCATTATTGTTTTTGTTGGAACTTCCATAGCCATTATCAATCTTGTTTGTAGGAGCATGAGCCTGTGCCCAGCTCTTTATGCTGTTTACAACGTTTGAGACCTTCTGGCTAAAAGAAGTCTTTGTCGTTCCAGCAGAACCGCTTTTCTTTGAGCTGCCAGAGCTATTCTTTGAAGAGTTCCTGCTACCACCAGAACCTCCATGACTTCCAGAGCCACTGCTCCGACCCGACGATGAGCTGGAAGAACTGGAACTGCTAGACGAACTACTTCTACTGCCCCATCCTCCGTTTACCCTTAGTCTTAATTCTTCTTCCGTAAGAACCCGACAGCCTTCTTCTTCCAGTTTCTTTGTCATCTTTTCAATGTCAGTTTCAATAGTTTTCATAAGTTTATCTCCTTGTTATTATATTTTCAAAGCTATTTTCCCACAGCAATCCTATTTTGGCTTCCACTGACGGAAGAAACACCATTCTGTGCAGTCCAAAGAGAAGCATATACACCTTTCTTGGAAAGCAGAAACTCATGATTTCCCTGTTCAACCAAATGTCCTTTACTGAATACATAAATAATATCGCAGAAACGCACAGTAGAAAGCCTGTGTGCAACCATAATTACAGTATGATTTGAAATTCCCTTGTAAATAGTCTTCATTATAGACTGCTCTGAAATGCTATCCAAACTTGCAGTTGCTTCATCCATAACCAGCATTTGAGGACGGTGCATGAATACACGAGCAAGAGCAAGCCGTTGACGTTCTCCTCCAGAAAGTGTTGCCCCCTGTTCTCCTACGAAACTGTCATATTTATCAGGCAGTCGTTCTATAAATTCTGAAGCCTGAGCAGCTGAAGCACAAATCTCAATCCTACGATCATCTGCACCGTCACATCCCCATGCAATGTTTTCCCTTACAGTACCGCTGAACAAAAGACTTTCCTGCGGAACATACCCAATCTTTTCCCTATAAGAATCATTTGAATAACATTCAATATCCTTGCCATTTATCAATATTTTTCCCTCATCACACTTGTAAAATTTCATAAGCAGTTTTAGAAGTGTGGTTTTACCAGAACCAGATGTTCCTACAAATGCAACTTTCTTACCAGCAGGAATCCTTAGCGAAACATGATCCAAAGCTTTTCCCCTCGTACCATAAGAAAAAGAAACATCTTTAAATTCTATGTCTCCCATAACAGATTTTGCATTTTCTTTATGCATTGCCCTCTCATCGTCCTCTTCCTTAACGTCCATGATATCCGCAAGACGTTCTGCAGACACAGCAACTTCCTGAAGGTACATTTGCATTGTAAGCAGTCTCCGTAATGGGTCAAGGAAGAAGCCCGAAAGCGTAACAAAAGAAATCAGCTGTCCAAGAGTTATCTTTCCGCTGAATATAAGGTTACTGCCAACCCAATACATAGCAAGAGTTCCCAGTCCAGATACCATACCTTCCAATGCATTCTGAACATTTCCAAGAGTATTAAGCCTTAAAGATTTTTCAGCAGATTCAACAAAGCGTGATTCTGCCCTATCAAAAGCTCCAGGTTCAGCTGTAAGAGCTTTTATTGTTGCAATTCCGTTGATACTTTCATACATGCTTGCGTTCTTTTCACCTTCAATGCAAGCCTTTTCCTTTATGAGCCGTCTAAAAGGACGTGCAAAAGCCCATACAATAACAGAAGAAATCATTACTGGAATAACAGCAACAGGTACAAGCTGCATACCCATCTTAACAAGAAAAGCACCGCCTATCACAAGCATAAAAGCATCCATGAATATAGAAAGAGTTGCGGAAGAAACCGCATTTCGGATTGTCTCTGCATCATTAATTCTTGAAAGAACTTCACCTGTCTTTCTTGAAGAAAAGAAACTCATAGGAAGATGTAGAAGATGACTGAAAAATTCTCCAAGCAAAGTAACATCTATCTTTTCACCAAGATAACTAATTATCTGACTTCGACAGAAAAGAAGTCCTGTTTGAAAAAGAATTGCCAATAGATAGCACAAAGAACATACATTTAGCGTAGACTTTATCTGTGCATATAAAACTTCGTCTATCAAAAAACGGAAATAGAATGAAATGAAAATTCCAAACATAGAAAGAATTATGCTTGCAAAGAACACCTGTACAACAGATTTTTTATATGGAGCTAAAAGCGGAAGATAACGGAACAATACACCATCTTTTTCAGAACTGTGTCTGAATTCAGGGAGAGGACACAGTATAAAAAAGATTCCAGTCCAAAGTTCCTTGAATTTCTCCACGCTCATACTGCAAAGTCCAGAATCAGGGTCACTCAAGAACACTTTGTTTTTTCTAATTTTATACACAACAACATAGTGTTCCGTACCTTTCAGCAGGTGAAATACAGCAGGAAGAGGAACGTCTGTTTTCAAAATCTTGTTTGGCGAAAACATTCCCCTGCATGAAAGTCCAAATTTCTTTGCCCCATACTGCAAACCGTAACCTGATGTTCCCTGAGTGTCAGTTCCTGCTTCCCTGCGGATCTTTCTTAATGGAACATTTTTACCATAATACCGCAGGATTATGGCAATGCATGCCGCAGCACAGTCCGTCTCATCATGCTGAAGAACTTTTGCAATTTTACTCATATAATTCCCCTAAAAAATCAGTATAGAAAGTCGAGACGACGTAAAACAAACATCAGAATAGTACTTGTACGCAATACAATTCTGGAATGAGTTTCCAAACCTGCCCTAATCGGATAACATTCACCCCTTCGGTTAGAAAAGGAAGTACGGTCTATATCTGCATATACACTGTAGTAATATGACTTTCCGTCTTCACTTCGTATGTCAGGATCCACAGAAGTGATAGTTCCGTTTGCTCCCTGATACTCAAAATAAGGAAATGCTGTCAAACGGAATTTTACAAGCATTCCTTTCTGAATCTTTCCTATATCTTTAGGAGCAATGCGAATTTCTACACGATAACTGCTTGCGTTGTCAGGAACAATGTTCAAGACAGTTTTTCCAGCTTCTACATAGTCCCCTGTATTAAGAGATGAAAGTTCCTGAACATAGCCGTCTATTGGAGCTTTTATGCACAAATATGCAAACTGACTATCAAGCTTAGCAAGTTCCTGCTCATTTTTCTTAAATGAAAGGCTAAGGCTCTTTTCTTCTGTAAACAGTCTTTCTGCAAATTCACTTTTCAAACTTTCAAGAGCAGTAAATGCATGAGCATGATTTAACCGTTCTATCTCAACAGCTTTTTCCCGTCTGAGAGATGCAGGACGGTTCTTTTCTGCCAGATATTTTTTCAAGGCGATCTGCTCCTGTATCTCAAACTCTCTGTATTTATCCAGATAATATTCAAAACGAGAATAAGCTTCCGTATTAGAAGGTTCTACTAGATTTTTTCCAACATCAAAACTTTCTTTTAACTGTCTTATTCCGTCAAGTTTTGTGGAAAGATTCTGTTTTTCTGCACTTAAGGTTTTAAATTGAGCGTCATATCCAGAAGAATCTATAAGATACAATGGATCACCTTTACGAACCATTGCTCCAGGACTGTAATACAGTTGTGTTATTTTTCCTGCAATGACATTATGGACTCCAGAAACATTATCCTTTGTCCTTACAATTCCGCCAGCTTTTATTACGTCATCAATGCGGACAAATATTACAATGCCAAGTGCCGTAAGAAACAGCAGCACTATTGTATAGAACATTATGGTTACTTCACGCGGCACTTTCAGAAGCAGGAATTCTTTTGTATAAACCATGCTGTCCTGATGATACAGGCGGAGCTTTTTGTTCTTAAATGACGGCATGACTTACCTCGCAGACTGTTGCAAGCCAAGATTTTCCAAAAGTCTTGGAAGATCTTTATCGTATACAAAGTCTATAAAGCCGACTTCTGCAATTTTCGGCTTCCCATGTTCAAAAAGCATAAGGAAAACTGTATCAAAAACTTTCGGCTCATCATAATACTCAACATCATTTTGAGTAACCTCTCCGATACATATCACATGAAACCTAAACTCAAACTTACTGCATCTCCCTATTCTATCTACCCAATAGTTATTTTCATCTTCTGAAGCTTTTTTATCATACTCACAAGATACATATTCAGGAGTTTCTTTTGTTATCGAGATGTGATATACCTTACTTCCGTAACCATCAAATTTCTCATGGCAATATTTTTTTATTATGTCCATAGATAGATAACGATAATAATCTCCATCAGAAAGGTTTACAGAACGATCTGCAAAATAATTTTCTATTACCTGTCTACACTCTGCAACCTGTTTTTCGGACAATTCAGTCTTGTTTGTACAGCCTGTAATCACAAGTATACAAAATATTAATGGAAGTATTAAAATTTTATTCATGTTACAGCCCCAAAGTTTCTGCTGAAGGTCTGAAAAACCTAACATTTACAGAGTCTTGCTTAACAAGATCCGTATTGTAATAAAAATCAGCACCCGATCTTTCACATCTTTCATACCTGACACAAGATGATTTAGGATACATCGTTGAACGAGAACTTTCCCACACCATGCCGTTCCCTGCCCAAATCTGTGCGTGATTGTTTATGTCTCCATCAACTTCAATACCTTCCCAGCAAATTACGTCCCCCACCTGAAGCTGTGAAACATCTGTAATATCAGTCAGTTCATTAAAGCCGTCATACTTGTCAAAATTTGATACACCGTACATACATTTCTTTCCGTAAACATACGTTACAAATCCTATGCAGTTCATCTGACTGGAATCTTTTGATACGACTCCGTCATCTCCCCATATTTCGTTATCTCCATAAGGTTTTCCTTTTACTGCTTCAAACTTGTTCTGAAGTATCTTTGAAAGATCCGTTTCTTGAATGCCATCAATATTTTCTAACGGTCTTTGACTGGTTGCATTATTAATTCCAATTTTTTGCTTTACAAAATTCACAGCTTTATCAACCAGATTTACCTGAGATTGTCCACTTGATGTTCCTGAATGCGTATATGTCGAAATAGTATTTTTAACAGCATTCTTTATTGTAGAGACAGCATTATCTTTCTTTGCAGTTTTCGAAGAATTCTTTGAACCAGTCTTAGAATAATTCTTAGCAGGAATACTATTTGCAGAAGTACCCGCAGATGAAGCCGATGAAGATACAGGAGTAGTATCATGAGCTTTCGCATAGTTTATATCTGCCTGTGTTAAAGTAACTTTCGTACCGTTGCTACGTGTTATGGTATCTCCAGGTCTTGCATTCGCAACAGCATGATTTGTATTCTCAACTTCACGACTTTTCAATGAAGTGGCACCTGATGCATATTGCTGTGAGCTGCCCACATTATCATTGTTGTTTTTGCTGGAACTTCCATAGCCTTTATCAATCTTATTCGTAGGAGCATGGGCCTGTGCCCAGCTCTTTATGCTGTTTACAACGTTTGAGACCTTCTGACCAAAAGAAGTCTTTGTCGTTCCTGCAGAACCGCTTTTCTTTGAGCTGCCAGAGCTATTCTTTGAAGAGTTCCTGCTACCACTAGAACCGCTATGACTTCCAGAACCACTGCTGCGACTTGATGAAGAGCTGGAAGAACTGGAACTGCTAGACGAACTACTTCTACTGCCCCATCCACCGTTCACCTTTAGTCTTAATTCTTCTTCCGTAAGAATCCTACAGCCTTCTTCCTCAAGCCTTTTGGTAATCTTTTCAATATCCATTTCCATTTTGTTTATCTCCTTAGTTTATGCATTTAATCATTCTGTGTTTTCATCCACTGGTAAAACCACAGCAAATCTTTGTCATTCTGTACCCTGCATAGTGCTGACTGGTAATCAGTCTGAGCAGAAAGCATGTCCAAGTAGGAACAATCACCAGATTTGTACATTTTTTCAACGTCTATGGCATACTGCTTTCTATTATCTGTAATCATGCTGTCTTTTTGTAGGGATTCAGCATATAAATCCACCATATAGTCATACTGTCTTTCTCTTGTTTCTGTCTGTTTTCGGTTTTCTGCAATCTGATTCGCATAGCTTTCAAGACTGCTCTTAAGACCGCTCTTCTGAAGCCTGTTCTTATGCAGGCTTAGTTCCGAAAAGTCAAGAGCAAGCGTAAAGCTCCATGCCAGATAATTCTTTTCCTTTACATAGTTAAAAGGAACTTTCTTTTCAAGGTTCGTATACTCAAAAAAGTTTCCCTTTAGACTGAGTATGGGAGCTTCGCTCTGCCTTTGCATTGCGTAGTTGTTGCGCACCTGCTGCATACCATTTTCAAGTATTTTTGAATCAAGGTGTTCTTCATACAGGGCTGTTTCACTTTCTGGCAGTTCATCCATAAGTTTTTCAACACATCCAGAACCGCAGTATCTACATAAAGTTTCATATGCATTCTGACGGCTGCTGTAATAACCGTCAAGATTCTGCCGACACTCCCAACGTTCTTCGCCCAATTTCCACACTTCGTAAGCTGTAATCTCGCCTTGTGCGGCACTTTCCTGCATGGCACGTATGTTTTCGTCATACAGGGCTATTTTCTTTTCAGAACATTCTATGAACCGCTGATTTTGGCGTAACAGTATAAAGTTATAAGTCACTTCCTGTATTACATTCTTTTCCTGAAGTTTTTTGGAAAGTTCCTTTTGTTCAAGGTTGTATGCCAACTGTAGAGTTGCAGGGTCTTTCTTTAAGCCCTGCAACCAGAACGGACACAGGCTTTGAGACAGTGTTATGGAAGCTGACGGTATGTGGGTATATGCGGTATTGGTTTTGGAAGGTTTCTGATAAGGGTCGGCAAGGTCTTTTGACATTTCATAGTCTACAGATGTAGACAAGGCAAGTCCGCCTGGCAGTCGTTTGGTAACGGTTATATCCGCCGTTGCATCCGACGTATACCAGACAGTTTCCTTGTACAGGTCGTTAAAACCAGATGTAATGCCTGTAGATACAGACCATGGAAATAAAACATTTTTGTATCTATAGGCATCTCGGGCATACTGACTTTCTAGAGATGCATTTTTTACTGCATTGCTCTTTTCACGGGCAAGCTGCCACAAACGTTCCAGCTGTGTCTGTGCCGAAAGTCCTTGAAATGACACGAAACAGAACAAGAATACAAGAAAATATTTGCCACAAAAAAGATTATTTTGCATAGATATATTAAATCTATATTTTTGTAGTAGTGGCATTTGAACTTGATTCATAAAGACAACGCCCATCATCGTCTAAATGTTCCAAAGTTTCTTCATCACTAACAGATGTCGAGCAACCTACAATGTATAAAGTTGCAAATCCCAGTGATAGTACCAACGTAAAAATTTGAAAAAGTCTTTTAATCATTGCAAACTCCATAATAGAGAGCAATCATACACCTATTGAAAAATAAACAACAGAGCATTTTTGTCAAATTTCAATTTTCTTTAAAGTCAAAGCCAAACAGCCTGTTTACTTCAGAAGCAGTCTGAACAACCTTATCATGTTTTCCCATTACTTCAAAATTCTTGTATGCAAGGTCTATAAACTCTTTTCCTTCTTCCTTACGACCCATCATTGCAAGACAGTAGCCCTTATTGAATATATGTAAAGGAAAGCAGTTCAGTCTTCCGTGAGTAGTATCAAATTCAATTCCTTCTTCTGCAAGCTCAAGAGCTTCTTTGTATTGTCCTGCAAGACCTATCCAATTTGTAAGATTAAACACAATCATACTATAGAGAGCTGTTTTTATTTCACTCTCAAATAATGGATTTTTTAAATAATCCTTCAAGAACATCATCAGCTTTATAGCGTTTTCCTTTTCACCAAGCAAATAAGTTTCTTCTGCAATGTTATTTAAGATAATAATTTCTATCTCAGAAAGAATATGACCTGTTAAATCCATGTTTATATCATAGCTTTTGAATGAAAGCTTCATAGCTTCTATAAACATTTCTCGTGATTTCTCAGAATTGAAGAGTCCATTTTTATTTGCATATATGGCATAGTGCAGTTTATAGAACTGTTCTTCTAGAACATCCATTTCTTTTGGAATAGTTCTGTAACTTTCCAAAAGATCTTTTACATCATACACCCCTTCTCCCATTTTTCGCCGTATCTGCACTTCAATGCAAAAACGTTCGTATTCTTCTTCTGTCATAGGAACAAGCCCTACAGGAGTTGCAAGACCGAGCTTAGTAAACAAGTATTCCGCAGTCTTTATATCAGGTCGCCGTTCTCCACGTTCAATTCTTGCCAGCGTAGACACAGCAAGAATGTCTCCGCAAAGCTGTTCCTGAGAAATTCCTTTTCGAGTACGGTATTCATGCAGCATCTTTCCTATCGGATATATCTGTTTCATAACCTTCTATTATATGCCATATCTTGCAGAAAGCAATTAATTACAATGTTAATTTAAGAAAAAACATTTCACCATAAATTTCAAAAAATTTTTCAAGAATTCGTACAAAAATGCAACTTCTAGTGCAATTACAATAGTAAGAGGTTCATAATGAAAAATACAAAATACCCGTTTCTAAGAGACGGCGAAGAAAAAGTGTTCAGTAAGGACATTCTGGACAAAGTTGCACTTCTAAAGGCTCAGAACAGACACATTCCCATAAAGTGTGATGTTGGTTTCAAACTTTTCCTTGCACGAGACACAAAGGCATCGCGTGCATGTCTGCGTAACCTGCTCGGTGACTTAATAGGAAGAACTGTAACAGAAGCTACCGTTACAAATGCAGAATTACTGCCCGACCTTATCGGCACAAAGAAGCCCAGAATGGACGTAAACTGCGTATTTGACGGCGGTCAGAGGGCAGACATTGAACTGCAGCTGACCTCGCAGAAGGACGACCAGCGGTTACGCTCGCTTTATTATGCAAGCAAGCTTTATTCTGGCAGCATACGCGAAGGAGAGTTTTACAAGAGGGCAAGGAACGTCTACCAGATTTTCCTTACCGACTATGACCCTTTTCATGATGGTAAATTTCATCACCGTGCCATGATGAGACTGGATAACGGAAGTCTATTTTCGGACAGGCTACAGATAAGGTTTTACAATCTTAAAGTGCCGGAGTTTGCTACACTGGACGCTGTTCCCGAAGACTTGAAAAGGGCTGTGTTCTGGTGTAAATTTATATCAGAGGGTGTCGGGTCAACGGAACTTTCCCGATTTGCACAGCATAACGGCATGACCAAGGAGCTTGAAATGGCAGAGCAGGCATATAATGAAATAACGGTAACGGAAGAAGAACGTGCTTGGGCATATCATCTTTCAATGGACAGGGCAGAAGTTGATTACAGGAATGAACTGATGCTTGGCATAGAAGAGGCTAGGGAAAAAGCTTTAGCAGAAGGAAAGGAAGCCACCAAAATAGAAAATGCCCGAAACCTACTTGCAATGAAGGTTCTTACACATGAACAGATTGCAAAGGCAGTTGAACTTCCTTTGGAAAAAATAGAGGAGCTTGCAGCGGAAATGTCTGCAAAATCTTGATGACACAGAAATGACAAAAAAAATCCATGTGCATTATAAATGTACATGGATTTTTTTTACAGCTTGTTACTAACAGAAATCTCCAATCTCGCCGAGCATTCTGCCAAGACTATGATATCGGCCAGAATAAACAACAGGATCCAGCACTGTCAAATCTATGTCGAAGATGTCCTTAGGTGAAAGTCTCTCATCCATCTGAATGTTTCTAATACGACAGAAAAAAGTTGTTGAATCTCCTGTCTCTACAGATTTAAAAACTTCACATTCATATACCCAAGGACTTTCGTCTAACGTAGGAACATCTAAAACAGCCCCCCGACTCACACCATAGACTATATCATTCTTCTTTCCTTCCTTTGCATGCTTTGAACCGAAATAATCCATAAGGGGTAACATTCCAGTGCTTACAAGATTCGCACTGAACAAACCACTCCTTAGAACATTCTGCTTTGTTCTTTTCGTTCCAAACATGCTTATAACCAAAAGATAGCCGTCACCTTCTTCGTGGGTAACACTAATCCAGGTTATAGGAGCAAAATTAAACGAGCCGTCCTCATTATTGGTTCCAATAATAAAAGACGGCTGCACACACATAGAATATATAGGATTAACAGATTTTCTTTTCATTTTTAACCCAGTCATACTTTCATACTAACACTGCTGAGAGCTTTTTTCAATTGTAAAACTACACTAACCACCCCATATAGTTATAACTACCAAACGAGAACATACTGCACTATCGGGTGCATAATCTAGCTAGATTATGATTTAAATCTAGCTAGGATATCTTGCTAAATCTAGTTAGGAGGTCTGAATAATCTAAGTAGGTTAACTGCTAGAAAGGGGTTTATAAAAATTTATAAGTTTTTGTTATGTATAGAAATATAGCACATAATCAAAATTTTGTAAACAGACTTTTAGCCTTGAAGAATATGTCTGGAACTGGTACTATTAAATAGAGCTGAATATGAAAAACTTACAGATAGAAGACGCATTAAAAAAGTACATACAAAATCAAAATGCAATTTTTGTTTTTCCAACACAGATTTCTGCAGAAATGTGGGCAGACAGGGCTACGTTAATAACAGACACCTCCGCAGTTGCAATGGAACGCTTTATTGCCTGGGACGACTTTAAAGGTTCTTCCATAAGAAGTCAGCAGCAAGACAAGCAGTCAATCCCTTCTGCAATGAGACAGATTTTTGCATCACACCTAATCAATCAAAACTCTCAAAACCCCTTCCTGCATTCCATCATTCCAGAAAAATATGCACACGAAGCCGAAAGTTTTACAGACAGTATAGCCACACTTCTCCCCTCTTTATTTCAGTGGAAAAAACATTTTGAAGAAAAAAATATTGCACCAGATGAAGAAGATAAAGATTTACTTACAATATACAACTGTTACAAAGATTTTCTAGAAACTCATAACTGCTTTGATCCAGCATGGGAAACACCGCCATTTAAATCGAATGGAAACACCTACATAATATTCTACCCGGAAATTCTAATGGACTGGTTTGAATACAAACCAATACTGGAATCAAGCCCAGACATACAGCTCATTCATCTTAAAGACAGTGCAGAAAATTCTTTAGAAGAACATCCTTCTGTAAGCTTTTATAAAAACTCTCGTGCAGAAATTCGCAGTGTAGCACAGTACTTGCGTAAAATGCATGATGAAAAAAAAATCAGCTGGTCTTGCATGTCTCTAAGCATTCCAGACATACAGACCTACACCCCATACATAGAACGGGAACTTTCTTTATACGAAATTCCTTTTGTATTAAAAAACGGACAGCCTCTTGCATCTTTTGGAGCAGGAAGTTTTTTTACCCTTGCCCAGCAATGCGTGCAGACAGACTTTTCTTTTGACAGCATAAAAAAACTTTTGCTCAACAAAGACCTTCCGTGGAAAGAAGAAGAACTTAATTTAAATCTCATAAAATTCGGGCAGGACAACAACTGCCTTTGTTCATACACCTACAAAGGAAAAACTGTTGATGTTTGGGAACAGGCTTTCAACACACAACCTCAGGAAGAACTTCTAAGCACATACTATGAAAGTCTAAAGAAAACTCTTAAATCTTTTGTAAAGTCCGCAACTTTTTCAAAAATAAGGGAAGAATATTTTTCTTTTAGGGAAAAGTTTTTTGACATGAGCCTTTGCTCACAGCAGAGTGACCTCATAATAAGCCGCTGCATTACGGAACTTGGCATTCTCATAGACTTAGAAAATGAATTTTCCGACTGCAAAGTACATTCACCGTTCCAGTTTTTTACAAACAGTCTTTCTCAAAAAATGTATTTGGCACAGAATGCAAATACTGGAGTGCAAATTCTTCCGTACAGACTTTCAGCAACAGCTCCTTTCAGCGTACAGGCAATTGTAGATTCAAGCCAAGCCTCTCTTTCAATTCTATATAAACAGCTTTCTTTTTTAAGAGACGACAAAAGAGCAAAACTCGGATTTACACAAGACACAGATGTTTCTGAACTTTTCATTCGGCTGTATAATCTTTCTGCACAAGAAGGCATTTTCTTTACTGCTGCAGAAAAAACATTTAAAGGATATTCACTTTGCCACAGTTATCTTACAGAACAAAATGCAGTCAGTGAACAAGACTTTTATTCAAACGAAAAAGACTGGCTTTTGGAAAAAACTAACTCAAACGGAAATATTGCACAGTTTCCAAAAGAACTTTTCAGCACCCAATACGACAAGGACAAAGGATTTGATTCCTGGCAGATTTCACAGGGGGAATGTGCAACAACCTCTTACAAGACAGAAAATAAAATTTTCAAACCTTATCAGAAGGAAGAAATAACAGTATCGTATTCAGACTTAAAAAAGTTTTTCGACTGCCCTAGAAGATACCTGTTTGAAAAGCTTTTAAACATACAGCCTCAAAATAATGAAGCTGAACTTATGGATACTTTTGCAATGGGCAACCTTTACCATTCCGTACTGGAATTTTACTGCACTTCCCTAAAAGAAAAAAACTTAAAATTACAGACTACAGAAGAAGGACTTTCAGAAGAATATAAAGATATTCTTTGCGAAAGCATAGACAAAGCAATTGAAAAACAAAACCTAAGCCATTTAGGAAAACAGCTCATGATTACCACAAGGCAAGCCATTCTGTCTAAAATGCTAAGTACCGTACATGAGTTTTCAAAGCTGTTTAACGGCTATGAAGTTGCAGAATCAGAATCTTCATACACTTATGAAATGACAGAAAACAATTGCACCTGCAAAGGAAGAATTGACTGCCTTTTAAAAGACACACAGGAAGCAGAATACATACTCATTGACTTTAAAAACTCAAAAGGCGCAATTCACAATGACATATTCTATGTAAGCGAAGATGTAGACATTCCCGATTTTCAAATGCCTATGTATCTTTTCCTCATGGAAAATGCTCCAAAAAACAGACAGAAAAAAGTTGAAAACTGCGCATTCTTTAACATAACAGATGAAAAGCTTGTTCCTGTAACAGGATTTGACACTGACATAGATTTTGAGCCCACTCAAAAAAGAGTACAGGAATTAATTTCTGTTTACTGCGAAAGACTTAGAGCAAACGACTTTAGCACAGACTCAGAAAGACAAGATTTTTACACGTGCTGCAACTGCACTTACAAAAGTGTATGCCGAAGGACATTTAACATCAGCAGGGAACAGTAGCGAGGGGAACATGAGCAAGAAAACGCCAACACAGTCACAGCAGAAAGCAATAGACATAGACATAAACGCAGTAGTAAGTGCAGGTGCAGGTTCAGGAAAGACAAGCGTTCTTTCACAAAGGTTCGTTCATCTTGTAACAGATAAAAAATACAAAGTTGAAGAAATACTTACCCTGACCTTTACAAAAAAAGCAACCGTAGAAATGTACGGAAGAATATACAAAGCATTAAAAGAAAAAGCACCTGAAAACGTTGCAGATTTTTACAAGGCGAGCATAAAAACTCTTGACAGTTATTGTGCATCAATTGCAAAACAAGGCTCGCGTTTTTACGGAATAAGCCCAGACTTTACGCAGGATGAAGATGCCATTCGAGAAAGGGCGGAAAATATGGCACTCCCTTTCATTTTACAGCACAGGGACAACCCTGCCATAAAAGCTCTTGTCAAAACAAAGGACTTTTCTAAAATTGCACAGGAACTGTTTGTAAATCCAATAATTGAAAACTCTACCGTGGCAGAACCTATAGATTTTGACCACTATAACGAAAGGCAGAAAAAAGAAATTATCTCTGCCTGGAAAAAAGAAGCCCCGAAAGCATTTGACACACTTCACAGTCTGGATTCAGCACTGGAAAACTTTGAAGGAAATAAAAACTCCAAGTTCATAGCAAATCTTTCACAGGCACTTTCCGCAGAACGCCCGGAACTGCCAGTTCTTACAGATGAAATAATAGAAAGTTCTGACAGTTCTGCCCTAGAAGAATTTATAAAAATATTACAACTTGTAGCAAGTCTCAAACTTACGACACCAAAAGGTTGTGATGAAATAAAAGAACTGATAAACTTCCTTAGGGAAAAAGTTTCAATACTCATCTCTCTTGCAAACTTTGTATACGGCTACTACATCATAAAAGAAATTACTCCGCTCCTAAAAGAATTTCAGGAGCAGATTCTTCATGTAAAACGAAGCAGTGGCATTCTTTCTTTTGCAGATGTTTCTTCACTTGCAAAATGCATATTGCGTGATCATCCAGAAATCCGCCAGCTTGAAAAGCAAAAATACAAAGCAATCATGATTGATGAATTCCAGGACAACAACATGATGCAAAGAGACTTGCTTTTCATGCTTGCAGAAAAACCTGAAAGAATGGAAAAAGGAATTCCTTCTGTACAAGAACTTTGCCCTGACAAGTTATTTTTTGTAGGTGACGAAAAGCAGAGTATCTATCGTTTTAGAGGTGCTGACGTTTCAGTATTCCGAGGACTTTCCAAAGACTTTCAGAAGGGAAATCTTGAACTTGAAGAAAACTTTCGCTCAGAAAAAAATCTTGTTCTTGCGTTTAATACTATATTCGGGGGCTTTTCATACCCAGACAATGCAGAACAAAACCAGCCTTCCGTATTCTTTAAGGACACTGACAATCAAAGCGACATTCCAGAATACGAAGCGGTTTACCATAAAGTGTCTACAAATAAAAAAGGGACCGACAGCACTTTAAGTGCCACCAGCCCCCTAATCCACATTGCCCTTTTCGACAAGAGCAAAAATGAAGATTACGACAGTCAGCAATGTGAAGAAGCCGAAGCTTTATGGGTTGCAAAAAAAATAAAACAGCTTTTAAAAACCTACAAAGCTTCTGACATTGCAATTCTTTTTAGAACATATAATTTACAGCCTTTATATGAACGCATACTCATGCAGGAAGGAATTCCATACAACTGCGAAGTTACTACGGGATTTTTCAATGATGGTCCAAGCAATGACATTTTTGCAATGCTTAGACTGTGTGCATACAAGACGGATTCACTTTCCTACTCGACAGTACTACGCTCTCCGTTTGTAAATCTTTCAATAGAAGAAACAAATGCTGTAATGGCAAAGTTTTTTGAAGAAGAACAGTCAGAACCTTTTGCAACAGAAGTACACGATTTACTATCCCCTGCATCCGCAACACGATATTATCATGCAAAAAGGATTTTTCAAAACCTTTGCGAAAAAGCAAAAACAGAAAGCCTTACAAAACTGGTAACATACTTGTGGTATGATGCAGGCTATCGCTATGAAACTGCATGGAACATGACCGTAACAATGTATGCAAGCATTTACGATAAAATCTTTGAGCTTGCCAGACAGTCAGAAGAACAGACAATGAGCCTTGCTTCTTTTGTAGACAGCGTTAGAACGTATCAAGATGAAAGTGAAAAACTCAACAACATGGACATTCCTCTTGAACAGGAAGACGGTATCCACATTCTTACCATACACAAAAGTAAAGGTCTTGAATTCCCTGTAGTATTTGTCTGCGGAACACACAAACAGCTTCCTAATGACTCAAACGCAAGTCCTGTTTACAGCTCTAAAGAATTCGGTCTTTCAATCAACACACCTCCATGTCCTTCTTTTGCAGACTCTAATGTAAACTATTTTTACAACAAAGCTCAAAATCTTAATAAGGCAATGGCTTATGCAGAACTAAAGCGTCTGACCTATGTTGCATTTACCAGACCAGAAAAAGAACTGTATGTTACAGGAGTGTATGACGGCACTTTCAAGGAATGTAACGCGCCAAAAACAATTCTTCAAACCCTTTCAAATGTAATGGTATTTTATTCGGATGAAGAGTTTGCAAAAGAAAAGCCTTTCACTCTGGAAGAAATACCTGCTGTTGACACAGAACAGTCAAACGAAATTGCCACTGCACATTTAAGGCTTAATACAAAAGAAGAAAAGGAAAAACTCATACATACTGCAAAAACCTTGTACGAAAATGCAAAGATTGTACATGCAGACATTCCAGAGTCCATATACATTCTTCCTAGCAGTCTTGAAAAACGTCCTGACAGCATTGCAGTGCCAGACTCCCCTGCCCCATACAAAGAAATTGACGAAATAGTACTGTCTTCAAATGAAAAGTTTGGCTTTAACGACTTCGGAACAGTCGCACACTTTTACATGGAACAGTTTTTTAACAATACAAAAAACCCATTCCCTGCAAAATATCTTACAGCTCTTGAAAACAAAAAAGAAAAGATTGAAACGGTAGAAAGAATATGCTCACAAATGGCAAAGACCTTTATTAATTCAGAATTAGGAAAAGAAGCCATAAACTCAACCTGGAAAAAGACGGAATATAATTTTAGAAGCAGGGAAAAGGACAAGATTGTAAAAGGAACAATGGACCTTGTATTCAAAAATCAGTCAGCAGACGGCTACACAATAGTTGACTACAAGACTGATTCCGTCATTACGCCAGAAACCTATACAGAACAGCTTAAATGCTATGCACAGGCAATAAGCAAAATGCTTAACTGCCCGTTGCAGAACATAAAATGCTATTTGTATTATCTAAGGCATGGAAAAGCCGTTTACTTAAATATCGGGTAACCACGCTTATCATAACGAATGCGCTTTACCCAAGTATGGCGGTTAGGATCATACAGAGCAAAAGCAAGATCCACTTCTGCATAGGGGCGGGCATGATAAATAAGATAATCTTCTTTGCCGTCTCTACTGGTTGTAAAACTATTATGCCCAGGACCATATATGCCAGCCTTCTCATCTGTACTAAAAACAGGAAGGCTTTCTTTTTTCCAACTGGAAGCATTCAGTAAATCTGCTTTTTCATCGGCCACCAGCATTCCCATGCAATATGTAGAATCTGTTGCACTTGCAGAATAAGTAAGAAATATCTTTCCGTTCCGCTTTAATACAGAAGGACCCTCATTTACTTTAAAACCTCTGCATTCCCAGTCATATTCTGGACGTGTCAAAAGTGTCTGAGGAAGTTTTAATGTATACGGAGTAATCATTTCTGCAATATACAGACAGGAGTTTTCTGTACGTTCCTTTGATTTTTGAGCCCACGCTGCATACCATTTTCCTGCATTTTCAAATACAGTTGTATCCAACATAAAAGAATCCCATTCAGAAATAAGCATTCCTTTTTCTTTCCATTCGCCACAAAAAGGATCAGGACTATCGTTTTCCAAAATCCAAGTGCGGATGTACCATGGATCTTCCGACTGCCCCGCAGCAAAATAAATGAACCACTTGCCATTTATGTAATGCAATTCCGGTGCCCAAATGTGCCAGCTCATCGGTCCTTGTGCATGTTTACGCCAAATTGTTAAAGGCTGTGCATCAGCAAGAGCTTTTACAGACCAAGCCCTGCGAAGTTCTATTCTGTCATATTCAGGAGCAGAAGCAGTAAAATAATAATATCCATCTTTATGATAATAAACATAAGGATCTGCCCTCTGCATTATTAAAGGACTTTTTTCATCTTGTTCTGTAATATCAGTTATATTCATGAACTTAATGATAGTTCAAGTTTTTAACATTTGTCAAGAAAATATTTGATATATATTAATTTTTATTGATATTTTTCTTGACAATAATAAAATTATGATGCATTATTAAATTAGAAGGCAAGAATTATTGCTCTTTACCAACACTTTTATCCACTGCTGCTACAAGGATTTTGTGTTGTAATGTAAAAAAATAAAACTAACCTCCTTTATCGCCCCGGTTTACATTTAGTTGTAGACCGGTTTTTTTTTCGTAGCGAATTTTTATGGACAATATCAATAAAGAACGTTATAATAATCGAATTACGGAAGGAGACCTATGGAAGGAACAGAATCAACTTTAATAATAAATCCTCTTGAAGACATTGCAAAATTAAAGGCTTTAGCATCAGAGCCAAGAATTCAAATGCTCAACATTTTAAGAAATCAAACAATGAACATAAATGAAATAGCAGATACTTTAGGTTTGCCACAGTCCACTGTTGCTACGCACATATCAATTCTTGAAAATGCGGGATTAATAAATACAGAAGCTGTCCGTGCAAAGAAGGGAAACCAGAAACTTTGCAGACCATCATTCAGAGAGCTTCTGATTCAGTTTCCAGAAAAACAGAACACAGAAAGAAATTATATAGAAATAGAAATGCCTATCGGCATTTTTACTGATTGTAATGTAACCGCACCATGCGGCCTCTGTTCTACAGAACGCATCATTGGATTTTTGGACACACAGGATTCCTTCCTTAATCCAGAAAGAATGAAGGCAGGCCTGCTGTGGTTCGGAAGCGGAAGCGTAGAATACAAGTTCCCAAATAATACAATGTACGATCAGAAAAAATTAACAAAACTGGAACTTACTGCAGAGCTGTCTTCCGAAACACCTGGAACAAATTCTGTATGGCCGTCGGACATTACGGTATGGATTAACAAAACTGAAATCGGTACATGGATGTCTCCTGGTGACTTTGGCGACAAGCGTGGAAAATACACCCCTATGTGGTGGAAACTTGAAGGTTCTCAGTACGGCTTATTAAAAAACTTTTCTGTAACAAACGAAGGCAGTTTTGTTGACGGTGTAAAAATCTCAGATGTAAAACTTAGTGACCTCAACATTGCAGAACATCATTCTATACGTGTCCGACTTGGCGTAAAAGAAACTGCCGAGCACATGGGAGGAATGAATATCTTTGGAAAAGGATTCGGAAATTATGATCAGGGAATTATTCTCAGATCATATTTTGATGAGTAAATTGCAGAATTCCTAAAAATTGTACGCTTTTAAGGGCGTGTAATTAATAACAATTATTTTAGATATTTATCAAATATTTTTGTTGTAAATATAAAAAACTCGTGATATACTGTCTTTTAGACAGTCAAACAAGAGGTTTTTTTATGAAACAAACAATTATTGTTGATACAAACAATAAAAAATCAGTTATAAGCCGCGACATTTACGGACATTTTTCAGAACATTTAGGAAGATGTATTTACGGAGGATTCTGGGTAGGAAAAGATTCTCCTATCCCAAACATCAACGGTTACAATAAAGCTGTTGTAGAAGCATTTAAAAATATAGACATTCCAAACCTTCGCTGGCCGGGCGGATGCTTTGCAGATGAATACCACTGGAAAGACGGCATTGGTCCGAAAGAAAACCGAAAAAGAATGATTAACACACACTGGGGTGGAGTTGTAGAAGACAACAGCTTCGGTACACATGAATTCATGGGGTTGTGTGATGAACTGGGCTGTAAGCCTTATATCTGCGGAAACGTAGGTAGTGGTTCAGTGCAGGAAATGGATGAATGGGTAGAATACATAACATTCAGTGGTGAAAGTCCTATGGCTCGCCTTAGAGCACAGAACGGACATCCTGATGCATGGAAATTGCCTTTGTTCGGCATTGGTAATGAAAACTGGGGCTGCGGTGGAAACATGCGCCCAGAATTCTATGCAGACTTATATAGAAGATATCAGACCTATGTCCGTCAGTACGGTAACGATAAAATCTTTAAAATTGCAGGCGGTCCAAACGTAGACGACTACAACTGGACAGAAGTTCTTATGAGTACAGCAGGAAAGTTTATGGACGGCCTTTCCCTGCACAACTACACATTTGAATATTCATGGGCTGACAAAAAATCATCTACTGGCTTTGACAAAGAAGGCTGGTACAGGATTGTAAAAAATGCATTCCGCATGGATGAACTTGTACGCCGTCATGGTGAAATCATGGACAAGTATGATCCAGAAAAGAGAGTTGCACTTGTTGTTGATGAATGGGGTAACTGGTTTGAAGTAGAACCAGGCACAAATCCAGGCTTCCTGTACCAGCAGAATTCCGTATGTGATGCCGTTGTTGCAGGAATTCACTTAAATATCTTCAATAATCACTCAGACCGTGTACGCATTGCAAATATTGCACAAGCTGTAAATGTTCTACAGGCTCCAGTCCTTACAGAAGGAGACAAGATTGTCCTTACACCTACATGGCATGTATTCCACATGTACAAAGGACATCAGGATGCACAGCTCCTGGAAACAACATTTGCAAGTCAGAGTGCTGGCATTTTTGACAAGAACATTGTTGTTCCAGGCTTAAGTGTTTCTGCATCAGAGAAGAAAGATGATAAGTCTGGCAAGATGAGATATCTTGTTACAATAGTAAATCCTGATGTTGATGTGTCAAAAGAAGTTGAAGTTGGCTTTGCAAACCTCACGGGAACTTTGGACAGCGTAAAAGCAACAATAATCAACGGAGAAAAGATGAACAGCATCAATACTTTTGAAAAAGGAGATGCTGTTGTTGAAAAAACACAGGAAGCAAAGATAATTGACAAACAGACTGTTTCAGTAAATGTACCTGCACATTCTGTTGTATCAGTTACAGTTTATGCATGATGATAATCAAAAAAAATTCTGTCCTGAATGTGAAATAAGAAAGCTACAGTCTCAAATCACAAAGGACAGAATTGAAAAAGACATTGCAAACATGGAATATGTGCCTGGTGTAACAACCCCAGAAAACATTTACAGAAAACGGATTGAAACATGCAGTACATGCAGTTCTTTACAGGCTGAAATCCTCTGCTCTGAATGTGGCTCATACATTGCATACAGAGCAAGAATGATATCTGCTACATGCCCCTATCCGGGAAAAAATAAATGGCAGTAAAATAAGGAGCTGAAAATGAATACAAAAGTAACACTCGTAAAAGATTTTATAAAAGGCAAAGTCGATGATAATCTTTTCAGTTCTTTCATCGAACATCTTGGAAGAGCTGTATATACAGGCATTTATGAACCAGAGCATCCATTGGCAGATGAGCAGGGTTTCCGTAAAGATGTCATAGATTTAGTAAAAAATTTAAATGTTTCTCTCGTACGTTACCCAGGTGGAAACTTTCTTTCTGGCTACAACTGGAAAGATGGCATTGGACCAAGAGAAAAAAGACCTGTCCGACTAGACCGTGCATGGCATACAATCGAAACAAATCAAATTGGCATTGATGATTTTTATGACTGGACAAAAAAATCCGGAACTCAGATTCTTGGTGCTGTAAACATGGGAACAGGAACTCCACAGGATGCAGGAGACATAGTAGAATACTGTAACTTTCCTGGTGGAACTTATTGGAGCGATTTACGGACAAAAAACGGACACAAAGAGCCTTACAACATCAAATACTGGTGCATCGGAAATGAAATGGATGGACCGTGGCAAATATGCCACTTGAATGCAAATGATTATGGCAAAAAAGCACTTGAAGCCGCTAAGATAATGAAATGGACAGATGATTCCATAAAAGTAGTTGTCTGCGGAAGTTCTACAACTTCAATGCCGACATATCCAGAATGGGACAGGATTGTTCTTGAACACACCTACGACATAACAGATTACATGTCCATTCACCGTTATTTTGAAAATTACGGTAATGATGATGATTTCCTTGCATCTTTCTATGACATGGATCAATTTATCAAAACATGTACTGCAACTTGTGACTATGTAAAAGCATTAAAACGAAGTAACAAAACAATGTACCTTTCATTTGACGAATGGAACGTATGGTATCAGGAAAAGCAGGAACCACATCCTTGGCAGGAAGCACCAAGAATTCTTGAAGATAATTATTCACTTCTTGATGCTCTTGTTTTTGGGGGCATGGCAATTACACTTTTGAACCATGCTGACAGAGTACGCATAGCATGTCTTGCCCAGCTGGTAAATGTAATAGCACCAATCTTTACAGAACCTGGAAAGGGAGTATTCAAACAGAGCATATACTATCCGTTCCAAGACGTTTCTATATTTGGACGCGGTACAGTGCTGACACCAATCGTAAAAACAGAAAAGAAAATAACTGCAAAATATGGCGAAGTACCAGCTGTAATTTTTTCTTCTATATATAATGAAGAAAAAGAAGAAGTAACAGTGTTCGCATTGAATTCAAGCAAGACAGAAACCGCAGAAACGGAAATTGACTTGTTTTCATTTGAAAACACAAAAATGTTTTACAGAACAGAACTTACAGGTTTGGATTTAAATGCAAAGAATTCACTTGAACATCCAGACACAGTAAAGCCTGTTGCAGCAAAACTCGTAGAAAGAAGCAACAGTACTTACAAAGTTAATTTAAAACCTGTTTCATGGAATGTAATGAGATTTAAGGTAAACGCTAAATAGCAGCATAAAATAGTTTTTATTATAAGGAGGAATATATGAATTTGGCAGAATATGAATTTTGGTTCATTACTGGCAGTCAGGATCTCTACGGAGAGGAAACATTAAAGCAGGTTGCAAAGAATTCAAAGGAAATCGTAGACTCTTTGAATAAGGAAGCAGGCTTGCCTTGCAAACTGGTATGGAAAGAAACTCTTCTTACTCCAGAATCAATCCACAAAACTCTTGAACAGGCAAATGCTGATGACAAGTGTGCTGGCGTAATCTGCTGGATGCACACCTTCAGCCCAGCAAAGATGTGGATTGCAGGTCTCAATGCATACAAAAAGCCTTTGCTCCAACTGAACACTCAGTTCAACGTAGAAATTCCTTACGCCACAATGGACATGGACTTTATGAACTTGAACCAGAGTGCACACGGAGACCGCGAGTTCGGCTTTATTACAAGCCGCATGGATCTTCCACGCAAGGTTATTGTTGGACACTGGAACAATAAAACTACACAGAAAAGAATTGCAGACTGGATGCGTGTTGCACGTGCTGTAGCAGATGGAAAGACACTCCGCTGTCTCCGCTTTGGCGATAACATGCGTGAAGTTGCTGTTACAGACGGCGACAAAGTAGAAGCAATGATAAAGTTCGGCTGGTCAGTTCCATATTACGGAATTGGTGACCTTGTTGCATACATGAATGACGTTTCTCAGGCAGACATAGACGCACTGTATGACGAGTACAATCAGACTTACGAAATTGTACTTGGCAATGACAAGGACTTTACAATCAGCCACATTAAAGAACAGGCAAAAATTGAAATTGCACTCCGCCGCTTCCTTAAAGACAATGATGGTAAGGCACTGTGTACAAACTTCCAGGATTTGCATGGAATGAAACAGCTTCCTGGTCTTGCAATCCAGAGACTTCTTGCAGACGGCTACGGATTCGGTGCAGAAGGTGACTGGAAAACATCTTGTTTTGTACGCACATTCAAAGCAATGACAGCTGGTCTTGTAACAAAGGGAAAAGGCAATGCCTTCATGGAAGACTACACATACAATCTCGTACAGGGCAAAGAAGCAAACATGGGAAGCCACATGCTTGAAGTTGACCCAGAAATTGCAGTTTCAAAGCCAAAGATTGAAGTACATCCACTGGGAATTGGCGGCAAGGAAGATCCTGCACGCTTAGTATTCAATGCAATTGAAGGCGACGGACTTGTAGCAGCAGTTGTTGATATGGGCAACCGCTTCCGCTGTGTAGTAAATGAAATCAACGTTATTCCTCCAGAAGCTCCACTTCCAAAACTGCCTGTTGCACGCATGCTCTGGAAGCCATATCCAAACTTGCAGACTTCTGCAGAAGCTTGGATTCTTGCAGGTGGCGGACACCACACAGCATTCAGCAACATCATTTCTACAGAAATGCTTCGTGACTGGTGTGAAATGGTTGGCGTAGAATGTGCAGTAATTGACAACTCAACTACAATTCCACAGTTCCGCAACGAACTTCGCTGGAATGCTGCATACTGGAACTCAAAGAAATAAAGTTTTTGCTACAAAAGTTTTTACAACAAACCTAAAACAGAAGGCTGTCTTGAAAAAGACAGCCTTTTTTGTAATTTAATACACTTTCATGCAGATATTGATAATCTTTTGCAAAGTCTATATATTAGTTTGAATATGAATACCATTGAAATTCTTAGGCAGCTTGCCATTATCATTATTTTTGCAAAATTATTCGGACTTATAGCCAGAAAACTTCACGCACCACAGGTTGCAGGAGAAATTATTGCAGGACTTCTTATTGGTCCAAGCATACTTGGCTGGGTAAAAAGTTCAGAGTTCCTTTCTGGCATGGCAGAAATTGGAGTAATAATGCTCATGTTCAACGCAGGACTTGGAACAAACATACATGAGCTTAAAAAGAGCGGTGTAAAAGCAACACTTATTGCCTGTGCAGGCGTATTCGTTCCACTTGTATGCGGAACATTTTTGTTCATGAGTTTCTACGGCTATGATAAGATTGGCACAGAAAAATTTTACAAGGCATTGTACATAGGAACAATCCTTACAGCTACATCCGTAAGCATCACAGTCCAGACATTAAAAGAACTCGGCAAACTTTCAAGCTTTGTCGGAACAACAGTAACAAGTGCCGCAATCATTGATGACGTAATAGGAATTATCGTTCTTACTGTAGTAATAGGATTTAAAGACCCTTCTTCAAAAACTTCCGCAGTAATCTTACAGACATTATTATTCTTTGTATTCGCAAGCCTTGCAGGATTCATCTTTCATAAGATATTCAAAGTATTTGCAAAACGCTATGACCACACAAGAAGAATTCCAATCGTAGGTCTTGCCCTTGCATTTTCTTTTGCATACATAGCACAGAAATTCTTTAACGTTGCAGACATTACAGGTGCATATATTGCTGGTGTAATCTTGTGTTCTACAAAAGAATCTTCTTACATCTCAAGAAAGATGGACATAAACTCCTACATGCTGTTTGGTCCAATCTTCTTTGCAAGCATAGGATTAAAAACCGACTTATCCGGCATGACGCTTGAAATCTTATTCTTTGCCATCGCTTTTGTAATTGTCGGCTGTATTTCAAAAATCATCGGCTGTGGTGGAATATCTAAAGCTTTAGGTTTTTCTTGGAAAGAAAGTTATCAGATTGGCTTAGGAATGATGGTTCGCGGCGAGGTAGCTTTGATTGTTGCAACAAAGGGACTTTCAAGCGGATTAATAGATTCTCAGTATTTTACAGCTGTAATCCTGCTGATAATAACCTCGTCAATGCTTGTACCAATTTTACTGAAAAAGGCTTTTGCAGAAAAAATAAATTCACAAAAATAAATTGACAATTCAGCAAGTCGTTTTTAAACTATAAGTTGCGATATAAT
>CAMVEQ010000007.1:0-50744 GCA_947166545.1 uncultured Treponema sp. | reverse complement strand
CTCCGACTTTTTTGTATTTTACATCTTTTCCTTGATTGTCTCCGAATTTATTGTAGGAAATGAGGGAATCTGCCCAAACGTTCTGTTGCATCTGGGTGTTAGGAAATACGTCCTTTAAGACTTCCATGAAGTCGTCAATGCCTTTTGTTGATGTTGTATAAGGATTTCCAACGTCAAGTTTTGAGTATGCATCGAGAATGGCTGTCTGTACCGAAGTTATCTGTGCCTGTGTGACGTTGTTATTCTGCAGGGCTTGTTCAATTTGTGCCCTGTTCTGTTCTATTATTCCGACCAAATCAGAAGGAACGTCTATTGTGAGTCCGTTTAATGTCATTGTTGTTGTCGGTACTGCAAAAACGGTTGCAATATTTATAGCAAACAATAATGCAATTGCTACTACTGATTTTGTTGCCATGAGCCTGCGTAATCTGATAAACATTGTTTCCTCCTGTATCTTAAGCTGTAAATTTATTTTAAGGTGTAAGACTTGATAAGTCAAATTTTATATGTTTTTTTGAAGATATGTTTTCGATGATATGAACCTGTCGTTCTTGATGCGTGAAAACGTAAGGTTTTTATGGATGGTTTCAGGCGTTTCTGTCCAGATGAACTGTACGTTCTACATCATCGAAAACGTACGTTCTCGTTCTCATGAACCGTACGTTCTCGATGAGCGAAAACGTATGGTTTTGATGAACGAAACTGTACGGTTTGATACTGACTGCAATGCATTTGGAGTTGTCGGACTGCTTTATTTTACATGTATCTGTGTAAGATATTGAGACAAAAACATAAAATCTTGCTATTATACGACTTACAATATTTACGGGGCGGTTTACACTGATATTTTTTGCGGTGTAAGCTGTTTTACTGCGGATATTGGGAAATATTTGTTATGTGGACGCCCGCACTGGGGCGCTTTTGGAGAAAAATGAAAGAACTTCCAGAAATATTTTTAAAACGAATGGATGAAAATAAAAAGCCATTTAAATATGCAGAGTCAAATATTGGTTTTAGAAACAAAATAGGTGGAAAACCAGATTTTATTTCTGAATCTGAATATCCATTATGCCCAGAATGCAATAAAATGATGTCTTTTTATGGGCAATTGGATAGTGTAGATGATGAAAATATAATTGCAGATTGCGGTCTAATTTCTGTATTTGTTTGTTTTGATTGTTACAGAACGCAAAGCGTTATCGTATCGTCTTAGTTATTAATTAGGTAAATTTTATTTTTACGCAACACAACAAGTATTTTTATTAACAAATGGAATATTTTTTCATCAAGTCAATCTTGCTGAAAAAAATGAATTGAACTTTAGGGCTTAGATGAAGAAGCAGTTGTAAGTAAGCTCGCAAGGAAGAAAAAAGAGGAATATTTTAGAAAATCTGTTCAAGCCAGATTTTCTAAAATGGATTGAACTTTATTGCAAAGCAAAGTAGCGTTTATACGCGGCTTTACGCCGCTTGAAAACTAAAAACAGAAACTTTTCAAATTATAGGAAAAGTTTCTTAAAAATATTAACTTGTAATAATCAGATTCTTAGAATCTGTAAAAATAGGATATGGAAAGAATTGTTGTACGGAATTAATTTCGTATAACAAAGGTTCGTAGCCGACAGCGGGTCAAGCCCGCTGCGGTACAACCAGTTGTTACAGGTTTTTACGCACATAGTAGGTTGTTCGACCGCTACCTTTCTTTTCAATCATATCGTTATTACAAAGTTCCTTGAGGGCTTTTTCAATTGTCTGACGTGCAAGAGCCGGACATTCTTCCTGTATGTCGCTTTTTGTAAATTTTCCGATTCTGTTTTTGATAACATTTTCTACGGCTTGTGTTGCTGATATCTTGTCATCAATTGAATTAAGACGCTCTTCGAAGTCTCTGCATGCAGCAAGGATTATTCCCAAAACATATTTTACAAACGGTGTATTGTCATTTGTTCCTTCATTCCAGTTTTCAGAAGAAGCTTCCAGAACATCGTAATAAACATCTTTTGTTTTTTCGATTTTCTTTTCCAAACTTATGTATTTGCATACGACAAAACCTGAGCGATAAAGCAGAAGTGTTGTGAGAAGTCTGGACATACGGCCATTTCCATCATTGAATGGGTGAATGCACAAGAAGTCCTTGATAAAGTTTGCAATTAAAAGTAGAGGTTCGATTTCGCCTAGTTCCATTGCACGGTTAAATGTCTCGCAGAGATTTTGAACGGCATCTGGTGTTTCAATAGGAGATAGGGGCGTAAAGAGAGTTCGGCTTGTGCCGTCTGGCATGTTTGCTACAATGTAGTTTTGGACGTTCTTGAATTTGCCTCCAAAGTCAGGGCTTGCATATTGGTACAAGTATTTATGGAGCTGAAGAATATAATTTGATGTAAGAGGAATGTATTCAAAATTTTCATGGATGATATTCAGAACGTCGCGATAGCCCATGATTTCTTTTTCATCACGGTTTCGCGGAGTTGTTTTGTCTGCAATAAGCTGTTTGATTCGTAATTCGGTAGTTACGATACCTTCAATTTTGTTAGAGCTTTCTGTACTCTGGATTTTCGCTATTTCTACGAGTTTATCGAGTTTGTCTTTTTTCTGATGAACATATAGTTCCTGGCGCCCCTTGTATTCCCTAATCTTTGAAATAAATCCCAGGACTTCGGTATCGATTGTACAGTTTTGAAGTTTTGAATAATCAAACGGTCGCATCGTTTTCTCCTACAAAATAGAGCTTTCTCCTATTTTAGTGTGAAAAATAGGAGAAAACAAGAACTTTTAGGAGAAAAATCAATTTAGAGAATTTCATTCACAGCACTTATGTTTTGGCAGGCGTTTCTGCATGTATGATGACGAGTACAGGTTAAAAATTATGTTCTCTCATGCGTAAACCGTGGCGAAGATATAGAGGATTTTAACTCGTTATGAAAATAAAGAAAACTCAACATTACCTTGTTATGTCAGTCTAAATGTGGTAATATATAAAGACTGGAGGTATTTATGATTACAAATGTTCAAGAATGTATTAAACCAATTTCCTATATAAAAACAAATGCTGCGGACATGATGAATTTTGTAAATGACAGAAAAGAGCCGCTTATTATAACACAAAACGGTGAATCTCGAGCAGTTTTAATAGATGTCGAATCGTATCAGAAAATGAAGGATGCATTCAATATGTTAAAAATTATTCAATTCTCTGAAATGGATATAAGGGCAGGAAAATCAAAGCAGGCAAAAGAAGTTTTTTCAAATTTAAGAAGGAAGTTCAATCTTGGAAATTGAAGAAATAATCGTTTCTAAATTTGCAGAAGATGATTTGAATGAAATTACAGATTATTATTTCTCATTAAATCCAAAGTACGTTGAAAAAATAATTTCAGAATTTGAAGAAAATGTAATGTCTCTTCAAATACATCCTAAAAGCGGAAGAATTGTTCTTGAGTTGGAACGTCAGGGAATTACACAATATAGAGAATTGATTCAAGGGTATTATAGAATTGTTTATGAAATTTCTGAAAATAAAGTAATTGTTCATACAATAATTGACGGTAGAAGAAATTTTGAAGATATAATTATTTCAAAATTGTTTCGTTATTATGGAAGCAGATCCTGAAAAATTAACGGCTGTATGCCGTTTAAATAATATAGAGCCTTGTTGCTACGGGGAATAACATGTTCAGAACAATGAGAAGATTTAAACAGCAGATTTCAGATGCAGAATGTATTGAAATCTTGAAAACAGAAAAACGAGGCGTGCTTTCATTGATTGGCGATGACGGCTATCCTTATGGAATTCCCCTCAGCCATTTTTACGATGAACGGGATGGAAAAATATATTTTCATGGAGCAAAAGAAGGACACAAAATCGATGCAATAAAAGCGAATCCTAAAGCAAGTTTCTGTGTCATGGACAAAGGCTTTAGGAAAGATGGCGAATGGGCTTTGAATATAAAAAGCGTAATTGCCTTTGGAAAAGTCAGCCTTATTACAGATATAAAAAAAGCAGAAGAAATATGTACAAAGTTGGTACAAAAATTTACTGATGACAAAGAATATCTGGAAATGGAACTTAAAAATGCTCTTGCTCGCGTTCAATGCTTTGAATTTACAATAGAGCATATGACAGGAAAACTTGTCAATGAGTCGTAAATAAGTTTTTACACATATAAAGTCCCAGTTTGTCAATAGAAACCCTCAAAAAAACTGACTTTTCCCAGTATAGTTGCAAAAATTGCTTTTAAAGTTTAGAATGGGTGTGATTATCTCTTTTGTGGTGGATTCTTGATGGATATTAAGTTTGATTCATTTTCTTCTATAAAACCTGTCGTAAGACCAATCCGTATGGGTATTGACGTAGGTTCAACAACGGTAAAGGTTGTTGTTTTGGGGGAGAAAGATGAACTTTTGTATGGTGTGTATGAACGACACCGTGCAGATATTAGAAATACTATAATTACAGTTGTAAATAAAGCTTTTGATGAACTTGAAGGAAAGTTTTCAGCAGGTAAAAATCAGACAGTAAGTGTAAAAGT
This sequence comes from uncultured Treponema sp., assembly GCA_947166545.1. Lineage (GTDB taxonomy): Bacteria > Spirochaetota > Spirochaetia > Treponematales > Treponemataceae > Treponema_D. The sequence continues at coordinate 46,216 of CAMVEQ010000007.1, read as the reverse complement.
AACAGGTTCGGGAGGACTTTCCGTTTCCCACTGGTTGAATATTCCTTTTATTCAGGAAGTTGTTGCTGCAACTACCGCTGTTCGTAAGCTTATTCCTAAAACAGACGTTGTTATTGAACTTGGCGGTGAAGATGCCAAAATTACATATTTTAGAGGCGGAGTAGAGCAGCGCATGAACGGTACTTGTGCTGGAGGTACAGGTGCTTTTATTGACCAGATGGCAGCCCTGCTTGAAACCGATGCAATGGGGCTTAACGAACTTGCTAAAGATGCTTCTACTATATATCCAATAGCTGCCCGCTGTGGCGTATTTGCCAAGACCGACATTCAGCCTCTCATAAATGAAGGTGCCCGCCGTGAAGACATTGCGGCTTCTATTTTTCAGTCAATTGTTACGCAGACAGTTTCGGGGCTTGCCTGTGGAAAGCCTATAAGGGGTAATGTTGCATTCCTTGGTGGTCCTCTTCACTTTTTGGATCAGCTTCGCCACCGCTTTATTGTTACACTTAAATTAAAGGAAGAGGAAGCCATTGTTCCAGAAAACAGCCAGCTGTTTGTTGCCGCTGGTGCCGCCTATTCAGCGGAACGCGATGTAAAGTGCCTTTCTCCTGAAAAAGAAAAGGAATTTTCATTCCCAACAATAGAAGAATTTAGAGGTAATCTTAAAAATCTTGTCGGTGCAGAAATGCAGGAAGTTCAGCGTCTTGAACCTTTGTTTAAGACTCAGGAAGAACTCGATGCTTTTAATGCACGTCATGAAAAGGAAGTTGCACAGTCTGCCGATTTACAGTCTGCGTCGGGTCCTGTGTTCTTGGGACTTGATGCAGGTTCTACCACAACAAAGGCAGTACTTACCGATACAAAGGGAAGAATCCTTTGGAAATTCTATGATGTAAATGCTGGAAATCCAGTAAATCTTGCCGTAAAAGTTTTGAAGGATCTTTATAAGATTCTTCCTAAAGACTGCTATATTGCACGCTCTGTATCTACTGGGTATGGCGAAGCTCTGTTTCAGGCAGCTTTGGGCGTTGACAGCGGTGAAGTTGAGACAATAACACATTACCGTGCCGCCGATTTCTTTGTGCCTGGTGTAGAATTCCTGCTTGATATTGGCGGACAGGACATGAAATGTCTGCGCATGAAAGACGGTGCAATTACATCAATACAGCTTAATGAGGCCTGTTCTTCTGGCTGTGGAAGCTTCCTTGACAACTTTGCTCACACTATGGGCATGAATGTTCAGCAGTTTTCAAAACTTGCCTTGCTTGCGGAAAAACCTGTAGACTTGGGTACTCGCTGTACGGTATTTATGAACAGCCGTGTAAAGCAGGCTCAGAAAGAAGGCGCTTCCGTTGCTGACATTTCAGCAGGTCTTTCCTATTCTGTAATAAAGAATGCTCTGTTTAAGGTTATTAAACTTAGAAATGCGGCAGAAATTGGAAAGAAAGTTGTTGTTCAGGGCGGAACTTTTAATAATGATGCTGTACTGCGTGCTTTTGAAAAGATTGCAGGCGTTAATGTATTCCGTCCTAATGTTGCGGGCTTGATGGGTGCTTATGGTTCTGCCCTTATTGCACAGGACCAGTGGGAAGATTTACGCCGTCCAAAGCCAGGCGATCCTGATCAGACTCCAAAATTTGTAAAGAGTAATATTGCAACTTTAGACCAGCTGGAATCTTTCAATGTAAATTTGGAATTAAAGCGCTGCGGTAAGTGTTCAAACAACTGTCTTCTTACTATTAATACCTTTACTTCTGGTGATGTTTCCCGTAAATTTGTTACAGGTAACCGCTGTGAACGCGGTGCGGAGCTTGGTTCTGACACTCAGGTTGTAGATGCAAGCAACAAGGCTGACACAAAGATTGACGGTGATGAAAATAAAAACCTGCCGAATCTTTTTGACTGGAAATACAAAAGGCTGTTTGCTCATTACGTACCTCTTAAGCCGGAAGAAGCTGTTTTAGGAGATGTTGGACTTCCTCGAGTCCTTAATATGTATGAGAACTATCCGTTGTGGTTTACGTTCTTTACAAAATTGGGCTTCCGAGTACGGCTTTCTCCTAGATCAAGCAGAGGCATTTACGAAAAAGGACTTGAAACAATTCCATCGGAATCAGTATGTTACCCTGGTAAAATTGCACATGGTCACATAAAGAGCCTGCTTCAGATGGGCTGTAAGTTTATATTCTATCCTTGTGCTCCTTATGAAAAAATGGAAGATGCAGGGGCTGGAAATCATTACAACTGTCCTGTTGTAACAAGTTATCCGGAAGTATTACGCAATAACGTAGAAGAATTACGTCAAGATTCATCTATTCTGTTCCTGGAACCGTTCCTTCCTATTTATGATAAACCACGTCTTGCAGAACGTCTTTACGAAGAGTTGAGTAAGCATTTTAAGGTTACTCAGAAACAGGTTGAAGCTGCTGTAAACGAAGCTTGGAATGAGCAGGAAAACTTTAGAAAAGAAGTTCAGGCAAAGGGTGAAGAAGCCATTGAGGAAATGATTGTTCACGGTGCAAATGGAATTGTTCTTTCTGGCCGTCCTTATCACCTTGACCCAGAGATTAATCACGGCATTCCTGAAATGATTCATGGTCTTGGTCTTGCCGTATTTACAGAAGATTCCGTAGCACATCTTGGTGCAATAGAGCGTCCTTTGCGTGTTATAGACCAGTGGACATATCATAACCGTCTGTATAGGGCTGCTTCTTTTGTGAGCGGAATGCCTAATCTGGAACTTATTCAGCTTACATCTTTTGGATGTGGTCTTGATGCTGTTACTTCGGATCAGGTGGATGAGATTTTGCGTGCAAAATCTCGTACATACACATTAATTAAGATTGATGAAGTTAATAACCTTGGTTCTGTACGCATCCGTATTCGTTCTTTGATTGCAGCTGTAAAGGCTCGTGAAAGAAATCATAAGAAGATGTCTGTAAAGTCTGCTGCATATAAGCGTCAGGTCTTTACGAAAGAAATGAAATATAAGTACACAATTCTTGCTCCTCAGATGAGTCCTATTCACTTTAAGTTTGTAAAGAAGGCTTTTGAGTATGCAGGATACAACTTTGTCATTCTTGATGCCGTAGATCCAAAGGCTGTAGATACAGGTTTGAAGTATGTTAATAACGATGCTTGTTATCCTTCAATTCTGGTTGCAGGTCAGTTGATTTCTGCACTTGAAAGCGGCAAGTATGATGTAAATAAGACTAGTTTGCTTATTTCTCAGACTGGCGGTGGATGCCGTGCAACGAATTATATTGGTTTTATCAGACGTGCTTTGAATGATGCAGGGCTTGGTCATGTACCTGTAATTTCATTGAGTGCACAGGGCTTTGAAAAAAATCCTGGATTTAAAATTTCATTCGGGCTTGTAAACCGTGCAATGTGTGCATTAATGCTTGGCGATGTTTTAATGCGCTGCCTGTACAGAACAAGACCTTACGAAGCTGTTGCAGGCAGCGCAAATGCTCTCTATGAACGCTGGAATGCAAAGATTGAGCGTGCCCTTAAGCATATAAATCCATTCTCTTATAATCGCATCATAAAGAAAATGATTCGTGATTTTGATGCACTTCCTCTTTTGCCTGTAAAAAAGCCAAGAGTTGGTGTTGTTGGGGAAATCCTTGTAAAATTCCATCCTACTGCAAATAATCAGATTGTAGATACAATAGAAAAAGAAGGGGCAGAATGTGTAATGCCAGATTTGGCAGACTTCCTGTTCTATTCTTTCAGTACTGGTATTTTCCGTCATGAAGAACTTGCATTCCCTAAAAAGACAGAACGCAATGCAAGACTGTTTATATGGTTGCTTGAACGCTACCGATCATATATAAAGAAGCAGTTGAAAAAGAGCCGTCGTTTTGAGCCTCCTGCAATTATTTATTCTCTAATGAAAGGCGTAAATGATATTGTTCAGTCTGGAAATATTACAGGAGAAGGTTGGTTCCTTACTGCAGAAATGGTTGAACTTATAAAGAGCGGTGTAATAAACATTGCATGTGTACAGCCTTTTGCATGTCTTCCAAACCATGTTACTGGTAAGGGCGTTATAAAGGAATTGAGAAGACGCTATCCTGGTACAAACATTTCTGCTATTGATTATGATCCTGGTTCTAGCGAAGTAAACCAGCTGAACCGATTGAAACTGTTGCTTAGTAATGCTCCTGCCGGACTTCATCCTGATGAAGGTTCTGATGGCATGATTCATAACCCTGATGGTTCTGTTGTAAAGCCTGAAATTCAGCTTGCTTCTGGCGCTGCAATTCTTGAAGATACAGAACCTGTTAAAGAAAGTGAAATACCTGTAGCTGCTGGTATTGGAGGACAGTAATATGAAGAAGAGTTGGGCTTTTATAAGTTTGTTTTTATTGATGCTTGTTCCTGTTTTTGCAGATTATACAAAGTCTGGAATTCCAGATTCTACTGAAATTCGAAAAGGGCTGGTGCAGACTTGGTTTAACGCACCTGTACAGGATGTACGTGCTAAAGAGCCTGAACTTTATAAAGACGGCATTGGCAACGAATTTCAGGTGCGTGCAGAAGAAGCCGACGGAGAACTTGCCATTATTGTAGCTCCAAAGACTGTCATTAATTTTAACTATAGTAACGGTACTGCAGGTTCTGACTATGTTCAGCAGACTGCAAGATATTCAAAGAATACTCCCGGCAGCTGGATTCTTTACCGTAACAGTAAGACTGGTAAGCCTTTACGTGTAAGGCTTTATTTTAACAATGATTCTGATGTTTTTGTTGAGTTTAGGGAAAATTCCCCTAAGCTGTATGCAGACATGGTTGTTTGTAATGCTTATGTAGCACGCTCTATGCCTGTGGGATTTGCTCTTAAAAAACTGTATACGACATCTTTTGATTCTCTTGTAAAAATGACTGTCCGTTCTTTGCCATGGGGACAGGTAAGTGTTGTTCCGGGGCAGTACCATTCTGTATTGCAGATGGCAAATCTTATCCGCGGTTATCTTAAAAAGATGTATTATCAGGAAGATGCCTGTTACAATGAGAACGAAGAGCTTTACAGCATAGAAAATAATGAGCCTTTTAAGGCTAATACAAACGATGCTGCTAAAAATGCATCTATCGATGCTGCTGTTGCTTCTGCTGTAAATAAAGGAATGCTTGTAATGAGCGGTCCTGGATTTTTGAAGTGGATTACAGACGGTATTGTAAAAACGACAATGGGTAAAAATACTCGTATAGAAGATCTTGTTGCTCCTACTGTTAATTACAATAGTCTTGGTAAGAACGGTGTTATTGCTCAGAACTGGAATCTTTCTTTTACATTGGACTGGTGCCGTAATCTTGCCGTAGAAGCCTTGAATGCACGTTCAAGCAAACGCAGATATACATATACAATGGGTGCAAAAGATGTTACTGGCGTTGATGTCCGTATTTCTCCATTTGTAGCAGATGTTGTTGATGGAAATCTTTTGCAGTCTACAGGCTATAGCATTGATACTGGCTATGCATTGCGTGAACTTAAAGGCTTGCTTTATATTCTTGCTGCAACAGAGCCAAGACACTTTTACTTTGCGGCAATAAAGCAACATTCTGCTGATAAGCCTGAAAACTCGGCATTTACAAACTGTGCTGTTCTGTTCCCGTTCTTTGATGCTAAGGGAAAATTTGACTGTGTTGTTTATGAAATGGGCAAAGAATTTACCCTTTCTGAATTTATTAAAAATCACGAAGATTCATTCGTTCATCTTGAACGGGTTGAGGCTACAGATTACTTTAGCCCTATGATAAAATAACAATAGACAGAATTCCTTAATATCATTATACTTATTCTTATGTATAATGGTATTAAGGCGATAGCCTTCGATATTGACGGAACTCTTTATCCTTCCTGGCGTTTATATACTCGCATTGCCGGATACTTTCTTCATCATATAGAATTCTTCATAAAATATAATAAAGTCCGTAATGTTTTGCATCAGACGGCACCTCTTCCAGATTTTTTTGAGTATCAGGCAAGGCTTCTTGCTGATGAAATGCACGTTACTACAGAATTTGCAAAAGATCAGATAAATGAAATTTGTTATGAAGGTCTTAAACCTTATTTTTTTGCCTTAAAGCCCTATTCAAATGTGTATCAGACTTTTTGTGCTTTTAAGGCGGCAGGGTTGAAAATAGGTATTCTTTCGGATTTTCCTCCAGAACAGAAAGGACGGTTGTGGGGACTGCGTTCTTTGTGTGATGTTTGCATTGGTTCGGAAGAGTCTGGGGCATTAAAACCTTCTATTTATCCGTTTGCAATATTAGCAGAAAAACTTGGTGTAAAGCCAGAAGAAATTCTTTATGTGGGGAACAGCATTAAGTATGATGTTATGGGAGCAAGGAATTCTGGCATGAAAACTGCCTATTTGCTTAAGGGATTAAGAAAAATCTTCAATATTAAGTGTTCTTTGGCGGATATTTCTTTTAAAAACTATCGCCAATTGAAGAATATTGTATTAAAATAGACAAAATATAGAAACATGTGATATAATAACAGATATTTTTGGGTGGGGAAATAAAAAGTGATTGTTCTTGGAATTATTGTATCCGTCGTACTGTCGGCTGCGCTTTCTGTGGGATTAAGGCGCATGGACAAAAATGAAAGTTCGATGGAAAAGGTAAAGAAGTATGCTGAAAAGTGTAAGTCTGATCTTGAGCAGAAATTCAAAGAGAAAGAAGCTCTTGTAGATAGCCGTTCCAGCGAGTTTGAAAAGTTGGACATTCAGGCAAAAGGTGCTTTAAAGCGTATTGCTGATCAGTTAGAGGAAGTTAGAGGAAACTCAGACGATCTTCAAGTAATCATTGATAATATGAAAAACATCGGAAACAAGATTGCTTCTTATGATAATCTTGTTAAAAATCTGATGGAAATGACTGTTGCCGTCGAACAAAATCTTGAAAATGTAAAAAAAGAAGCTGATACAATAGAAAAATTCAATGCACGTCTCGCTACCCAGCAGAAAACGGTTGATGCTTTAGACCGTAAGATTGCAGATTTACCTAAGCGTTTTACAGATAAAAACGTAGAACAGCTTGAATCAATAAAAAAAGGGCTTCTTGAAGAATATGAAGCCCGTGCAAATGCTATTGATGAATCCACCAAAAAATATGTTGAAACTAATAATAATATAATGGAAAAAATTGCTTCTGACATTCAGTCTGCCTATTCTAATGCTGCCCACAATGCAGAAGAACTGGAAGAAACTTCTTTTAAGGAACTGCAGAAACGTTCAGAAGATAGAAAAAAGGAAGTTATTGATTCCCTTGAAGCTGAAGCAAGTCGTCTTATTGGTTTTATAGAAAATAAAATTCAGTCCGTTCAGAAAAATCTTGTTGAAAAAACAAAGGCTTTTGACAATTCTTTTGAAGAAAAAGCAGAAGAATTGAGTGCATTTGTAGAAGATCGTACAGAAGCTTTAAATCTTGACCTTGAAGAAAAGATAAACCGCCTTAACGATGTTGTTGCAGAACGTACAGGTGTAATGGATTCTTCTTTTACAGATAAAATCCGTTCACTTGAAGATTTGTATCACAGTCGTGCAGACGAACTGGAATCTTCTTGCAATTCAATTATTGATGACATTAAAAATTCTCTTGCAGAAAAAACAAATTCCATTATGGCATCTGTTGAAAACTCTGCTCAGTCAATGTCTGCATCTTCTTCTGAAAAAATTCAGAATCTTTATGCCTCTTTTGAAGAGAGGGCTTCCGCAATTGAGAATAATATTAATGACATTACATCTAGCCTTCAATCTCAGCTTGGTGGGAAAAGTGCTGCTCTTGAAAGCTCTATAAATTCATCTACGGCAAATTTGCAGGAACAGTTAAATAAAAAAATAAATGAAATTACAGAATCTGTTTCTGGTGTTACTGATTCACTGCAAAATCAGCTTAATGAGACTACAGCACGTTTGCAGTCTGAACTTACAGAAAAGACATCTGCATTTGAATCTTCTATAAATGAACTTGAGCATAATCTGGCAAGTGAATTTGCAGAACGTACTTCTTCAACAAAAGAGTCTATGAACGCAGTTGTTGCTACTTTGCAGTCAAACCTTAAAGCTGAACTTGCAGCTATGGAAGGTTCTGTAAATGCAATGACTTCTGATTTTAATGCACGGGTTTCACAGGTAAAGGCAAACTTTGATGATAAGTCTCAGGAACTTGAAATGGCAATTGATGCTGTTTCTGCTGACTTGCAGGATAAGTTGAGCGACAGAACTTCTGCATTGGACAATTCTATTGTTTCAATGACAACAGATTTGCAGAATCAGTTGAGAGAAAAGACTTCTTCACTTGAAAGTCAGTCTCTTGAAAAAATTGATGCCTTGAATGCAGCTTTGGAAGAAGCTTCTGTTCGTGTACAGAATTTCTTTGATGAAAAAACAGCAGGATTGTCAGATGAGTTTACGGCAAAAACTGATGATCTTGAAAAGAATTTGAACCAGCGTACAGACAATATTGCACAGGCATTGTCTATAAAGACAGATAATCTTGTATCTTTGTTTAACAATCGTTCTGGTAAACTTGATGAAAGCGTAAAGACTCGTCTTTCTGAACTTGAAGTAATGTTCAATAAGAAGATTGAGGAATTGCAGAATAAAGCCTCTGTTATTAATGAACAGATTTCAAGCAAGACTTCTGGTATTGAAGAAGAGGTTATGAAAGAGCTTGCTTCAATGACAGATAAGGTAAATGCTGTTACAGACGGAATCCGTAAGCAGACTGCTATTGTTATAAATACATATTCTAAAGAATATGAAAATTATAATAATGAATTGAATGGCAGGGCAGATTCTATCCGCAATAATCTTGAAACTAGACTTTCAGAACTTGATTCTGCTACAAATTCTAGAATTGAAGAATTGACGGCAGAAGTTGATGGCAAAATAAAAGAAATCAACAACTTTATGGAGTCTATAACAGCTCAGCTGGAAGGGGAGTCTTCTTCATTGCAGGAAAATGTCCGCTCTCAGCTTGAAACAACTCTTGAAGACATAAAAGAAAAGACTTCTGCTGCTGTAGAACGCTATACTGCAGAAGCTGAAAATTACACTCAGATTGTTGACACAAGAACTGGTAATTTACATAGTACTCTTGATGAAAAACTTGCTGGCTTGGAAGATGACATTCAGCAGAAGACTGCTCATCTTGAAGATATGATGAATGAAAGAACATCGGGCATTGAAAACTCTGTACATGAGCGTACTTCCGAGTTGGAAAATCTTTTGAATGAAAAAACATCAGGCATTGAAAACTCTGTACATGAACGTACATCTGAGTTGGAAAGCCTTTTGAATGAAAAAACATCAGGCATTGAAAACTCTGTACATGAGCGTACATCTGAGTTGGAAAACATTCTGAATGAAAAGCTGTCTGCATTTAAATCTGAATTTGATAATAATTCGGATGCTCTTTTTACACAGTACAAGGAGACTGCATCTGACATTGAGCAGAAGTTTACAGAAAAAGCAGACAACCTTTGTTCAGATTTGGATAACAAGCTTGCTGAATTTGAAAACAGCATGAATAATAGAAACTCTTCATTTAATGAAGAAGTTACTATTCGCTTTAATGAAATGGATGCTGCCGTTAAGGATGCAGATGCCCGCATGAAAGAGCAGACTGAGAATTTTGAAAGCACTGTTAATCAGAGACTTGAAGAATTTGCAGATAGCATTACTTCTCGTGCAGACAGAGCTTTTGCAGAATATAATGAACAGGCAGAAACTTATGTTGAAAAGATAGAGAGTGAAACTCAGTCTTTGAGGGAAACTCTTGATGATAAAGTTCATGCTGTATCTGAGCAGATTAATTCTGTTGCTTCTGATATTGAAAATAGGGCAGATTTACTGATTGAACAGTATAAAGAAACTACTGATGACATTGAACAGAAAGTAAATGATAGAGTAAATACTTTCCGTTCTTCTATATATGAACGGCTTTCTGAATTTGAAAATGACATAAATGGCAGAGCTTCTGCATTTGATGAAAAGCTGACTGCTGTTTCTGAAAGCATTTCTGCTCGTACTGAACAGGCTGTAAATGATTACAATGAACAGGCTTCTTCTTATGTAGAAAAGATTTCTGCAGAATCTCAGTCATTGCACAAGTCTTTGGAAGATTCTGTTTCTGAAATGCACGATACAATTGATGAAAAGTTAAAAGAAGTTTCTGAGAAGATTGAATTTGTTTCTTCTACAATTCAGAACAAAGCAGATTCTCTTGAAAAGTCAATTGCTGATCGTGTTGATGAAATGAAAACAAGTGTTAATGCAGAAGCCGATGCTGCATTTGATAAGTACAAAAAGAATGCTGATGTTTATTTGAAGAACATTGATGATTATACAGGAAACTTGCAGAGTACTCTTAAGTTAAAGAAAGATGACCTTGAAAAGAGGGTTAACGATTTCTCTAACGACATGAGTGCAATTATTTCTGCAAAGACAACTCAGCTGAATGATACATTTAATGAGCGTACAAACAGCATCAGTACAGATCTTACTGGAAAAATTGCGGCTCTTAGCAGCACTCTTATTACCCGTGCCCAAGATCTTGATTCTACATTGAATGAAAAGATTGATTTGCTTTCTTCTTCTGTTGATGACAGGACAAGACAGCTTGATGATACTGTAAGCTCTTCTATTGCAGCTTTAACAGCACGTCTTGAATCAAATGTAAAGACTTTCTCTGCAAATCTGAATGAGTCAATTGGAAATCTTAGTTCTATATTGGATCAGAAAACCAAAAATCTTGATCTGGATATGAATACAAAATATTCAGAACTCAATGAAAAACTTGATGGTCAGACAAAGGCTCTTGAATCTGATGTAAGCGGTACTATAAACAGATTGAATGAAGAGCTTTCTTTGAAATCTGAGACTATTGGAAAAGATGTTCTTGAAAAAGTTGAAAATCTGACACTCTCTATAGAAAAGAAAGAAAAGTCTTTGAACGATGAAGTTGATGCTCTTATTCAGTCTTTGACTGCTTCTGTAAAAGATAAGTCACAGCAGATGGACGATGATATTGCCCGTAAGATTGCAGAAGTAACTTCTGAATTCAATGATAAGACAAAGACTCTTGATGATGATATTAAGAACGCTGTTGATTCATTGATTAACAGTTACAGTGAACAGATTAACGGGGTTTCTTCTAATTTGAATGAAAGAGTTCAGTCTCTTGAAAATAATGTAACTGAAAGAATTGAAACTCTTACTTCTTCTGTTGATGAAAGAGTTTCTTCCATAGAAGAAAAATCCGATTCTCTTCTTACATCTGTAAATGAAAAGGTTGATACTCTTCATGCAGATTACGAAGATCGTATGAGCCAGATTGAAAATGAAATGTCTGAAAAGGTCAACACTCTTCAATCTGATTATGAAGAGCGTATGAGTCAGATTGAAAATGCTGTGTCTGAAAAGGCATCTGAAATTGATTCTGAATGTAATAACCGCTTGGCTCAGATTGCAGAGGTTTGTAACGAAAAGGCTGGTGCCGTTGATTCTGAATGTCGCGATCGCATTGAGCGTGTTTCTGGCGATTTGACTTCAAGAATTGATGCCGTTGCAAATGACTTTGCAGAAAAAGAATCTAGCCTCAAGACTGACTGTATTGAACGCATTGAATCGCTCATAAATGAGTTTACAAATAAGGCTGATAACTTTGATGCAGATTATGTTTCAAAGGTTGAGTCTCTTACAGGTTCTTTGACAGAGAAGCTTGATACTGTTTCTTCTGAACTTACAGAAAGAGTTGATGCTATTGATTCTGATGTTCATGAACGTTTTGAATCTGTAGAAGCTCTTCTTGCTGATAAGGCAAATGATATTGACCGAACTCTTAATGCACGCATTGATTCTTTGAACGAATCCATTTCAACAAGGGCTGCTTCTGTAGATTCAGATTTGACAGAAAAGATTGATGGCATGGTTAGCCTTGTTTATGATAAAACAAAATCAATAGATTCTGATGTTGACTCAAAGATTGAAAATCTGATGAGAAGTGTTTCTGAAAAAACAAGCACTATTGATGATGATGTATCTTCTAAAATTCAGGCTTTGCTTGATTCTGTAGAACAGCAGACTCAGGCAATTGATAATGATGCAATTTCAAGAATATCAGAACTTACACAGTCTGTTACTCAGCAGACCGAAGCTTTGAACAAAGCATTGTCTGAAAAAACTCAGGATATTGATAGTACAATCATGAGCAAGATTGAGGCTCTGTATAAGAAGGCCGAAGATATTAGTGCTGAAATGAACAGAAAGACAACTGCTCTTGAAAATGTTGTTGTAAAGAAGTTGAACTCTATTGCAGAGGAAACAAAGGTTAAGACTGATAAGGCTATTACAGAATATCAGAAGACCTGTGACAACTATACAAAAGATATTGAAGACAGAACAACTGTTTTGAGAACAGCTCTTGATGAAAAGGCAGGGGCTTTGGAAAAAGAAATTAATGACAAAACTTCTGTTCTTGAATCTGTAATGAAGCAACGTTCATTGTCTCTTGATGATGATATTAAGAAAAAGCTTGCTGGCTTGAATGAAAAGGCAAAGGCTATTAGTTCTGAAATTCATGCAAAAACTTCTGAACTTGAAAAGAATGTATATTCTCAGCTGGATGCAATGACTTCTGATGTAAAGACTCAGACAACTGCTGCTATTGAAAAGTACCGTAACACGACTATTACATATACTCGTGATATTGAAGACCGTACCTCAACACTGCGTAAGATTCTTGAAAAAAGAACTTCTGATTTGGAAAAAGAAATTAATCAGAAAACCTCAGTGCTTGAAAATGCATTGAATAAGCAGCTTGCTGATGTTAAGGTAAAGACTGTAACTATTAATAATGAAATTGCAAGTAAGTCTGCTGAGTTCCAGGATGCACTGCAGAAAAATCTTGAAGAACTTACAAATAATGTAACTAAGCAGACTTCTTCCGCAATAGAAAGATATAAGAATACTGCTACATCTTATAACAAGGATGTAGAAACTCGTACTGCTGAGCTATACGCAGGACTTGATTCTAAGATTTCTATTTTGCAGAAGGCAATTTTGGAAAAGACTAGTGCAACTGAAAATCTGTTGAATAATAAGACAGATACTCTTACAGTTTCTTTGACAGGAAGAACAAATAGTCTTGAAGCAGAACTTAAGAAACGTACAGAAGCTATTGAACAGAATTTGAACTTAAAGACTTCTTCTCTTGAGCAGGAACTTGTATCCCGCACTTCTGTTTTGCAGGATGATTTGAAAAACCGCACTGATGCTTTGGATCAGATTATAAAAGACAGAACTGCTGAAATTGAGCAGAATCTTAAGTCTCAGTCAGTTTCATTGACAGATAATTTCACAAAGAAATTCAATGAAATTAGCAAAGACTTTACAGACAGAACAACTGAAATAGTTTCTAAGGTAGATGAAAAGACTAAGGCTCTTGAAATGTCTGTAAGCACTAACAATTCTGAAATTACTTCACGCCTTACTGATACTGTTAACAGTTTGACCGAACGCCTTGAAACAAAGGTTGAAGATTTCCAGAATACGCTTGATTCAAAGACTTCTTCTATTGAAAAAGAAATTAACGATAGACTTGGTTCTTTGCAGGCAAATCTCGATGCTACTTACGAGAAGGTAAAACATACTGCATCTGAATTGAGTACTGATGCAGACGGTAATACAAAGCAGCTTATTACATTGCAGAATTCTATTGATGTAAAGACTGCTCAAGTTCAGAAGAGGTTTGAGTCTCTCTTTAATGAAATGCTTGAAAGGGCAGAACGTGAAGAGGCTGAGGCTTACAACAATTATCAGTCTACAAGTTCTTCTAATCTTGAAAAATATAAAATGGAACTTGAAGCCAAAGTTCATGACATGCAGGAAAATGTTTCTTCTGCAATGATGGGACTTGCTGAGCGTGCTGACAAAATAAAAGCTTCTGTAGAAGATTCTATTAAAAAGATTCAGGATGAATACAAGCAGTCAGAAGCTCTTGCAAATTCTACTGCAACTAAGATTGATGAAGAAACCCGTGCTAGTTCTGTACGTCTTACAAATTTCAGCGAGTCTATAAATGAGCAGCTAACTGAATTTAATCAGAGAATGCAGAATTCAATGCAGGCTATTGCTGCTGATTATGAAACACGGGAATCAAAGTTCTTGTCTGGTCTCGATAAACAGCTGGATACATATAAGCATGCTATTGATTATAAGCTTGAAAAACTTAATTCAACTGGTGCCGATGTAGATAAGCTTGAGCAGACTATGAAAGTTCTGTTGGAAAAGTCTCAGAAGAAAGTAGTTTCTGATTTTGAGAAATTTGAAAACGAGATTCAGGTAAAGGGTCAGAAGCTTAAGGATGATATTGAAACTTTGCGTAGCGGTGTTGATGAATTGAAGAAATCTTCACTTGTTAAGGCTAGTGAAAATCTTAAGCTGTTTGAAGATTCTTTTGCTGCAGATCTTACAAAGAGACAGGAAGATATTTCAAGACAGCTTTCTGAATGGCAGGATAATTTTGACAAAAAGCTTGAAGCCTTTGAAGATGAATACGAAAATAACCGCCGTAGAATTGAAACAAGTTATGTTGATGACTTGAAGAACAGAATTGCGGATATTCAGAAAAAGACTTCTGAGCAGGAACGTCAGTTCATAACTGCAATTCAGACTAATAATACTTCAATGCAGGAACAGATTGATACAGTCGAAACAAAGTTTAAGGACTTTATGAATCGTTATAAAGCCGAACTTGAAAAAACATCTGCACAGGCTGATAGTATTTTGAAGTCTGAAACTGAAAAATATAACCGTAAGATTACGGATCAGTTGAATAAGAATCAGGAAATGTTCTCTTCTCAGATGAGTGAATTGAAGCGTTCTTATAATGAAAGTCAGAATGCTAATTCAAAAGCTGTAGAGGCTGCTGTAGAAGATTTTGCAAAGTGGAAGAAGAACTTGGAAAATCAGTTTACAGCTGTAAGTGAAGATTTTAGGACTCAGTTTACACAGTTTAAGGATAAGACCGTTCAGGGAATTGAAGATTTGGAACAGCGTTCTTCTGTTTCAAATACTAAAATAGAAGCTGACATTTCTTCTCTTAAGGGAAAAACAGAAGAAGCTGTTAAGTACTATGATGAGCAGTCTCAGCATATTCTGCAGCAGATCAAGAAACAGTTTGATGATATGCTTTCTCGTACAAAGAAACTTGTAGACGAACATACAATTCAGACTGATAAGGATATGAAGAGTTTGCGTAAGGAATTCTCTGATCTGGAAACAACAGACAGAGATAATTACCGCAGGATGATTGAAAGCTTTAATTCAGAAACAAATGCATTGCAGGGAAAGATTGAAGCTATCAACAAGAGTATTGCTAACTTTACAACTCAGACGGGGGTATTTGATAGGGCAAACGAGCTTAAAACACAGCTTGATGCATCTATAGAAATTCTTCGTACTAAGATAAAGGAAATTGCTTCGTATGAAGCAAAAATTGACAGCATCACAAATGATATTCAGAAAGTTGAAGATTTGCATGATAATGTAAATGAGACTATAAGTAATTACAACAAGCAAAATCTTACACTTACTAATCTGGATAAGAAATTCTCACGTCTTATGGAAATGAGTTCTTCTATGGATCAGAAGATTGAAAATCTTACGGTTCAGAGTGATGATCTTGTTAACATGCAGGCTACGGTTCGTAACTTCCAGCAGTCTCTTGATGATATTCAGAAGCAATATGACCGCATAGAAAAGAAGGGTGAAACTGTAGATCAGGTTGCTAAGACTGTAGATAATGCTGTTGGTCAGATTGGTGAACTTGAAAAGCGCCTTAAGCAGTGTAATACTCAGATAACAAAGCTTCCTGATGAAATAAAGAAGATGCAGGATAATGTTGATAACATCATGAATAATAGCGAAACTATTAATGATGCTGTTGATAAGCTTACAAATCTGCAGAAGATTATTGCTGACACCGAAAAGAAGATTAAGCAGGTAAATACTGTTCGTGATAAGGTAACTAAGACTGAAGATCATATTCAGCAGGTTTCTGATGATGCAGCTGAAAGAATTCAAAAGGTTGCTGAATCTGCAGAAGACAGAATTCAGAGATTGTCAGATTCTGCAGAAGAACAGCTTCGAACTTTGCATACTATAGCAAAGTCTTCTCCTTCTTCTGGAAGAAGATCTTCTGGGACAAAGAGCAAATCTATTACACCTAATGTAAAAGAGTCTGTACGAGATTTGAAGATTCGTAATTGGTCTAATGAGGAAATTGCAAATAATCTTGGCTTATCTTTAGGTGAAGTGCAGCTTATTCTTCAAATGGAAGGATTTGAGGATGATGAATAATTAAGGATTTAGATAGAAATATTAAAGCCATGTTCGAAAACTTGAAAGTTTTTGAACATGGCTTTTTTTATGGATTGATGAACCTCAGAGTAAACTCCTCTTGACCAGTGGCCAAACTCTCTCTGGCCAGTGGAGAAACTCACTTTGGCCAGTGGGGAAAGTCACTTTGGCCAGTGGGGAAAGTCAGTTTTTTAGATTGTTTAGCGTTCCAAAAGACAGACACAATATGCTTTTACAGCATCTCCATTGCCAACTGCGTCTAATTTTTCATTTGTTTTTGCTTTTACAAAAATCTGTGTGTTCGATACTTGTAAAATTGATGCGATGGAATCTATAACTTTTTGTCTCCACGGAAGAAACTTTGGACGCTCTACTTCTACAACACAATCTAAATTTATTAAATGCCAGCCTTTATCTTGTATATCTTTCCAAACTGTTTTTAGTAAAACCGCTGAGTCTGCATCTTTCCATTTATTATCTTCTGGTGGAAAATAAGAACCTATATCTCCTAAACCGCTTGCACCAAGCAGTGCATCTGTAATTGCATGGAGCAAAACATCTCCGTCAGAATGGCCGAGTTCGCCTTTTTCCGCAGGAATTGCAATTCCGCCAAGAAAGAAGGTTCTGCCTTCAACAAGCTTGTGTAAATCAGTACCAATGCCTATATGTGTCATATTGTGAGTTATATCCTTTGCATAAGTTATTTTTTTGTTCTGCACATCACCAGAAACAATATGAACTTTCCTGTTCTCTGTAATATGTGGATATGCATCCCATATTTCTGTGTCATCTGTAAATTCTTTGTTTAACAAAGCTGCCTGTTTATGACATTCAAGCAATGGTTTAAACAAAAATCCCTGAGGTGTCTGCACGGCAGCAATGGAACTTCTTTGTAAATGAGTCTGTATAGTACCTTCTTCTGATACAATTTTTTGTGTGTCTACTGCAGGAATTGCTGGAACGGCTGCTCCGTATTTTTGTGTGAATGCAATTGTTTCTGATATAACTTTTCCCGAAACAAAAGGTCTTGCGGCATCATGGATTAAGACTATGGCTTGATTTTGTTCTTCTGTCGGAAGTTCTTTTATAAGGGTATGAATATATTTCAAAGCATTAAAAACAGAAGCCTGCCTTGAATTTCCTCCTACAATAAAAGAGAACGGAACTTGTTTTAACAGATCTGAAACAGTTTTGTCTTTTAGGAGTGCATTCTTTGCTGACTGTTCATCATCTTTTGGAATTGTGATAATGATGTGGGTAAGATTTTTCTGTTGCTCATCTGCAAGCAAAAATGCTTTTGCAGATTGAGAAAGGACAGTTCCCTGTCCTAACTCAAGATATTCTTTCTTTTTTCCCAAGCCCATCCGCGTGGATGAGCCTGCTGCAGCTAATACTAAAAATAATTTACTCTTCGTCATCCATGTCATCACTGTCATCCGAATCGTCTGAATCTGAATCTACATCATCTTCTGAGTCATCATCGTCAGCATCTTTTTCGTTACCGTCTATTTCTTCATCAAAGTCTTCATCGTCCTCGTCATCATCATAGACTGTAGATTTCTTTTCTGTTTTGATTCCAAGCGGTTCTAACTTTGCATGAAGCATAACTTCTACTTCTTTTGATGATATGCCGAAAGCTTCTGCAATTTCATCTTCCAAAAGTTTTTTTGCATTGTCGTAAAGTTTTCTTTCAAGAATAGGAAGTTCCTTTACTTTAGATCTATGGTAAAGGCAACGGACTATTGAGGCTATGTCTTCAATGGTTCCTTTTTTCAAAAGTTCAAGATTTTGCTGATAGCGTAACTTCCAGTCTGATGTAGGAGGTTCAAAATCTTCACTTATCATGTCCAGAGCTTTCTGTGCTTCATCTTTAGAAACGATAGAACGGATTCCGAGCCCTGCTGCCTTTTCTACAGGCACCATAATGTACATATCTGAGACTTCAAGATAAATCTTGTAGTAATAAACTAACTGATCTTTAAATTCTTTTTTAAAGACTTCTGTGATTTTTCCAACGCCTTGACTTGGATAGACTATTTTTTGATTAACTGTAAATTCTGTCTTAGGTTTAGCCATAGACATATATTATATCAAAATAATTGAAAATATTCAACTTTTATGCGGTAGGAAATAAAAAAGGGATATATTTTGAAGATTTTTCAAAATATATCCCATAGAATGTGTTTAGCTGTTGTTAGTCAGCTGGAAAAAGTTTTCTAAAATCTACAAGTACCAATTTACTGTCTCTTGCAGAATCAATGTCTGTCAGTTTATTCAAATTGCGATAGAAATTGATTAATGGTTCTGTCTGTGTGCGGTATACATCAAGTCTGTTTGTAATTGACTCAAGCTTATCATCATCGCGTGTGTATAATTCTCCACCACAGTTGTCACATTTTCCTTCTACCTTAGGAGGCTTGAACTTTACATTGAAATTTGTTCCACAGCTCTTGCAAACACGGCGGTTGCTTAAGCGTGCAATGATCAGTTCATTGTCTACTTCAAAATTTACAACTTTTACATTCGGACAGATTTTTTCCAAAGCTTCTGCCTGTGGAATTGTACGAGGGAATCCATCAAGGATAAAGCCTTTTTTACAGTCATCCTGCTTAAGTCTGTCAGCTACAAGTTCACATGTGATATCATCGCTTACAAGTCCACCTGCATCAATAATGCTCTTTACTTTTACTCCGAGAGGAGTCTGATTCTTTATTGCAGCACGGAAAATATCACCTGTAGAAATATGAGGAATACCGTATTCTTTTGCTACGTCTCCTGCAAGAGTTCCTTTACCAGCTCCTGGTGGTCCTAAAAATATAAAATTCATGAGTGTCCTCCTAAATATATTGTAATTATTTTATATCAGTTTTATGAAACCGACAAGTAACAAATATATTTTCTGTACGCCAGATAAACAGTTTTTTTCTAGCTTCTTTTAAAAGTAATTCTTTTATTACCTGTACACCATTTTCGCCAAGTGCTGTGTACATTTGAATTCCATAAGATGAGGTTTTTGAAAACCATTTTTCAATATCAGATTGTGTTATGTATCTTTTTTCTTCCAGACAGCTTTTTTGTATGTTCGTTTCAAGATTTTGTTTTTGGAATAGCTCCTGTATTGTTTGAGAATCCCAATTAAACAAAGCATTTTCTTTATCTGAAAAAAACTGTTTTTCTGCTGTATTCATTTTATCAATGAGTTTTGCAGTATCGGAATCTGTAATTGAATGTCCAAAAATCTGGGAACTTATTATGTCACTGATTTTTTGACCATGACAAGGAATGCGCTGTGAAATTATTATAACTGCATTTTCAGCAAGTAGGGGAAGCTCGTCTTTTTCCAGTTGGGCATCTTCATTAAAAGCTATATCTTTTCCCGTTTTCGGTTTACCGCAAAAAGCATTGTTTAGTGTTGCCGCTACCATAGATATGTCGTCTGTATTTGCAAATATGTCTCTAAAGAATAGTCTGTCAAATTCAACATCTTTGAATGCACTTAATGTCTGCCTGAAACAGTCAAAATCTTTTTTTTCTGATTGTTTTACGGCAAGAAGAGGTCTGTCAATTTCATCCAATGTTGAAGCATATTGCTGTAAAACATGTAAACCCTCTTTAGTTCTACAGACACCGCAAGATATGCCTTCTGGTGTTTTCCTTAAGATTTCAAACAGGAGTAATGCGTCATCTGCATTCCAGACCAGGCTTCGAATATGCCTTAAAAGATGAGCTTCTTCAATCATGTTGTTCCTGATAAACATAAGAACTTCTGCTTTGTTTGTTTCTAATCTGGAACGCCAGGATTTTTCTGCCGTGTCTAGAACTGCATCTTTTTTATTATCTTTTGGACTGAATGTAAGGTTTTCTTCTGTTTTATCAAATCCGTGGAAATGACCTGTCTTTATCCACCAATCTGCA
Source organism: uncultured Treponema sp. (assembly GCA_947166545.1). GTDB lineage: Bacteria > Spirochaetota > Spirochaetia > Treponematales > Treponemataceae > Treponema_D. The sequence goes on along the minus strand of CAMVEQ010000007.1, from coordinate 25,922 downwards.
AGGGCATCATTGCTTGTGTTTGTTTTCGGGTTGTTTTCAAGTAATGATGCTATTTGAATTTCCCGCCGAGAAAGAACATCTTGCCGTATCGTTGCTTCGTATCCTTGCGTAGTCGGGTTGTAGAAAACTTTACCTGCAAGAATATCAGGAAGATATTGCTGAGCAACCCAGTGATCCCTATATGCATGAGGATACAGATAACCTGTCCCGTGTCCGAATCCTTCTGCATCCCTTGAAGGATCTTTCAGATGGTTTGGAACTTCTGCATCTTCTTTTTCAACACTTGAGAGTGCATCAAAGAATGCCATGGAACTGTTTGATTTGGGTGCAGTAGAAAGATATAGCGCTGCATGTGCAAGAAAATATCTTCCTTCTGGTAATCCTACTCTGTCAAATGCGGAGGCACAGCTTTCTACTACAGAAATTGCATGAGGATCTGCAAGTCCTGTGTCTTCACAGGCACTTATTAGCATTCTTCTAAAAATGAAATGAGGATCTTCTCCAGCTTTTACCATGCGTGCAAGCCAGTAACATGCAGCGTCTGGATCTCGCCCCCTGAGACTTTTTATGAATGCTGAAATAATATCGTAATGATAGTCTCCATCTCGGTCATAAAGTACAACTTTTTTCTGTATGGATTCTTCCGCAGCTTCTTTACTGATATAAATTAAACTACCCCAAGCTGGAATTGGAGGTTTTTCATCAGGTAACCATTTTTCTGGAGTTGTTTCAACAGCAAGTTCCAAAGCATTTAAGAGAGAACGTGCGTCTCCGTTTGCTGTTTCTACCAAGTGTTCTAGGGCTCCTTGTTCAAATTCAACTCTCCAGTGCCCGTATCCTCGTTCTATATCTGAAAGAGTTTGTTGTGCAACCTTCATCAAGTCTTGCGAGGTTAAACATTTTAATTGAAATACTCGGCTACGGCTTACAAGAGCCTTATTTACTTCAAAAAAAGGATTTTCGGTTGTTGCACCAATTAATATTATTGTACCGTTTTCTACCCAAGGAAGAAGGGCGTCCTGCTGGCTTTTATTCCAACGGTGAACTTCATCTACAAAAAGAATTGTTTTTCTGCTGTATAGGGAACGCTGTTGCTCTGCATCTGAAATGGCTTTACGAATATCCGCAACGCCTGTTAAAACCGCATTCAGTGTTATGAAATTTGATTTTGTGTGATTTGCTATTACTCTTGCAAGAGTTGTTTTGCCAGAACCTGGCGGACCATAAAATATTACAGAGGTAAGCTGGTCAGCAGCAATGGCACGACGTAACAGCCTGCCCTTGCCGATAATATGATCCTGCCCGATGTATTCATCAAGCGTTCTTGGACGCATTCTTGCTGCAAGAGGTTCATGCGCTTTTTGTGCGGTATCAAACAGCGATGAAGAGTCTGTCATGTTTTAGTGGTCTCTGTTCCAGCCAGAACTTGGGAAAAATGCCATTAAGCCTTCGTTTGTTGTTCCTCCACTACTCATTGGGCAGCTATATGCATATATAGGACCGCTACCTTCGTTTGCGGTTCTGTAATTTGAAGGAACATATACTACTGGAACATCTCCAGTTAATGTAGATGCTGTATCGTTACCGTTTCTGTTTCCTACGTAAGTCGATTCTCCATCAAGACTACCGTTCGGTTTTATATCAAAACTGAAAATACCTCTTGTTGTTCCTATTATTACGGTATTTGCTGTCGCTGTAATTGCATATATTAACCCTTCTTTTAAATCTTGGGATCCTGCAGGTGTTGATATAGAGGTTGTTGAATTGCTCGTCCCTATACTGTAGGTTCCATATGAATTTGTTACGGTACAGTGCTGGTTTTTATATCTTGAAGGAAGATTTCCAGAATTTTCTTGATAAGGGTATGTCTTATTTATAAAATTCCAACTTGTACCGTTTGTAGATGTATATTCAAAATATGTAGGAACGTTATAGCCTTCGTAGTCTCCTGAGCCTTCCGCCCAGTCTACAGCGAGCATGTATAATGTTCCTCCAGACGAAGCTATTGCAACTGGTGTTTTAGGTGCACTAAGTTTTTGCCAGCCTCCCTTTGTGTTAGCTGATGCAGATTTTCTATAAATAACACCTTTGTTCATAGGAGTAATGTATAGATATCTATTAGGTGCATCACCGTATTCAACAATAGAACCCATGCTTCCACGTATACCGCTTTTATCAAGTGCAATTTCATTTTCAATGGTTTCAAAAATGCTGTCGTGACATGATGTGAACATAAGCGATATGAACACAGAAAATGTAATAGTAAAAATATAGAAAGCTTTTTTCATAAAGAGTACCTTAAAAATTAGAAGTAATAACGGGCACAGGCTGCTACTGTTACAAATCTTCCGTAAGTATTTTTCTTGCCAGTTCCCCAAGTGTTTCCTAACTGCGGAAGAACTGTGTATGAAACATCACAACCTACAGACCATCCCTGTGAGAGTTTGTAATGTACACCGACTTCTGGTTTTATTACAAGACCTGGCCAATATGATTTTTTTATGTATGACTCATAGGCCATTCCTATACCTATAGAAATAGGAAATTCAAAATTCCTTATAGAAGGCTGTACTGTTGCACAGAAAACTACTGGAATAAAGTTGAAGGTATTTCCTCCAATTGTAGAGTTAAAACCGAATCCAACATCCGCACCTACGGCAAACCAATCTGTTAAGAAATAATGATAACCGATTGTTCCTAATCCACCCATCTTTAGTTTTCCATCTTTTGTTGGCCATGGATTTCCAAAGTTTGTAGGAATGTTTACTGCCAGAGAAATCTTAATACACTGGTCTCCAGCTCTTGTTTTATTGATTATGTAATTTACATCGCTGTTTTTCTCGTGTTCTTTCTGATTTTCATCATAATAATCGTCATTATCATCATAAAAGTCATCGTCATCGTTTTCTTCTTCATCGTAGTAATCATCATCGCTGTAATAGTCATCACTGTCATCATAATAACCCTGTGCATGTACTACAGGTGCAAACAGAAAAAGCATGCACAAAAGTGGTAGAATACGTTTCATAATACCTCGTATAGCAATTTATAAAAAAATCAGATATAGTAATAAAATCTTTTATGAAACAATAATACCGATTTTGGTGCATTGTTTCAACATAAGTTAAAAAGCTTTTTTTGCATTGTTACGCAGCACATTTGCTGAAAACGGCTTTTTATTTTATAAAAAATTTATATGAAGGAAGGTTACAAAAATGAGTGCTATTATTATAGATGGAAAGGCTATTGCAGAGCAGGTAAAATCGGATGTTGCAGAAAAAGTTAAGAAACTTAAGGAAAAAGGTATTGTACCTTGTCTTGCTGTTATTCTTGTTGGAAATAATCCTGCAAGTGTAAGTTATGTTACAGGAAAACGAAAAGCTCTTGCTTTGGCAGGAATGGATGACAGAAGTCTTGAATTGCCAGAATCTACAACAGAACAGGAACTTCTTTCTATTATAAATGATTTGAATAATGATAAATCTGTTCATGGCATTCTTGTTCAGCTTCCTTTACCATCTCATATTAATGCTGAGACTGTTACAAATGCTATAGCTCCTTCTAAAGATGTTGATGGTTTTCATCCATATAATATAGGAAAAATGTTTGCGGGGAAAAAAGGCTTTTTGCCTTGTACACCACATGGCATTTGTGTCCTTCTAAAAACTATGAATATAAAAACGGATGGTGCCCGTGTTGTTGTTATAGGTCGAAGTAATATTGTAGGTAAGCCAATGGCATTGCTTTTAGTTCAAAAAGAATATAATGCAACTGTTACCATCTGTCATACAGGAACTAAAAATCTTGCAGAGTATACACGTACAGCGGATATCCTTATTGTTGCTTCTGGTTGTGTAAATACTGTAACTAAAGATATGGTAAAACCTGGTGCTGCTGTTATTGATGTTGGTGTGAATAGAATCCCTGACAGCTCTAAAAAATCAGGCTTCCGTTTATGTGGAGATGTTGATTTTGAAGGTGTAAAGGATGTGGCAGGGTATATTACTCCAGTTCCAGGAGGCGTTGGACCTATGACTATCGCAATGCTTATTTATAATACGCTGGAGGCAGCAGAAGCCCTGCTGAATCTGTAATGATTGATATTCAGAATACTCCTGACACAAGGGAAATTGCCCTTCAAAAGGTTGGAATCAAAGACTTAAAATATCCAGTAAAGGTTCTTGACCGTCAAAACAGTTACCAGATGACTACAGCAGAGGTGAATTTATTTGTAAATCTGCCTCATAATTACAAGGGAACTCACATGTCTCGCTTTATAGAGACTTTTCATAAACATCGCGAAAACCTTTGCATGAAGCAGTTTCTTGCTATGTTGGAAGAAATTCGACAGTCATTACAGGCAGAAAAAGCTTTCGGAACAATGAAATTTCCTTTTTTTATGGAAAAAAAAGCGCCTGTTTCTGGTGAAAAAAGCATAATGAGCTATGAATGTATGTATGAAGGCGAAGTTTCTCAGGATAGTCATCAGTTTTATATCAGTGTATCTGTTCCTGTTACAACAGTATGTCCATGTTCAAAGGCTATAAGTGAATACGGTGCTCACAATCAGCGTGGAATTGTTACTGTAAAATTGCAGAATACAAGTCTTTTTTGGATTGAAGATGTTATTGAATTAATAGAACAAAGTGCTTCTAGCGGATTATATAGCATTTTGAAACGTCCTGATGAAAAATATGTGACTGAACATGCTTATGAGAATCCTCGATTTGTAGAAGATGTTGTCAGGGAAGTTTATCTTGCATTGAAAGATTTTAAAAAATGTGAAAAACCTTTTATTTGGTTCAGTGTTGAATGCACTAATTTTGAAAGCATACATAATCATAATGCGTATGCCTATACGGAGTATGTACAATGACTTATTTTTTTGAAACCTATGGCTGTGAAATGAATATTGCAGAATCTGCCTCGGTAGAACAACTTTTAATCAGTAGAGGGTGGACTAAAGCTTCTGATGCTCAGCTGAGTGATTTAATAATAATTAATACATGTTCTGTTAGAGCTACTGCAGAAACACGAATATATGGAAGACTCGGCTTTTATACAGGTTTGAAGAAACTCCGCAACTGTGAGCCTGGTGCAAAGAGCCGTAATATGGAGATTGCTGCAGAATACGTTCAGAAAAACGGAGCTGTTCCTATAACAATCGTTGTAATGGGGTGCATGGCAGAAAGACTTCTTAAAACTTTACAAAAAGAATGGCCTGCGGTTGATTATGTTGTTGGAACTTATGCAAAAAATAAGTTTGGTGATATTATTCAGGCGGTAGAAAATCATGAAAAACCTGTAGAAATAGAGGAAGAGCCTGTATATACGTTTGCAGATACATCTTATGAAGAGGGTGCATTTTCAACTTTTGTTCCTATTATGCATGGCTGCAATAATTTTTGTACTTATTGTATTGTTCCGTATGTTCGCGGTAGGGAAGTGAGCCGTCCAGTTTCTCAGATTTTGAATGAAATTGATATTCTGTCTAAACGAGGTGTAAAAGAAATTACTTTGCTAGGACAGAATGTAAATTCTTATAAAGATTCTGATGGAACTGATTTCACAGGACTTTTAAGAACAATAAGTTCTCATATTGATGAAATACATTCTTCTATAGAGTGGATACGCTTTGAATCAAGTAATCCAAAAGATTTTTCTGATGATTTAATAGATTTAATAGCAAAGGACCGCCATATTTGTAGGGGACTTCATATTGCTGTTCAGCATGGTTCTACGGCTATTCTTAAAGCTATGAACAGGCGTTACACAAGGGAGTCTTATCTTACACTTGTAGAGAAACTTAAAAAAAATATCCCTGAGCTTGTCCTTACTACAGATATTATGCTGGGATTTCCTGGTGAAACTGAAAAAGATTTTGAAGATGTCATTTCTCTTATGCAGAAAGTTCAGTATGAGTCTGCATTTATGTATTATTATAATCCACGTGAGGGAACTCCTGCTGCAAAAATGGAAAACCAGATTGATATGGAAACTAAAAAAGCAAGGCTTCAGAAAATAATAGATATGCAGCTTGAGATTACTAAGGAGGTAATGTCTAAGCGGGTCGGGCAGACAATAAAAGTCCTTGCAGATATTATAAGCCGCGATAATAAAGATGAATTGCTTGGTAAAACAGAGCAGAATGAAAGGGTTGCGTTCAAAGGTCCTGTTTCCTTGATTGGTAATTTTGTAACTGTTCATATTGATAGCTTAAACGGTAATACTTTCAGGGGAACTCTTGTTTAACTTGGTAATATTGCCTCCATAGACTTTTATAATATATTTGTATATACTGACTTTATGCCTATAAAATTAATTGCAATGCTTATTGTTGCAGCTCTTACAGCTGTATTTACCGGTTATAATCTTGGAAACTCATGCGATGTCTGGTTTATTCATACGTTTAAAAACGTACCTGTATTTGTTACTATCATAGTTTCATTGATAGCAGGCGTAGTAATTACGCTCCCTTTTACTATGGGCAGACGTGTTACTCGTGAAGATAAGAAGATTTTAAAAGCTGATAAAAAGGCTAAGAAAATTCAGGCTAAGCAGGAAAAAAAGGATAAAAAATCAAAAAAGCCTGTAACAGAACCTTCTGCCACAGAAGATAATTCTTTGGAACCTGATGCAATTACAGACGGTTCTACAGATTCTGCACTTTTACCAGAATCTTCTTCAATTGAATATTCTGATAGTGAACATATACCGTCAGAAGCCGATTAATATAATATGAGGAAATTATCTGCTGTAATTCTTTTATATTTTGCTGTTTTTGGTCTTTATGCGGCATCAATGGATACAGGCGCAAAATCTGCATTGACTTTGCGAGCAAATGCATTGTTAAAGGATGATGTACAGCAGACTCTTTCATATCTTACAAGTCATATTGTTCTTGCTTCCTCAGAGAAAGAACGCCGTTCTATTTTATATTATACAGGTACATTGCAGGAACAATTGGGCTATTATGCCGATGCTGCTGTTTCTTATGCTGATGCTGCTGCTATAGATGAAGAAGATGCAAAAGGAATGCCAAAGGCAACGAATGAGCAGTTGTATCTGTATGCTGCCCGTGCAAGTCTTGGTGCTGGCGACTTTGTGAATGCTGATAAGTATCTTGATGCTCTTCCTGTAATTTATTCAAAAGATTCTACAATTATAGCCCAAAAACGTTTATATTCTGCATGGAGTTCATTGTGTAAAGCAGAAGATTTTCATGAAGCAAAAGGAGTTATTGCTAATTTGAATTCCTTTTCTGAGGATTCTTCCATGCGGTGTGTGCGTCCTACTGTTTTGTTTACTCTTTGGTATCTTACTGAAGAAAACACTTATGCAGATATTTTAAGAAAAGATTATCCATCAAGTCCAGAAGTTGCGATTATTGACGGAAAAAATCAGATTATGACAATTCCGTTTTGGTATTTTGTACCAAGAGCTTCTGCCATAGAAGAGGATAGTTCTGCAGAATCTTTTGCATGGAAAGATCCTGCAGTGGAGGCTTCTCAGCAGTTGGCTTCTGAATCTGTTTCAACAGGTTCAACTGTTACATCAGTTGCACAATCTGTTCATCCCAAAAAGAAACAGCAGACGGGTTTTTTCAAAATAAAGGATAATGCTGATAAATTGATTTCTAAACTTGATGCTGCAGGATTTGTAGGCTATATACTTACAGAAACCCGTTCTGATGGAGAAATTCGTTATCTTGTTGTTGTAGACGAAAATGATGATTTGTCTATGGGAAAGAAGCTGAAAGCTGCTGGATTTGATTGCTATATGATTGAAAAGTAACGGGTTTTTAGATATACTCTAAAAATTATGAGTAACGAAACATCTAGAGACTTAAAAGAATTATGCCACTGGGCAGACCAGCAGGCTGACCGTATCATAAAGCAGAAAGGTGATCTTCCTTCTTATACCTGTGCATCTGGTATTACTCCTTCTGGAACTGTTCACATTGGAAACTTCCGTGAGATTATTACTGTAGATTTGATTGTCCGTGCCCTTAGAGACCGCGGTAAGAATGTTCGCTTTATTTATTCATGGGACGATTATGATGTATTCCGCAAAGTTCCTGCCAATATGCCACAGCCAGAAGTATTGGAAAAATATCTTAGATTCCCAATTACAATGGTTCCTGATACATTTGGTCGTAATGAAAATTATGCACGTCATCATGAAATGGATATTGAACAGGAGTTGCCTAAAGTTGGTATTCATCCTGAATTTTTGTATCAGGCAAGCCGTTATAGAGACAACCGTTACACTGAAGGCATGAAAAAAGCCATGCAGAACAGAGACCTTATAAAATGGTGTCTGAACAACTATCGTGATGATGAACATAAGATGAAAGATTCTGATGTATATTGGCCGATAGCTGCTTTCTGTTGCAAATGCAATAAAGATACTACTGAAATAACAGGATATGACGGCGAGTATGGCGTGAGCTATAAGTGTACAAGCTGTGGCCATGAAGAGCATGGAGACTTGCGTACAAGCAAGGAATTTAAACTTGGTTGGCGCGTTGACTGGCCTATGCGCTGGAATGAAGAAAAGGTTGTGTTTGAACCAGGCGGAAAAGATCATATTAGTCCTGGTGGAAGTTATGACACAGCAAAGCTTGTAAGTAAAAAGATTTATGACTGGGATGCTCCAGTCACTATGAAGTATGACTTTGTAAAGCTTAAGGGCGTGCCAGGAAAAATGTCTTCGTCTAAGGGAAAGGTTATTTCTCTTGTTGATGCTCTTCTTGTTTATCAGCCAGAAGTATTACGCTACATTTTTGCAGTGAATAAGGTTGACCATGAATTCTCAATAAGCTTTGACCTTGATGTAATTACCATGTATGAAGCCTATGACCGTACAGAACGCATTGCATGGGGCGTTGACAAGGCTAAGAGTGAAAATCTTGAGCGTCAGGAAAAACGTGTTTATGAGCTTAGTCAGGTTGAACCAGGAATGCCTTCTGTAATGCCGTATCAGATTCCATTCCGCCAGCTGACAACTCTTTTGCAGACATATTCTGGTGATGTTGATAAGGTTATAGCATCTTTGCCTGATGTAAAGCCTGAACAGGTAGAACGTATAAAGCAACGTGCTGTATGTGCATGGTACTGGGTAAAAGAATGTGCTCCAGAAGAATTTAAATTCGCACTGCGTGAAGATGGTAGCCGCATTGATATTGAAGAACCTGCATTGACCGCAATTCGTAAGATTCGTGATGAGGTTGTTCCTGTTATGGATTCCTTTGCAACAGATAAAGATCTTCAACAGAAAATGTATGATATTGCAACTTCTTTGGGAATGCAGTCAAAAGATCTTTTTACAATAATGTATCATGTTCTTATTAATAAAGATCAGGGACCTCGTCTTGCAAACTTTATGCGCATTATCGGTAAAGAAAAGCTTTTGAAAATTCTTTCCGTATACTGAAAAACGGTTTAATACTGTAAACTTATTGAAATAAAATGGCTGCACTTTAGCTTCAAAAGAAGTAAAAGTTCAGCCTTTTCTTTTTACAGACGTATCTGTTATTATTCTGGTTTTTCTACAGGATTGTTAAATTCATCAAAAAGACCGTCTTTTGTTATGTAATAGGTCTTTATTGGTGGAAATCCGTTAAAACATACGCTTGCGTAGCTTGATGTATATGCACCTGTTGAAAGCCAGTATACTTTGTCACCAATTTTCAAATCAACAGGTAACTTGTATTTTGCATCTTCATACATAATGTCGGCGCTGTCACATGTAGGTCCTGCAAGAATGACTTCACTTTCTTTGCCACCATCTTTTTCTGTTAGTATTGGATATTTTATTGATTCGTCAAGAGTTTCTATAAGTCCGTTGAATTTGCCTGTGTCCAGATAAACCCATCTTTGTAATGCAGTGTTATTTTTTCGGCTTATAAGTACAACTTCTGATGACAGAATTCCAGAATCTGCAACAAGAGAACGTCCTGGTTCAAGAACTATCATAGGAATGTCTTCACCAAAGTCGTCTTGCAGGTAGCGGGTAATTTCAGAGGCATACTCTTTTAATTCATTTGTAGGCTGTATATAGTGTGCAGGAAATCCGCCACCCATGTTAATCATTGAAAGTTTTATGCCTTCTTCTTCTTCTATAGATTCGAACAGATATTTTGTTTTTGCAATTGCATCATTCCACTGTCCAATATCACGCTGCTGGCTTCCTACGTGGAAACTAATGCCATAAGGTGTAAGTCCCAAATCACGAGCCATAACTAGCAAGTCGTAAGCCATATCTGGGTGGCAACCAAATTTTCTGGAAAGAGGCCAGTCTGCTGTTGTAGAGTTTTCTACAAGGATGCGGACATATATGCGAGAGTTAGGTGCGTATTTTGCAATGTTTTTTAAGTCTTCCTTAGAGTCAGTTGCAAACATGCGTACTCCCTTCTCGTAGAAATAGGCGATGTCCTTGGCCTTTTTTATAGTATTTCCGTAAGAAGTTCGGTCTGGAGAAACTCCTAATGAAAGTACTCTGTCAAGTTCATAGCGTGATGCAATATCAAAATTAGAACCGAGCTGATCAAGAAGCTTTAAAACTGGTATGCCAGGATTTGATTTGACTGCGTAATATATATGTGCATAAGGAAAAGAGTCTTTTAGCTGCACAAAACGGTGGTGAATGGATGTTGTGTTTACAAAAATATTTGGGGTAGCAAAATCCTTGGATGCTTCTAAGAAAGCATTCCATTCAGAGTTAGAAAGATAATCTTCACGATTAAACATGCTTAATTCCTGCCTGAAAATTAATGTTAAGTGCGATAATACCATGAAATGCTTTTATCTGACTATATAAATTTAGATTTTTTTTAGAGAAAATTATTACGTAATAAATTTCTTGACAAGCTAAAAGAGTGGTATATAATGTTATTTATAAAGCGTAATAAATAAGTTATTAACTAAAAAATATGATTAATAATTTATTGTATTCAATATTTTTTCTTTTAAATAGTGGAGGAACTGAATGAAAAAAATTATGAAGTGTTTGGCTGCAGGTGCTGTTACTGCTGCTCTTGTTTTTACAGGATGTGGAAAAGGATCTGAGAAAGTTTCTGACTCAGGAACTTCAAAGAAATCTGGAGATGGATTTTCTGGCACAATTGAGATGATGCATTTCTCTACATCTGAAGAATCTGAAGGAAACGGTGGTTCTGACGGATTCCGTACAATGATTGCTGAATGGATAAAAGCTAATCCTTCTGTAAAACTTAATCAGAATGTTCTTGCTAATGATGAATATAAGACTCAGATTGCAACAATGGCATCTGCTGGTGATCTTCCTGATGTATTCCTTTTGCAGGGAATGAACACAAAGTCTTGGGCAAAGCAGGGACTTATTATGGATATGACAGACATAATTAAGTCTTCTCCTTATTATTCAGACTACAATACATCATATTTTACTCCATTTAAGGATGGTGACAAGGTTTATGCCCTCCCAGCTCTTACAGGCGGAACCTGTACAGTTGTTATTTATGATAGAGAAATGTGGAAAGAAGCAGGATTTGATTCTTTCCCAACAACCTGGGAAGATGTAAAGAAAGCTAATGAATATTTCAAGAAGCATGGATCTGATTATGCTATTGCTTTTGGAAACGGTGGTCAGTGGCAGGGTAACTCTTGTTTCTTGAGTACACTTGGTGACCGATATACAGGTTCTGACTGGTTTATGTCAATCATAAACAAAGGTGGTGCAAAGTTTACAGAAGACTCTTTCATAAAGGCTCTTGATTATACAGCAAAGCTTTTCCAGAGTGGAATTTTTAACAAAGACTTCAATAGCATTACAAATGAAGATGCCCGTGAATATTTCATAGCTGGTGATGCACCTGCATTTATCGGTGGAAACTGGGATGAATCATATATTGCAGCAACACTCAAGGAAGTTAACCCTGAAAAATATGCAAATCTTTGCTTTGCTGTTCTTCCTCAGCCTGCAGATGCACAATATAATCCAAAGGGACAGAACATAGGTCTTGGTTATGGAATTGCATTCAATGCAAAACTCAAGGATGATCCTGAAAAACTCAAGGCTTGTATTGATCTTGCTTACAAACTTACAGGTCCTGATTTCGCAAACTTTGTTGCATCTAAGTATGCTCTTGGTGGACTTACAAAGGTTGCCTCTGTTGATTTGAGCAAATTTGACCGTGTTGATCAGGATTTCTACAAGTATTCTTATGTTGACACAACTCCTTGTGAAATTTATGACTCTTATGTAGATCCAGCTGTATGGTCTGTATGTAATACAGAACTTCAGGCTCTTCTTAACGGTTCTGGTTCTGCAAAGAAAGTTGCTGCGGATATGCAGCAGGCTTACGAAGAAAACTATTTGAATAAGTAAAAAGACTCATTAACTGTATCCCCCTGTAAGGCTATGCACTCAGGGGGATTTTTATCTAACAAAAGGATCTTGTATGCGTAACTCTATAAAACCTTCTAAATGGCTCATAGCTGCTTTTCTAGTCATTCCTGTCGCCTGGTATGTATTTTCTGTTTTTATTCCGCTGATTGCTGCTCTGTTTTACAGTTTTTTTAACTGGAAGGGTGGTCCGTCAAAAACTTTTGCAGGTGTTGCAAACTATTTGAAGCTTTTTCAGGATGCAACATTTTGGAATTCTTTCTTACATAACATCTATATTGTCGTCGTTTGTATTATTGGTCAGGTAGGAATAGCTTTCGTGCTTGTTCTTATGGTTAATTCACGTCATGCAAGATTTAAGGAAATCCATAGAACTTTTGGATTTTTCCCAAGTACTATTTCTGCTGTCTACATTGGACTTATCTGGACTATGATTTTTGATTATAAGCGTGGCATTATAAACTATATACTGAATGTCATAGGACGTAAGGATTTGGTTCAGGTATGGCTGAACAATCCAGATAAGGTTCTTCATTTCGTATCAATTCCTCTTGTTTGGCAGTTTATTGGTTATTACATGGTTATTCTCATGTCTGCTATTGCTGCTATTGATCCTGAAATTTTTGATGAAGCTGAACTTGACGGTGCAAATGCATTTCAAAGAGCAGTTCATATTGTTCTCCCTTTAATAAAAAATACACTTCTTGTTTGTATTACTCTCTGTGTTGCTGGAAATATGAAGGTTTTTGACCACATCTACACCATGACAGCTGGAGGTCCTGGAACATCTTCAATGGTTATGGCTCTTTATGGATATAAAGTTTCATTTGAGCAGGCAAATATGGGATACGGAAGCACTATTTCCGTTGCCATCTTTGTAGTTAGCCTTGTGGTTATCGGTGCAATACGCGCCATCATAAACTTTATAATGAAAGATAAGGAGGCTTACTAATGACACGTAAAGAACAGATGATGCAGAGGGCAGGACGAAAACAGAATTTTGCACTGGATTCTATAGGAAAGGTTATTATTAATTTTGTACTGATGGTATTTTCACTTTCCTGCATATATCCTCTTGTATGGATGTTTTATTCATCTCTAAAATTAAAAAGACAGTTTAATGCTGATATAATTGGTTTGCCTAAGGCCCCTACCTTTGAAAATTATTTGAAGGTACTTACAAATAAAGATTATCATCTTGGAAGCTCTATGGTTAATAGCTTTAGAGTAACCTTGCTTTCATTGCTTTTTATCGTTTTGTTTGGATTTATTGTTGGATATATACTTTCAAGAATTAAGTTTAAGCTGAACCGTCCTCTTTATCTTATTTTCCTTATGGGACTTCTCATTCCTGTTCATTCACTCCTTGTACCAATTTATGTTGTTTTTAACTCTGCAGGAATGAACAACAGGTGGTTTACACTTATAATTCCTTATGTAGCATTCGGACTTCCAATATCCGTATTTCTTGTCGAAGGCTATGTCAAAACGATTCCAATGGATTTGGAAGAAGCTGCTGCCATAGACGGATGTTCTTTTGTAAGAACTATGTTTTCCATCATATTGCCACTTACCAAGCCAATCTTGGTGACTATAGCCATAATACAAACTTTTTCTTGCTGGAATGAATTTTCATTTGCATTGGTATTGTGCAGTAAGAAAGTTGCCCTTCAGACAGTACCTCTTGCAATGACAAATTTTAAAGGACAATTTGCATCTGATTATCCAAAAATCATGGCAGGCATGCTGATTACAATGCTTCCAATACTTGTGCTTTATTTTACATTCAGTAAAAAAATCATAGAAGGTATGGTTGCTGGTGCCGTAAAAGGTTAAAAATATGAGAGAAGATTGCATAAATAAAATATCTCTTTTGGGAAAATGGTCTCTATCTGATACTTCTGGAAAAAACATAAAGTCAGTTCCAATGCAGATTCCTGGAGACAATATTACGGCTCTTTTTGAAGCAGGCCTTGCAAAAGATCCCTACTTCGGTTTTAACGAAAAAGACGTTCAGTGGGTAGGACAGAGCAGTTGGAGCATTTGTCGAACATTCGACTATTCTTTTTCAGACAATCAATTTGTGGAGGATTCTAAGACATTCCTTCATCTTGATATGGTAGATACTGTTTTTAAGGTATTTATCAACGATTTTCTGGTAGGTGAAGGAAATAATTTTTTCAGAATCTGGGATTTTGATATTACAGGATTACTCAAAAATGGCCAGAACTCCATTCGTTTAGAATTTGAGTCGCCTCAGGCCTATGCTGAATCCATTGCACAGAATCTTTCGTATCCAATTCCATATACAAAATATGATGTGTATTCTCCTCATAGAAATCTTGTACGGAAAATACAAAGTCATGCAGGCTGGGACTGGGGACCATGTCTTATGGCAAGTGGAATCTATGGAGACGTCTTTATAAAGACTGTACGGTCAGGTTTTATAAAGAGTATATCTGTAAAAACAGAGCCTTTGGATGGAATATGGAAAGTAAAAACTTTAATTTTTTATAATGCCATCCGTTCTGAAAAAATCCGCTTTCTTGTAGAATGTGTTGGAAATGGAAAGAATATTGCTTTATCTGTAAGAAAAGATGTTACAACTGGTGATAATGAAATTACCGTTGAATTTGATGTAAAAAATCCTGTGATATGGAAATCTGCGGATGATTTAAAAGAAGAAAAAAAGAATGAGAACTCGCTGTATACACTTACAGTAAAATCTTTTACCTCAGATGGTGAAAATTCAGAAACTGTTGCCGAAAGTTCTATTGTAAAAAATATTGGTTTTAGAACTTTGAAGCTTGTGTCTGAAAAAGATAAAAGCGGGTGTGCACTTTATTTTGTGCTGAACGGAAGAGCTATATTTGCAAAAGGTGCAAACTGGATTCCTGCAGATGCTCTTCCTTCTAGATGGACTTACGAGCGATATGAATATCTGTTAAAATCTGCTTCGGACGCTAACATGAATGTGATTCGTGTATGGGGTGGGGGAATGTATGAAAGCAATACATTTTATGATATTTGTGACCGACTCGGACTTATTGTTTGGCAGGACTGTACTTTTGCCTGTTCTATGTATCCTGCTAGCAATGATTTTCTTAAAAATGTAGAACAAGAACTTGAAGACAATATACGTAGACTTCAAAGCCATCCAAGTCTTGCTGTGTGGTGTGGAAACAATGAAAATCTTGGTGCGTTGAACTGGTATGAAGAAAGCCGAGCAAATAGGGATTTGTATCTTACCGATTATGACAGACTCAATCATGGAACTGTTGAAAAGACCGTATTAAGATGTGATAGTGGACATACCTGGTGGCCTACTTCTCCTTGTGCAGGGGCTAATGCCTTTGCAGATAACTGGCATAATGATTCTGAAGGTGACATGCACTTTTGGAGTGTATGGCATGAAAGAAAAGACATGGAAGAATACATGTCCATAAAACCTCGCTTTGTAAGTGAGTTTGGCTATGAAAGTTTTCCATCGTTAGAAGAAGTAATTTCGTTTGCAGGAGAGGAACATACAAATCTTACAGATCCTGTAATGGAATATCATCAACGTTCACCTATAGGAAACAGCATAATCTTAGAGAACTTTAGCCGCTATTTCCGTTTTCCTAATGGAACTCAGAACATGTTGTATTTGAGTCAGGTGCAGCAGGCTTTAGCTGTAAAAACTGCAGTACAGTATTGGCGCAGTTTAAGACCTCATTGCATGGGAGCAATTTACTGGCAACTTAATGACGTATGGCCTGTAACATCGTGGTCTTCTATTGAATATTCTGGCAGATGGAAACTTTTGCACTACGAGGCTAAAAAATTCTTTGCACCATTGGCACTATTTTTGTATAAAAAAGATGGAATTGCTTATGCGTATATAATAAACGATACGTCTTCTGAAAAGAATGTTAGTGTCCGTTTGAGTTTTATTGATTTCAATGGAAATGAAAGGCTTGCTCCTGTAGATATTAATAATAATATTTCTTCTGATACTGCAGTCTGCCTGTGGCAAAAGCCTTTAGTTGAGCTTGAACAGCAGGGGGTAAATCTTTCTGAAATATTTGTACATGGAACATTGGAAAGTGAATCTTACAAGTCTGATGATACGCTTTTCCTTTCTGTATGGAAAAAATGTAATCTGGAAAAAGCTGTCATACAGTACACAGTGGAATGTGGAGAAAATAATCAGTTGTTTATAAAGCTTTCTTCTAATAAACCTGCTTTCTATGTTTCGGTGGAAACTGTTGGTGTAAACGGAACTCTTTCAGAAAATATGCTGACACTTTTACCAGCACAAGAAAAGCTTGTTTCATTTACTGCTTCAACAAGTTCTGCAAGTTCAGGTGTTAAAGCTGTTACTAAAGAAGAACTGTTAAAGTCTATAAGGATAACTTCTTTAAGAAATGTATATGACTGAGTGTCTGAAAACAATGTGTTTAAACTTGGAGGATTAAATGAAATTTACTAACGGATTTTGGCTTACAAGAAATGAATATGAAGCAGAGTATGTAAAAGAAATATATAAGTGGGATGTTACAGACAACTCTCTTACTATTTTTGCCCCATATAAAAAAATCTTATCAAGAGGTGATACTCTTAATTTAGGACTCATGACCATTCAAGTGTCAGCTCCTTTAGAAGATGTTCTTTGTATAAAACTTACAGGACATGCTGGTGCCGTTAAAGGTGGTCCTGATTTTCAACTGGAACAGAACAAGCCTTATGAAGGCTTTTCAATTAATGCAGATGCAGGCAGTGCATCTGTAAAATCTGGCATGCTTGAACTTAAAGTTCAGAAAGGATGTCCGTTCTTGTCATTTTTTAAGGACGGAGAGTTTCTTACTAAAACAGGAGTTAAAGGGCTTGCAAGAATTCGCCGTAAGGATAATGGCAGTGTATATACTGCTGCATCCCTAATGTTGGATGTAGGCGAGCATGTATTCGGATTAGGGGAACGATTTACTCCTTACGTTAAAAACGGACAGGTTGTAGACTGTTGGAATGAAGACGGTGGAACTGCCAGCGAAATATCTTATAAGAACATCCCGTTTTACATGACTGATAGAAATTACGGTGTTTTTGTAAATCATCCTGGAAAAGTGAGTTTTGAAGTTGCCAGTGAAAAAGTTGAAGATGTTCAGTTTTCCGTTAAAGATGAAGGTCTGGAGTTCTTTATTATTTCTGGTAAAACGCAAAAAGATGTACTCGCAAAATACACCTTGCTTACAGGAAGAGTTCCATTACTGCCAAAGTGGAGTTTTGGACTTTGGCTTACAACATCGTTTACTACGAATTATGATGAAAAGACTGTAATGTCCTTTGTTGACGGCATGGCACAAAGAGGAATTCCTTTAAGGGTGTTCCATTTTGACTGTTTCTGGATGAAAGAATTTGAATGGTGCAGTCTTGAATGGGATCGTGATATGTTCCCTGATCCTAAGAAAATGCTCAGTCATCTTCATGAAAAAGGTCTGCAAGTGTGCGTTTGGATAAATCCATATATTGCCCAAAAATCTCCTTTATTTAATGAAGCTGCTGAAAAAGGCTATCTGCTTAAAAATTCTAATGGTACTGTCTGGCAATGGGATATGTGGCAGGCTGGAATGGGAATTGTAGACTTTACCAATAAAGATGCCTGCACTTGGTATCAGTCAAAGTTAAAGGCTCTTATGGATATGGGCGTTGACTGCTTTAAGACCGATTTTGGTGAAAGAATTCCTTCTTCGTATGACGGTTACAGTGTGCAGTGGGCTTCTGGCGGTAATGAAGAGAAGATGCATAATTTCTATACGTACCTTTATAACAAATGCGTATACGATATTATAAAAGATGTAAAGGGCGAAGGTGAAGCAATTCTGTTTGCAAGAAGTGCAACTGCTGGCGGACAGAAATTTCCAGTACATTGGGGTGGGGATAGTACCAGTCAGTATGTTTCTATGGCAGAAAGCTTACGTGCAGGTCTTTCTCTCATGGATTCTGGTTTTTCATTCTGGAGTCATGATATTGGGGGCTTTGAAGATACAGGTTCTGCAGATTTGTACAAAAGATGGTGTGCGTTTGGACTGTTTTCTACTCACAGCCGTTTGCACGGCTCTTCAAGTTACCGTGTTCCTTGGGCTTATGATGATGAAGCATGTGAAGTTCTTAAGTTCTTTGTAAAGTTGAAGTGCCGTCTTATGCCATATATTTATTCTTGTGCAGTAAAAGCACGGTTTGAAGGTGTTCCCGTAATGCGTCCTATGCACTTGGAATTTCCTGAGGATATGAACTGTACTGTTTTAGACAGACAGTACATGTTGGGTGACAGCATTCTTGTAGCTCCAGTCTTTTCACCATCTGGAAAAGCTTCCTGCTATCTTCCAGAAGGAGAGTGGACTCATTTACTGTCTGGAAAAAAAGTTTCTGGCGGTAAATGGTTTACTGATGTATATGATTATTTTAGTTTGCCAGTATTTGTAAAAGCTGGTTCTGTAATTCCTTTTGGTAAGACAGATGAAAGACCTGACTATGATTATTCAGACGGCATTGAATGGAATGTATATCCATCTAATGACGGAAAAAAGTATGAAGGTTCTGTGCTTGATGGAAATGGAAAAACAATAGCAAGACTTGAAGTTGTAACTGATGGTAACGGAAAAGTTAGCTATGAAAAGTTTGGAAATGGTAAGAATATTTCTGTAATTATAAAATAATGATGAATAGTTTTTTGGAGGAATTTTTATGATGTTGCAAAGTTTTGAAGACAGGCTTTGTATGTTAAAAAGTGAACATGATGCTTTAATAAGAAAGCCTAATGAGCCTGTCCTGCCAGGAAATGGAATTTATGTCAGATATAAAAATCCTGTTGTTACGGCAGATCATATTCCGCTTGACTGGCGTTACGACTTGAATAAAAAGACAAATCCTTTTCTTATGGAAAGAATGGGGGTAAATGCTGCTTTTAATGCAGGAGCAATTAAGTTTGGTGGTAAGTACTGTCTGGTTGTCAGGGTAGAAGGCAGTGACAGAAAATCATTTTTTGCACTGGCTATAAGCGACAACGGAATTGATAACTTTACATTTACGGAACTACCAATCATTATTCCCCAGACAGATGACCCTGATGTAAATGTCTACGATATGAGGCTTACTGCTCACGAAGACGGATATATTTATGGCGTTTTCTGCACTGAACGAAAAGATAAGTCTGCTCCTAAAGGCGATACTTCCAGTGCTGTTGCTTCTGCTGGCATTGTCCGTACAAAAGATCTTAAAGTTTGGGAGCGTCTTAGTGACCTTAAAACCGCTGGCGGACAGCAGCGAAACGTTGTGCTTTTTCCAGAATTTGTAAATGGAAAGTATCTGTTTTTTACACGTCCTCAGGATGGATTTATTGATACTGGCAGTGGTGGGGGCATTTGTGCAGGAGTTAGTGACAGCATGGAAAATGCCACTGTCATGGATGAAAAAATCGTTGATGAAAAACTGTACCACACAATCAAGGAAGTAAAGAATGGAGCTGGTGCTGTCCCAATAAAAACCTCTAAAGGATGGCTTTTTATTGCACACGGTGTTCGTAATACTGCCTGTGGTTTACGTTATGTAGTTTACGCTTTCATGACAAGTCTTGATGATCCTACAAAAGTTATTGCCCGTCCTTCAGGCTATTTGATTGCACCGCAGGAAGATGAAAGAATTGGTGATGTAAGCAATGTTGTGTTTATAAATGGAGCCATTCAGGATGATGATGGCAGGTTGCTTTTGTATTATGCTTCTAGCGATACAAGAATGCATGTTGCAGAAACTACGATAGAGCGCATGGTTGATTACTGCCTTAACACTCCAGAAGATACTTTGACTTCTCAGGGACAGGTTGAGCAGCGCATTAAACTAATAAATAAAAACAGAGGTCTGTAAGGCTATGGACGAGAATTTTATTAAAGAAATTAGTGAAGAACTTTTTAATGATATTCTTCCTTATTGGCGTTCCTTTGCCATGGACAAAGATTCAAATGGATTTTTCGGTGCTATAGACAATAGCAACATGCCGGACTTTAATAAAGAACGTAGTGTTGTTATGGTTAGTCGTTTTTTATGGACATACAGTGCTGCATATTCTTTTAGTGGTAAAAAAGAATATCTTGATACTGCTGAGTATGCATTTAAATATCTTTATTCATGTTTTTGGGATAAGAAATTCGGAGGATTTTTCTGGTCGGTAAATGCAGATGGAAGCCCTGATGTATGCCGAAAACAGATTTATGGAAATGCCTTTGCATTATATGCTTTGAGTGAGTTTTCGATGGCTCTTCAGGCAGCTGAAAAAAAAGGTGTAGGAACTGTAAGTAACAGTATAAGCATTCTTGGCGATGCCGTGAAGTTGTATTCACTTTTACAAGCAAATGCAAAAGATGTTCAGTATGGTGGATATTATGAAGCAAAGGATCGTGACTGGTCTTGGACCGATGAAACAAAGCTGAGTGAAAAAGATATTGACTGCTGTAAGTCCATGAATACAAATCTACATGTAATGGAAGCTCTTTCTGCATTGTGTTCTGCACTTAAAAATGTTTCGGGCTATGAAGAAAAACTTAGTAATGTGCAGGAAAATCTTTCCGAGCTTGTAACTGTTCATCTTGAGCACATTCTTCAAAATGATATGCATTTGGCTTTGTATTTCAACAGGGAATGGAGCGTTCTGGAGCCAAAAGAAATTTCCTTTGGACATGATATTGAAGCAAGCTGGCTTTTGTGGGAAGCTGTTCAAGCCTGTGGTAAGTTTGCAGATGAAAGTGTCCGTTCTAAAATATTGCAAATAGCACAGGTTTCTCTGGAGGAAGGTTTTGACGGTGATACTGGTGGCATGGACAACTGTATCTGTCCTGATTCTAAGCGTGATAGTACCAGAGTGTGGTGGGTTCAGGCAGAAGCGGTAAATGGTTTCTTTAATGCTTGGCAATTGTGCAATGATGAAAAATATATGTCTGCTGTTAAAAAACTTTGGAAATGGATTAATGATTTTCAAAAAGACAGAACCTGGGGGGAGTGGTTTGCAGAAGTTTCACGTGATGGCAAAGCTGATTACGGCATGCCTAAAGGTGGCAACTGGAAAACCTGTTACCACAACGGACGTATGTGCATGGAAATCTTAAAAAGATGCTGCTCATGAATTAAGATTTCGTACTGAATTCCTGATAATGATTTTTCCGCTGATTACTACATATTTTGGAGTGGTCGGCGGATTTTTTAATTTATCCAGAATCATTTCTGCTGCTGATTCTGCCATTGACTCAAAGTTTACGGCAATAGTCGTAAGCTGAAATGAATTGTCCCCTGATATAATAAAGTCATCAAATCCTACTACAGAAATGTCATCAGGAACTTTCTTTCCTATGCTTTCAAGTTTTTTTATGACTTTTACAGCAGTTTCGTCACAGTTGCATACAAAGGCAGTCGGTAAGGAATCGGGCAGGATAATTTCCTTTAAACTAGAGTCCATGTTTCTGTCTTCCGTTACATCGCCGAAATTGAAAGAAAGACCATTTTCCATCATTGCCTTTGCATAGCCCATGTATCTGTCATTAATGCTAGATGTTGTGTTGAGCGTGCCTACAAAACGAATGTCTTTGTGCCCCATATCAATAAGATATTTTGTAAGCTGATACTCTCCGTGAAAATTATCAGTTGTTATGCAGTCTACATTTTTGTTGGCTGCATAAAAGTCTAGAAATACCATCTTTCCGTTATAGTTGTTGCATATAAACTGTACATATTCTTCTGAAATCTGTCCAATGAAGATAACTCCATCTACCTTGCCGTTCTACAAAATCTGCGGCATTCCACAGTTTTTTACTGTTTCACTTTCAAGCTGTTCAATTATACTGTACATGCCTTTTGTTAAAAGATGTTTTGAAACAAAATTGAATAATTTTAGATAGAACGAAGAGGTTGTATTGAAAAACTTTACAGGGATTATGATGCCTATATTTCCTGTATAGCTGGCTGAATCTGAACGGGGTTTTCTGTCTTTCTGAACTACATATCCCATTTCCTCAGCTATGAGCTTTATTTTTTCACGCAAGGAATCGCTGACTCCAGGTTTGTCGGTAAGAGCTTTAGATATTGTTACAGCGCTTACATTCAGTTTTTCTGCTATGTCTGATAATTTTATTTTGTTTTTCACAATAGTTAAATCATACACAAAATTAAAGCTTTTCTCAAGTAATTTGTGTATGATTAGTTCTATAGTTTGCCTATATTATGGCTACTATTCTGCAACCATTACGGGAATTTTGCTTATTCCTGTAACAGGATTTTTAAGTTCTATTCCTCTTCTTGCAGACGTGCGGACAGCAATGAAATAACGGTTTCCGCTTTCAATGGTTCGTGGAAGAACGAATTCCAAAGTTCTGTCGGTGTTGCGGGTTATAAACTCGTTTGGAACTTTTATCCAGTCATCTTCTGAACTTGAAGAAGTGCCTTCTCCTATAGAAGGAACAAAGAATACCCCTCCTTTTTCTCCTTCAACTTTAAGCTTTTTACCGGTAATTCTTGCACTGAATGTTGCCTTGAGGATTTCTTTTTCGCTTACATCCTTTGCGACCGGATTTTCAATCTGGCTGATCTGCGGAGCACTGTCTACAACTGCTGTTACCGTTGCAGACATTCCCTTTAGTCTTTCACGAAGCCTGTCATTCACTGCAAAGCGTGCCTCGAATCCTGATACAGATTCCGATTCCGGTGTGAGTGACGTTACGCTGCTTAGTGGGGCAATGTACAGCTTGCAGATTTCAAGGATGTCCACAGAAAAGCCGAGTTCTGCCTGTTCAAGAATTTCTTTTTTCAGAAGTTCCATTGCATGTGCAACCTGATAACGGTCTATGCCCTGATTGTGTGCTGTGACAAGATCTAAAATCTGGTCTGTGGAAACTGTTCTTCTTGGAACATGCGCAACGTAAGTGTTTTCCTTAAAGTGGCATGGTGTGAGGGTTACTGCGAAGTTTGTTTCGCGCTTTGTGTCAATATTTGTCATTATAAAACTCCTTAGACTAAGGCGTTCAACCTTGTCTGGGAATAAGTTATCACATTTAAGCGCGCAAAAATGTAGTTTAAACTTGATTTTTTGATTTTTTTGAAAAAGTTGATGATCTTTGTCTACTGCAAGTCTGTGTTCTTTACATACCGCAAGTTGTTGTTCTTGCTATACCGCAAGTTAGTGTTCTTTATATACCGCAAGAGTGTGTTGCAGCATATTGCAGAGTTGATGTTCTTTATCTACCGCAAGTCTGTGCGATGGCATACCGCAAGTTTATGTTCTTTATATACCGCAAATGTGTGCATTGCATGTTACAAATTTTTCTGAGGAACTTCAAAAAGGCTATTTTAATAATGGGCTTTCTATTTCGGAAGGTTATATTAGTCTAGTTTGTTTTCCATAGTTGCAATGTGCGTATAAGGATTGTATTTTATAGTAATTTGTGGAACTGGACAGTCTATGTTGTAGTTAATTTCAAAAATCTCAGTTTATGAATTATATCATATATTAGTAGCCATATATTCATTCCTAAAATCTTTCAGAAAATCGAGATTAAACTCTTCGTTGCTGCCATCAAGATGCATGGAAACGTATTCTTTTAGTTCTATATCATAAACCTTTGGAACAAGATAAATAAGAAATGGATTTTTAGAATGTAAGTCTTTCTCATCAGAAAGTTCCCATTCGTCATACCATTCCTCGTTTATCTGTCCAATGCATATATATTTACCGTCATCAGACACCGCAAAATCATTTATCTTTCCCAAATGCAAATCCTGCTCTTCATGCGTTATCATATCAATCCTCTTCAAGCTGTAATTTTTACTTATATAGTAATAGAAATTTGAGAACATAAGATATCTGGTCAGCATAGGTAAATACATTATTCGTTTCTGTTTTTGATATATGGCATCCTAAAAGAATCAATGTGATAAATGCATAAAAACATAAAAATTTTGAGCTCATGATAATCTCCTATAGTTTTAGTAAGTCAAAGTTTTATTTTACATATCTTCCATTGAAAGGCCTTGAATATTATATGCATATTCGTCTAAGTTCTGCATGAAGATTTGGGCTTTTGCTTCAAGTTTATCAAGTTTGATTTTATTTTTTTGACGTTTAACTTCATAAATTTGACAATTTTTTTGTAATTCGTTGATTGTAATTATGTCAATTTCATTATTGGATTTTTTGTCCCACCATCCACCAATGCTTGTAAATTTTCCTTCTTCCTCAAGCTTTGCTGTAAAATACCGTTCCAGTATTTTTCCTGTAAAAGTCTCATAATCACGAAGTATAAACTGTTTTAACATGTCATAATTTCCAAATTCAATTAAATCTTGATGTGAGTAAAGAAATCTAAAATAAAAGTTCATATATTCATCTGAAATTTGCCAGCGTGCATTTCTGCTTTCTGACTTTGAAAGCAAAGGACGGATTTGTTCTGTAATGCCAAAAACTTTTTGAAGGTTTTGCAAATAGGCACCTGTATTTTTTTGGATGATTGAGTCAATTTCATTTTGAGTTGTATGACCCGTTGCAATTGCCTGTAGAATTGAAAAATATATTCCATAATCTTTTCCAATTTCGCTAATCAGAATATCACGTCCATCAGTTAAAAATGGAGAAGCCATATTACAGACATAATCTAGCATTTTTTGCTTTGTAGTTGCTCCTGCGTACATTAATAGAAATATATGCTTTGCAACTCCTCCAGAAAGCATATACAGGCAAAGTATGTCTTCTGATTTGAATTTTGGATTGAAGTCTTTAAGAATCTCTTTTACGACTGATGGAGTAAATGGCTTTAAATGGATATTGTGAGTTGATCTTCCAAATAGAGGTTCTTTTTCATCTTTGAATATTTTTGACATGAGGGAATATATAGAACCGCAAACAATCAAATTAATTTTTGAAGAAGCTTTTAGACTGTCCCATATATTTTGCATCTGACTGAAAAAAGATTTATTAACATACTCAATATCTTGAAATTCATCTATTACAAGTGTAAAATGATGCTCTTTTGAATAAAGCATTATCTGGTTAAAAAGGTCAGAAAGTTTTTCGACTGTTCCAAAGATTTTTAATTCTATGCTTTCTTCAAGTGTTTTTTGCCATTGTGAGCATAGCGTTTTTTCTGCATTACGTGTTGTAAAAAGATATGCACTTTTTTTATCATTTATAAAATTCTTTATAAGTTCTGTTTTTCCAATGCGCCTGCGACCTGTAATGACTGTGAAACATGCGTTTGTTTTTGATTGCTTTTCTATTTGCGAGAGAGCTTGAAGTTCCTTTTTTCTGTCATAAAACTTTTCCATGTCTTATTCCTGTATTGTTTTATATAATGATAGTTAATTTAATGGTTGTTAAATTAACTATCATTATATAATCAAAGGTTAGAAAAATCAAATGAATTTAGAATCTATATCAGCTTCTCTAAAAATTATTGATTTTATATCTCTCTTTTCTGAGGAACAATTATAATTAAGAGCAGTGAAATTGCATACGGAAGAGAAAG
>CAMVEQ010000006.1:0-64751 GCA_947166545.1 uncultured Treponema sp. | reverse complement strand
CAGACAAACATCAGGACAATAGACACATCCATAATGCTTTTCTCTGTAGCTTTTGTAATTGTAGGAATGCTTGCAAAAATTATTGGCTGTGCAGGAATGTCACGCTGTCTTGGATTTAACAAACTCAACAGCCTTATCATAGGATGTGGCATGATGACACGCGGTGAAGTTGCCCTCATTGTTGCACAGAGAGGTTTGGCTGCAGGACTTTTGGAGCATGAATTCTTTACATCAGTCATACTCCTTATAATAGTAAGTTCTATCTGTACACCGCTAATCTTAAAAGCACTGTATTCTAAAGAACCTAAAGAAGTTGTTTCAGCATAGCTTTGTGTTCTTCGGGAACGCGGAAACTTTCACAAGCTTTTTGAACAGTCTTTTTAAGACACCATTCATTAAGATTCCCCTTCCCTATAAACACAAAACTATCAGTCCACTGCTTTGCAAGAGCAGTGGCAAAATACCAGCACACCATCATATTAACATAATAATTATCGTCCGCATTCTGTATGTGCGGACGGCACTGTGCACCAACTTTTTGCAGATGGCTCACAGAAAAATCATCATCTAAAAAATAAGACATGAGCATTTTTATGCCAAAACGCACAGTATAAGTTTTACCCGAAGCAAGCCAAACATCTATGTAAGAAAGAAGTTTGGCTTTATTTTTTTTCAGCGCAGAAGAATTAAGCTGATCACAAGTTGCCCAGTTATTTACATAAGGCAAAAAAGCATTTATTAAATTTATGCACGTGTCAAAATCTTTTTGTTCCCCAATAAGAAAAGAATGAAGCTGATATTCTTCAAAATAAGCATGAGGAAGCCGCTCAAAAAATGGATTAAGATTAATAGCTTTACCCGAAGCCTTTTTTGCAAGGTCTTTTGCAAGTTTACGCAATTCTGGTGTGCGCACACCAATAATAGAGTTTGCATCTACATTAGGAATTATCTTAGCCTGAAAAGTTGCGTATTCAGAATCTTTCATAGAAAGCAGAGAGTCATTAATAAGTTTTTCAATTTCTTCCATAAAAAGAAATAATATACCCTAAGTGCTACTTTTTCAACAATGTTTTTTATGATAGAATCAAGAGCATGCCAAGACATTCAGCCAGGCAAAAACATCTTTTATGGAGACACCATGAGCGATTACAAAATTGAAACAAAATGCCTTACAGCAGGCTATACACCAAAAAACGGAGAGCCAAGGCAGATTCCTATCATTCAGTCAACAACATTTAAATATGACACAAGCGAAGACATGGGTAAACTCTTCGATCTTGAAGCAAGCGGTTATTTTTATACAAGACTTCAAAACCCAACAAACGATTATGTAGCAGCAAAAATTGCAGCCCTTGAAGGAGGAACAGCAGCAATGCTCACATCCTCTGGACAGGCAGCAAACTTTTTTGCCCTTTTTAATATATGTGAAAACGGAAGCCACATTGTAGCATCATCTTCTATTTATGGAGGAACTTTCAATTTAATTTCCGTAACAATGGCAAAGATGGGCATTTCCGTAACATTTGTAAATCCTGACTGCACGGAACAAGAACTGAACGCAGCATTCAAAGACAACACAAGAGCCGTATTCGGCGAAACAATTGCAAACCCTGCACTTACAGTTTTAGACATTGAAAAATTTGCAAAGGCCGCACACGCTCACGGCGTGCCACTCATTGTAGACAACACATTCCCTACTCCAATCAATTGCCGTCCTATTGAATGGGGTGCAGATATTGTTACACACTCTACAACAAAATACATGGACGGTCACGGAGCCGCAGTTGGCGGAGCTATTGTAGATTCTGGTAAATTCGACTGGATGGCACATGCAGACAAATTCCCTGGACTTTGTACTCCAGATGAATCATACCACGGCATTACTTATGCAGAAAAGTTTGGAAAAGAAGGAGCTTTCATTACAAAGTGTACAAGCCAGCTTATGAGAGATTTCGGATGCATTCAGTCTCCACAGAATGCATTTATCTTAAATCTTGGACTTGAATCGCTTCATGTAAGAATGCCACGCCACGTAGAAAACGGACAGGCTGTAGCAGAATTCCTTTCGGGCCAGGACAAAGTTGTGTCTGTAAACTATCCTGGACTTAAAAGTGATAAATATTATGAAATTGCAAAGAAATACCTGCCAAACGGTGGATGTGGCGTTGTTTCCTTTGAGCTTAAAGGCGGAAGACAGGCTGCAGAAAAGTTCATGAAGAACTTAAAGCTTGCAAACATTGAGACACACGTTGCAGATGCAAGAACCTGCTGTCTTAACCCGGCAACCTCTACTCACAGGCAGATGAATGACGAGCAGCTTAAAGCAGCAGGCATTCCTGCAGGCTTAATAAGAATTTCCTGCGGACTTGAAAACAAGGAAGACCTTATAAACGATCTTAAACAGGCACTTGAAAAAATTTAATAATCTCTGTAATTATTTATAATAAAAAGGGTTAGAACCTGTTGAAAACAATATTTTCAGCAGAGTTTCTAACCCTTTTTTGCAAATAACATTATTTTCTAAAATAAAATGTAACACCTTACTATGAAAAATCATTATATTTAATGGAAACTTGAGAGAATATCGAGTATCAAAAATAGGAGGTTTTACCTTATTTATGAAGAATTTAACAACAAAAATAATGGGAACTGTAGCAGTAGCTGCTGTATCATTCGGATTATTAGCCTTTTCTTGTAAGGCAAACAACGGATCTGCAAACGTTGCATTCGCAGAAACAAAAAAGACAAATCCCACAGTTTCACTTCCATCAGATTCATTAAGTGTAACACAGGCATTACAGACAACATTCCGCTCAATAAGTTCAGCTGTTCTTCCTACAGTTGTAGAAGTTGATGTAACAGAAACAACAAAAGTAAAGACATTCAACCCTTTTGAAGACTTTCCATTTTTCTTTGGCACACCAAACGATGATAATGACAAAAAAGATGACTCACGCGAAATGCAGCAGTCTGCACTTGGTAGCGGTGTCATTGTAAGAAAATCAGGAAAGACAATTTATGTCCTGACAAATAACCATGTTGCAGGAAATGCTACAACAATAAAGATAAAACTTAACGACGGCCGTGAATTTGATGGAAAACTCGTAGGTGCAGATGAAAGAATGGACATTGCCCTTGTTTCTTTTGAAAGCTCAGACAACAACATTGCAATTGCAACACTTGGCGACAGTGACAACGTTCAGCAGGGCGACATTGTTCTTGCACTCGGAAGCCCAATGGGATACTTTGCCTCTGTTACACAGGGAATTGTAAGTGCAACAGGAAGAAGCGGTGGACAGATTGGTTCTATCAGCGACTTTATTCAGACAGATGCTGCAATCAATCAGGGTAACTCTGGTGGGCCACTCGTAAACATCAACGGCGAAGTAATCGGCATTAACACTTGGATTGTATCACAGTCAGGCGGAAGTCAGGGCTTGGGATTCTCAATTCCTATCAACAATATCAAGACTGCTATTGACCAGTTTATCAGCAAGGGAAAAATCAGCTACGGTTGGCTTGGTGTAAGCCTTGTTGAACCTTCTGCAGAATACAAGAAAGATTTGGGCATTAACGAAAAGCAGACAGGTGCATTTGCTGCAGAAATCTTCATGAACAGCCCAGCATTCAAGGGTGGCATGAGAGCCGGAGACTTTATCACACACCTTAACGATCACGAAATTAAGGATGTTGACCAGCTTGTACGCGAAGTTGGAAACCTTAAGGCTGGAGAAACTGCAAAGTTTACAGTATTAAGAGGAAAGAACAAGTCAGAACTTTCTATTAAAATAGAAGAGCGTTCACAGACTGTAGCTTCTGACAACGGAAAACTGTGGCCAGGCTTTATAGCTTCTCCTCTTACAGAGTCTAACAAGAAGCAGCTTAAACTAGACGACAAGGTAAAAGGCGTTATTGTAACAAATATTCAGGAAAAATCTCCTGCAGCTGCCCTTAGACTCCAGAACGGAGATGTAATCACAGCCGTAAACGACAAGGCAATTACAAGCGTCAAGGAATTCTATGAAGCACTTGATACATCTAAGAACAAAGAAATCTGGTTTGACGTATACAATAATGGTCATACAGTCACTACAGGAAAATACAAAATAAAATAAAAAAAATTAAAATATTTTAGGAATTTCTTGTAACCTCCTATAAAGTGGTTGGTTATTGTTTATGTAAGGCAAGAGAAAGTGCGGCACTTACTAATAGAAACTCCTTGGAATGGCCTCTGTGTGGTAGCAGAGGCCGTTTTTTTTACCCCAAAACCTACTTTACTGCTTATAAGTTGCGAAATTCTGTAAAATAATATAAAATATTCCCATTAATATATAAAGGAGATTTATATGGCAGAAAAGAAAACTCATAAAATCGTATCAGCATCAACAGGTGAAGCAGTAAAACCTGGAAAAAAACCAGCTTCTGCTGCAGTTCAGCAGACAGGCAACGCAACAGGACTCCGAGTAGGAGCATTTATCCTGTGGATTGCGGCAATTGCATTTGAAGTGCTTGCAATCGCTCTTATTTTGGAAAAACTTCTTGTTCTTCCACAGATTGAACCTTTGTACAAAGGTATAGCAGCTCTTGTTCTTGATGCAGTATGTGTCATTATCGGCTCTCAGCTGTGGAAAAAGGCAAATCACATAGATCCAGCTTCACAGAAGAACGCACTTAAGTTCTGGCTGTGGAACAACATGGGTGTAATTGTAAGTGCAATTGCATTCATTCCATTTATTGTAATCCTTCTTACAGACAAAAAGGCAGATGGAAAAACAAAGGCTATTGGTGCTGTAGCAGCTGCAATTCTTCTTGCAGTATCAGGACTTGCAAGCTATGACTGGAATCCACTTTCTCAGGAAGCTGTTGCAGAAGCAGCTGCAGGAACTGGGGTTTACTGGACACAGCACGGTAAGAAATTCCACCTGTATGAAGACTGTCAGGCTCTTGACCGCTCAGAAACCCTCATTACAGGAAGTGCACAGGAAGCTATTGATGCTGGCAAAGGCACAATCTGTAAGTTCTGTGAAAAAAGACAGGAAAAAGAACTTGCTGCAGCAAATGCTCCGGCAGTTTCTGTAGAAGAATAGACCTTCTTTTAAAATAGATAAAGCAGTTTCAAGGCTAAGACTTTGAAACTGCTTTTTTTGTGTAATGTACATTATCGAATTTGAAAAGTAAAAATCGAACACAATATAGAAGTTTTTGGAACAGGATTTCTAAAGAGTTGGAAATTTTACTATGTCAGCTTAGAAAAAAATGTAGAAGTTTTTTGGAACAAAAAACTTCAGAAAGTGGTATTTCACAGCTTTAAAATTGCATTTCCCTTTTCTGAAAGATACATCTGATACAGCTGTGCAAAATACATCAGTCCTCGTAGTGGCATATTAGGATTAAAAGTAGATTGCTGTTCGTACAGGTTCATCTGGCTGTCAATCAAGAAAGAAATGTCGTTTTTCATTGTAATGTAAATGACATTCTCAAATAGTCGTAAGCTTTAGTGCGTCTGGGCTTTGTAATTCGTGCCATTCAGAGGATTATACAAATCCAAGCGCAATTGTTTGCTTTGTGCCGTGTTCTGACAGAATATAGCCTTGAATAATCTGTCCTTGTACTGCCTGTTTGTAGACTGTTTTGTTTCTGATACTTTTTTGTGTCTTTTTCTTTTCATATTACACCTCATATATGTAATTGCTCGAGATGTATCATTTTTGTACACTTTTTTGGAAAAAAAATGAAAAAATTATAAAAATAAGATACTATTTGAGATGTAAGCATGACAATGAAGGACAATCTAGCTTTTGAGGAAGTCTACGTCTACGAACGCTAAGTGTTTCTATTATCGTTGACACATCAAAGTTTAAGCTGTAGAATTTGCATATTATGACTTCAATAGCAATAGGATTGCTTATCCCATTTGTGGGAACAACGCTCGGAGCTGCCTGTGTGTTTTTTATGAACAGGCAGATAAGTGACGAACTTAACAGGTTTCTAACAGGATTTGCAGCAGGTGTTATGGTTGCAGCCTCAGTATGGTCTCTGCTTATTCCAAGCATGAATATGTCAGAAAACCTTGAACGCATGTCATTCATTCCAGCTTTAACAGGCTTTCTTTTTGGAATGGCGTTCCTGCTTTTGCTTGATACAATCACGCCACATCTTCACGCACTTGCAAAAAAGCCAGAAGGTCCAAAAACAAAACTTTCACGCACAGCAATGCTTGTTTTTGCAGTTACGTTACACAACATTCCAGAAGGAATGGCAGTAGGTGTAGTGCTTGCAGGCATGATAAGCCAAAACACACTTGTAACAGCTGGTGCAGCTTTCGCCCTTTCTGTAGGAATTGCAATCCAGAACTTTCCAGAAGGTGCCATTATCTCCATGCCACTCCGCTCAGAAGGCAACACAAAAATAAAATCATTCATGTTCGGATTACTTTCTGGAGCAGTAGAACCACTTGCAGGTTTTATCACCATAATCCTTACCGGATACATACTTTCATTCATGCCTTATCTGCTTTCGTTTGCGGCAGGTGCAATGATGTATGTTGTAGTAGAAGAACTTTTGCCAGAAGCTACAAGTGAAGGAAAGTCCAACATCGGTACAGTAGGCTTTGCTCTTGGCTTTGCACTAATGATGGTGCTGGACGTTGTTCTGGGCTAAGATTATTCTTTTACTTCTTCCAGTTCCTTAAGAGCCGCATAGAATTCTGGGAACTGGCGCTCCAAAATTAAAGGCTTACCTTCTGGGCTTAAAAAGCAATGGGAACTTTGTGCAGTACATGCAACAACACCATTGCATTTCATTGTATAGCCCAGAACGAGCTTTACTGCAGAACATTTTATGACACGCATTTCTATAGAAAGGACATCAGGAAATGTAGTTGTTTTTTTGTAATCGCATGTAACACTGACTACAGGAGAAATTATCCCCTGCTCTTCCATTTTTGCATACCCCCATCCAAGCTGATCCATAAAATCCAACCGGGCTTCTTCCATAAAGCGAATATAGTTTGAATGATGAGTTATGCTCATTTTGTCTGTTTCGTAATAATTAATTTTGTGAATATAAGGTTTCATGGATACATGATATACCACTGCCATTATTATTACAATAGAAAAAAAGTCCGCAAGGCAAAGGCTATATGCCCTAAACCCGCGGACTTAACGCACCCTAAATTAAGCTGGATTTATGCAGTCTCTCCAAGTTTTCTACATTCAGCAAGTGTATCTTCATCAGGCTCAAGATGACCTTTCAAGCCTTCTCCATTTACGACAGTACCACCAGAAGATGCAATTCTGTCTGCCCAGTCACGAAGCCATTTTCCATCGCCCCAGTCATAAGAACCAAAGATTGCAACTTTTTTTCCAGATAATCCACTTTCAATTTTGCCAAAGAAGTCTTCTACAGAATCTTCAAGAACTTCATCGCCCATGGCTGGACTTCCAAGAATAAGAACATCACAGGAAAGAACTTCTGCAACATCGGCTTCATCAGCCTTTGCAAAAACAAGTTCTGCGCCAGAACTTTTTACACCTTCTGCAATTGCATTTGCCATGGCTTCTGTGTTTCCTGTAGTGCTTGCAAAAACAACAGCTTTTTTCATACTATATTTCCTCCACTAGAAATAGTTTTATAATTTTTACTTATATATGAAAATTCCATTCCCATATTAAAATAGCGGCTGCATATTAAAGAGCATTGTCTGTACAGCTGCATTTTTCTGCGGGACTCTTCAACGTCACCATAAACCTGCCACATTCCAGAATATTTGCTGGTACGCCCCCCATCTCTTTCAAAAGAAATTACATCTTCAAGGGGATAGCCCAAAAACAATCCTACTTCATGGGGAAATTCCATTTGGCAGGACATTCTAAACAAAAGTTCCTGTACAATTGCATCTAAACCTTTTCCTACAGGATACCCTTTTTGCATAAGATAAAGCATCTGAGCTTTTCCGCATAAGGCTTTATAAAGCATGGCTTCATCATATATAAAAAGAAGAATGTTTGAAGAAGGACGGATAACAGAAACTATTTTTTTTCCAAGTGATGAAAGTTGAGAATTCAACTGCATGATTTTTTCTGATGAAAATTGCTGTTCTTTTACAGAAAGAAGATTTGCACTTTTTAATCCACATAAAGCAGGAGCCCCAAAATATATAATCACTTGTTCAAAACTCATTTCCTGCTCCAATATGACAAATAAAAAGCAGAGGCATACTAATATTTTTTTGTGGCTGTGTAAGGAGAATACCCGCATGCCTCTGCTTTATTTTCAATCTAGAAGTAATCAAAGTTAGATTTATCTAACTAGCTTACATAGTTAATATAAGCTAACTAATAAAAACTGTCAATATGTTTTATTATTATTTTTCAAAATATTTTCTTTCTAATATCAAAGCCTTGACAAACATAACACCGTTATATAAACTTAAAACAAGTTAGCTATAGATAAAAGGAGATAGATATGACTTTACAACTTGGAGATGTTCAGACAACAGCCCTAATCCCAGTAGCAATAAAAGCAAGTGAAACATTACGCAAAAATGCACGTATCAAAGACGATGTGGCAGTTAAGATCATACAGCATCTAGACATGGATACAAAACCATTTGATAAATTCATGTCCCATGAAGGAGTCATTGCACGCAGTGTCATGATTGATAGAATGGTAAAAGATTTTATAACACAGAATCCTAATTCCGTCATAGTAAATCTTGGAGCAGGCTTTGATAACAGATTTGCCCGAGTAGATAATGGAAAAATATCTTGGTTTGATATAGACCTGCCAGACTCCATCGTAGCCCGTAAAAAAGTCTTTGAAGAAAAGGAACGTGTAACGATGATAGCAGGAAGCATTCTTGAAGAAGAATGGTGCAGCGAAGTTCAGTCAGAAGTTTTAAAGAAAGAAGCAAAAGTTCTTTTTCTTGCCGAAGGACTTTTCATGTATCTTACGCTTTACGAAATTAGTAAAGTACTTTCTATATTAAAAAAGAATTTTCCTAACGCAGTTCTTTTTGCAGAAATGAACAATCCCCTCATGGTCAAAAATCAGAAACTTCACGACACAGTAAAAAATACTAATGCAGAATTCAAAAGCGGAACCTGGAGCGGACAGGAAATTGCAGACTTATGTGATGGCATAAATTTTATAGAAGAAACCAGTATAAACGAAGAAATGAAAAAACATTCCTTCCGTGGATGGCTTTTTGCAAAACTTTTACCAAAGATGAATGACAGATTGGCAAGATTTGAGTGGTAGAGGCTAATAAAAAGATGAAAAAATCTGTATGGGATATTTTCGCTCCAATTTATGAGCGGGTAATGAAAAGCCAGCAAAATATTTACAATTATCTTTACGACCATATTTCAGAGGCAGTAAAAGGAAAGATAGTTCTTGAAGTTGCTACAGGGCCAGGCATGATTGCAAAACACATAGCCAGTTCTGCTAAAAGTGTAGTTGCTACGGATTTCGCCCCAAAAATGATTGAGACCGCACAAAAAGGAATTGTTCCACAAAATGTAACATTTAAAGTTGCAAATGCTGAAAACCTTATTTTTGCTGAAAATTCCTTTGATGTAGTCATAATAGCAAATGCTCTTCACATCATACCTAACCCAATTAAAGTGTTGAAAGAGATTGACAGGGTATTAAAAGAAGATGGAATTCTTATCGCTCCTAATTTTATTGTCAGGGACAGCGGTAAAAGCAACCTCTGGCAGAAAATAATTGCACTTGCCGGCGTCAAATTCAATCACGAATGGACTGCCGATGAGTACAAATCTTTTCTGGAAGAAAACGGCTGGAAAGTCTCAAAAAGCGAAATCGTCAAGGGCAGAATTGATTTACTTTATACGGAATGCATACGAAAAACTACTTGTAAGTAAAGAAATTACGCTATATAATTTGCGTAATGAAGTTCTTTCCTTCTGAACACGCAAGAATTACAACGATTCCCCTTATGCCGCCAGATGTTATTGCAAGAATAAAGGCATTGACAGAAAAAGGTAAATTCAAAGGAACTTTCCTTGTAAACATGTTTACCATTCAGTATGCACCTACAATCCCTTTTGGCATAAGATTACCACTGAATCCTGTGATTTCAGGCTACTTTTCAAATGACAAGAAAGACATAATCCTTGACTACACCATGTCAATGTCTGGCAAAATAATAATGTCTGTAACAACATTCCTTCTGCCAATCTTGCTGTTTCTACTGTATGCACATACAGTACATGTAAATTTTTCACTAAAGACAATTTTCCTAATCTTTTATATTCTAACAGCTCTGTTCATGTACCTTATAAACATTTTGGTATTCCACCTAAGGACAAAGGACATGCATAAAAAGATTGTAATTCAAGTGCTGTATTAAATCAGACACTCCTCCTCAAGTAAACTTTAAAACATATTTCTCTTCCTCGCAATAATACGAATAATAAAACTTCTTGCATTTATACATACAAAAGGTTATACTAAGTCTTGTTAGTCATATCTAACTTAAAAGGTGTTTATTTATGGACTTAGCAGAAATCGATGAAGCTGGACACGGCTTACAATTCTATGGAAAGACAAAAGTTGAAAGGCTTGAAAAAATAGAAGGCCAGTCTAATGTTTATATATTACAAACAACTATTGAATGTGAGCGAAAAAATCAAGTTGCTCCAAAGTCTGGGCAGTTCTACCTTATTCGAAGTGCAAAATCATCTGTAAATTACAACCGGCCTATCAGTGTTTACCACAGTGAAGAATGGACAAATAATGAAGGCAAAAAAAAGATTCTGGTTCAATTCATGATTCTTGAAAAAGGACGAGGAACGGAAGAACTTTGCCACATGACGCTTTGGGATGATATTTCTATCATCGGACCATTAGGGACTCCATGGCCTGTAGAAGAATGCAACGAAATAATAAAAAAGAATCAAGGTAAGACAAAAATATGCATCATTGGAGGAGGAATAGGTGTTGCTCCAGTTGCAAATCTTGCACACAGCTTACCAGATTATTCATACGATTTTTATGCAGCCTTTAAATCTGGCTCTTACGGATTGGAGCGAGTAAAAGCAAACAAATTGCTTATTACAACAGATGACGGTTCCTGCGGTATCCAGGGAATGTTACCGTGTGCACTTACAAAAGAGGCTGTAAAAGAAGCCGGTTATGAATTGATTCTAGCCTGCGGTCCCACACCAGCATTAGTCTATATACAAAAACTGGCTTCAGAACTCAACATAAAATGCTATATAAGTATGGAGCACAGAATGCTCTGTGGATTAGGAGCTTGTCTTGGCTGTACATTAGAAACCACCGACGGACTTAAACGCTGCTGTAAAGACGGTCCTGTTTTTGATGCACAGAAAATCATATTTGACAAACCCATCCCTCGCAGACCACATCTAGAAGAAAATGAAGAGCCAGATTTAAGTGTAGACATTGCTGGTATTCATTTTAAAAATCCAACAATTGCAAGCGGAGGAACATTTGCTTTCGGACAAAATTTCCGCGGAGTAAGTCCTGTTTCTGATTGGGGAGGAATTGTTTCTAAGGGAGTTACGCTTGAGCCTAGAGAAGGAAACCATGGAGAACGAAGTCTTGAAGTAGCAGGTGGTAACATGAATTCTATAGGTCTGCAAAATCCAGGGATACCTTATTACATAGAAAACTTATTGCCAAATATGATTGGTCTGGGGCCTGTTGTAATTACAAATCTTGCAGGAAGCGATATTGAATCTTATGTTGAGGGAGCAAAGCTTTTGGATAAAACGGACTGCGATATGATAGAACTAAACATAAGCTGTCCGAACATAAAGGCTGCAGGACTTGCATGGGGAATGAGTGCAGAAACAGCATTTTACTGTGTTTCTGCTGTCCGTGCCGCAACAAAAAAGCCTCTTATGGTAAAGCTGTCGCCTAATGCTGCAGATAACCGTCCAATTGCCATTGCATGTATAAAAGCTGGAGCAGATGCAATCAGTTTAATAAATATGATTCACGGAGTTGCAATCGATATTGATAAGGGAAAACCCTTTTTTAATAATGTCCATGCAGGATATTCAGGTCCCGGTCTAAAACCCCTTGCTCTAAGAATTGTTTACGATGTCGTGCAGGAAATAAACAAATTACCTCCAGAAAAACGAGTTCCTGTTATCGGAATAGGAGGAATCTGTACATGGCAGGATGCCGTAGAATTTATTATGGCCGGCGCAAGTGCTGTAGAAATCGGTCAGGCTAAATTCATAAATCCAAATGTTGCCATGGACATTCAAAAAGGCCTACGGAGTTTTATGAAAAGCCATGGCTACCATAATCTTTCAGAAATGAGAGGCATTGCACAGGTAGAACGGCACAATACCGCCCATACAGATGAAAAGGGACGTTTTGCAGATTTAAAAGAAATGATGAAATAGCATTTCTAAAAAAGATAGGAGGACTCAAATTATGAGCGAATTTTTTAAGAATATTCCTCAAATTAAATTTGAAGGAAAGGAGAGTAAAAATCCATGGGCATTCAAGTACTATAACCCAGAACTGATGCTTATGGGTAAAAAGATGTCGGAACATCTTCCTTTTGCAATGGCGTGGTGGCACAACCTTGGTGCAAATGGAGTAGACATGTTCGGTTCAGGAACTGCCGATAAATCATTTGGGCAGGTTCCAGGAACAATGGAACACGCAAAGGCAAAAGTTGATGCAGGCATTGAGTTTATGAAAAAACTCGGCATTAACTATTACTGTTGGCATGACGTAGATCTTGTTCCAGAAGATCCAAACGATATTAACGTAAC
The DNA here is from genome assembly GCA_947166545.1 of uncultured Treponema sp. Lineage (GTDB taxonomy): Bacteria > Spirochaetota > Spirochaetia > Treponematales > Treponemataceae > Treponema_D. The sequence goes on along the minus strand of CAMVEQ010000006.1, from coordinate 51,966 downwards.
AAATAAACGTCTTGATGAAATTTCAGATTATATTCTTGAGAAAACCAAAGGTACAGATATAAAATGCCTTTGGGGAACGGCAAATATGTTTGGCAATCCACGTTTTATGAATGGTGCAGGTTCTACTAATTCAGCCGACGTTTACTGTTTTGCCGCTGCACAGGTAAAAAAGGCTCTTGATATTACAGTAAAACTTGGTGGACGAGGTTATGTTTTCTGGGGCGGACGCGAAGGTTATGAAACGCTCCTCAACACAGATGTAAAACTTGAGCAAGAAAATATTGCAAACCTCATGCACATGGCTGTTGATTACGGTCGCTCAATTGGATTTAAGGGAGATTTCTATATTGAGCCTAAGCCAAAAGAACCAATGAGTCATCAGTACGATTTTGATGCAGCAACTGCAATAGGATTCCTGCGCCAGTACGGGCTTGATAAAGATTTTAAGATGAATATTGAGGCAAACCATGCAACGCTGGCAAACCATACCTTCCAGCATGAGCTCTGCATTAGCCGCATTAATGGAATGTTAGGTTCGGTAGATGCAAATCAAGGAAATCCAATTCTGGGGTGGGATACAGATAACTTTCCATGGAATGTCTATGATGCAACAATGGCAATGTATGAAGTTTTAAAAGCTGGGGGACTTACAGGAGGTTTTAATTTTGACTCAAAAAACCGACGCCCTTCAAACACTTTTGAAGATATGTTCCATGCATACATAATGGGAATGGACACTTTTGCCCTGGGACTTATAAAAGCAGCAGAAATTATTGAAGACGGAAGAATTGATAATTTTATCAAGGAAAAGTATTCAAGCTTTGAAAGCGGAATCGGTAAAAAGATTAGGGATAAAAATACAACTCTTGAAGAACTTGCAGCAAAAGCCTCTGAAATGAAAAAGCCTTGCGATCCAGGTTCTGGCCGCGAGGAATATCTGGAAGGCATTATAAATAACATTTTATTCAAATAAGAATTCTTTTAGAAAGAACAGTCGTCTGGACGACAATTCAGACGGCTGTTTCATTTTCTGTGCATCTGAATTCTAAAAAACATTCATTTATATATTGCCATTACATTACAAGTATGTTATTATCACTTTTGTTAGCAATAAATAACTAATATTACATAAGAGGTATAATAATGGCTACTAGAAGAGGTCCACGTTTTAAGGAATGCAGAAGACTTGGAGTAAATACTTGCGGACATCCTAAAGCATTAAAAAGAATTGACGCTCCCGCTTTCAAGAAAACACACAAAATTTCAGAATACGGAAAGCAACTTATTGAAAAACAGAAAATAAAAGCGTATTACGGCATTATGGAACGTCAGCTTCAGCGTTATTTTGACATTGCATTAAAAGCAGAAGGCAAAACTGGAGAAGCATTGATTACAACACTTGAATGCAGACTGGACAATCTTGTCTACAGACTGGGATTTGCAAACTCAATCCGCATGGCAAGACAGATGGTTACACATGGACACCTTACTGTTGACGGAAAGAAAATAACCATTCCATCTCAAAACATCAAAGTTAATCAGGTAATAAGCCTAAAAGAAAAGTCTAGAAAAAATGAACAGTTTAAGAAGAGTTTCCTTAGCACAAATTCAAAACCCCTTCCTTATCTGCAAAAAAATGAAGATGACTTTTCTGGAAAACTAATTTCTATTCCACAAAGAAAAGAAATTCCTGTAGAAATTAATGATCAGATGGTTGTAGAATTCTATTCAAAATAAAAAGAGAGTTTTTATGGAATTGGGAAAATGTTTTACATCAAGCAGAGATACATTGCTCTGCTATGATTATGTTGCAGGCTTTTTTAAATTAAACAAAGAAGACCGCGACATAAATAAAAGACTGCTTAATGATGCATTTCAAGACATAATTTTCTATATAGGAAGAAACTTGGAGTTTACGGCAGAAACTCTTCCCGATGATATAAAAGAAGCTGGACTTGCATTGTTCAGCCGCAAACACAGTATGTACAAAAAAGCTGCTGACTATGCAACAGGAGATGATATGGAAGATATCATAGAACAGAAACTGGAAAATGGTATTCTTGACTATGATGATTTTTTTGGCAGATTTTCAGAAATTCCGTACGACGTGGAAATCTTACTTGAAAAGTATAAAACCAGATAAAATAATAGGAGGCATTTTATGAAAGCTTGCAGTATAGCAAAGGTGATTGGAAGGGAAATTATTGACTCACGCGGAAATCCTACTGTAGAAGTAGATGTAATCCTTGAAAACGGAGTTATGGGAAGAGCAGCAGTACCTTCAGGAGCATCTACAGGAGAAAATGAAGCTCTTGAACTTCGTGATGGCGATAAAAACAGATACGGTGGTAAAGGCGTACTTAAAGCTGTAGACAATGTAAATAAAATCATAGCACCAGCACTTAAAGGTGATAATGTTTTTGAACAGCGTGCAATTGACATGAAGATGCTGGCTCTTGACGGTACGCCAACAAAGAGTAAACTTGGTGCAAATGCAATCCTCGGAGTTTCGCTTGCAACAGCTCAGGCAGCAGCAAAAGCTCTTGATATACCACTATACCGTTACATTGGTGGTGCAAACGCTCACGTTCTTCCTGTTCCAATGATGAACATTATCAATGGAGGAGCACATTCTGATGCACCAATTGCATTTCAGGAATTTATGATTCGCCCTGTAGGTGCAAAAACAGAAAAAGAAGCAATCCGCATGGGTGCAGAAGTATTCCATGCTTTGGCAAAACTTCTTAAAGGAAGAGGTCTTTCAACAGCCGTTGGTGACGAAGGCGGATTTGCACCAAAGTTTAACGGCATTAATGATGCACTGGACTCAATTGTACAGGCAATTAAAGATGCAGGTTACAAACCTGGTGACGATGTAAAGATTGCTATGGACTGCGCAGCATCAGAATTCTCTGTAGAAAGGGACGGTAAGTTCTTCTACAACTACAAACAGCTTTCTAACGGAGCACAGAAAGATCCTAACGGAAAGGAACTTTCTGATGATGAGCAGATTGCATATCTTGAAGAACTCATCACAAAGTATCCGATTGATTCCATTGAAGACGGTCTTGATGAAAACGACTGGGAAGGATGGAAGAAACTTACAGCAAAAATCGGAGACCGTTGTCAGCTTGTAGGTGATGACCTGTTTGTAACAAATGTTAAGTTCCTTGAAAAAGGAATTAAGATGGGAGCAGGAAACTCAATTCTTATCAAAGTAAACCAGATAGGCTCTCTTACAGAAACACTTGAAGCCATTGAAATGGCTCACCGCCACGGCTACACAACCGTAACAAGCCACCGTTCAGGAGAAACAGAAGACACAACAATTGCAGACATTGCAGTTGCAACTAATTCTGGACAGATTAAAACGGGTTCAATGAGCCGTACAGACCGCATGGCAAAGTACAACCAGCTTATCCGTATAGAAGAAGAACTGGGAGCTGCTGCTGTATACGGTTTTAATAAATTGTGCTAAAAGGTTACCTCGAGCCTTGTAGTAAATAGAGTTGACTGGTCTTTAGTCGTTGGCTAAAGACCAGTTTTTATTTTAAAACTCTTCATCAAGCGAAAAAACAAATACCCAACCTTTAAATAACGAAAATTCCCTAAATTCAATTTAAATTAGATATTGCTAATCTTTAAATATTGCTATATCATTGAAGAAATTTTGTATAAATAAGAGGAGAACAACAATGACATTAGATTGTAAACAGTTGTTGATTGGTGGTCTTATTGGTGGTGCTTTAGTAGCCTTTGCTCAGACACAGACATTCCGCAAAGGATGTGCAAAAGTAGTTGCAGCAGGATTACAGCTTAAGGACGACGCTTCTGAATTCTTAGAATCAGTAAAAGAAGATGCAGAAGATGTTGCTGCAGAATCAAAAGTAAAAAAAGCTAAGGCTTAAAGCAATGGATTTTTACGTAAAGCATTCCCTGCCGGGACGTATCCGCATTCGGTACGATAAACAGAACATTACATCACGTCAGGCAACTCTCGCGCAGAGTTTGCTTTCCGTACAGGAAGGAATGAGTAAGGTAACAGTAAATTTTACGACAGGTTCGTTTTTAATTTATTACAACACAGACATTCTTTCTGAAAAACAAATCAAAGCATTCTTTATGGCACTTTCAGATAAATACTTGAAAGATAAAGAAATGCTCAATTCCGTTACAGTCCCTCCAAAACAGCAAAGTCTAATTCAGACACTTGCCGTAATGACTGTAACCCATTACTTAAAACAATTACTACCGCTCCCTGTACGCACAGTACTAAGAGCATTTAACCTAACTCCCCGTATATTCAAGGGGCTACAGTGTATAAGCAAAGGAAAAGTTTTCAAAGCTGATGTACTTGATGCAACAGCAATCACTACAGCCTTATTAACTGGTGATGCAAAAACCGCATCAAACATAAACTTCCTGCTTAACATTGGCGAAACAATTGAAGAATACACAAAGAAAAAATCATATTCAGATCTTGCCCTGACAATGCTTTCTGACAAAGACACCGTTCAGGTAGTAGAAGGAAAAACAGAAAAATCTGTTCCTCTGTACATGGTCAAGCCAGGAAATATTGTTGCCGTAAGAACAGGCTCACTCATTCCTGCAGATGGAGAGGTTGTTGACGGAGAAGCTTTAGTAAATCAAGCTTCCATCACAGGAGAACCTCTTGCTGTTGAAAAAAGAAAAGGTCAGAGTGTGTTTGCAGGAACAGTTGTTCAGGAAGGAGAGCTTTTCATTGTTGTAAGGGCAACAGGCTCTCAGACAAAAGTTCAGAATATTCTTTCCATGATAGAAAATTCCCAGCAGCTAAAAGTTTCATCACAGATACGCTCTGAATATATGGCAGATAAACTTGTAAAATACAATTTTATTCTTTCACTGCTAACCTTCTTGTTTACAAGAAACATAACAAAGGTTATGGCTACACTCATGGTAGACTATTCCTGTGCAATGAAACTTGCCGCACCAATTGCCGTTCTAAGTGCAATGAAAGAAAGTGCCCAACACGGCATTCTTGTAAAGGGCGGAAAATATCTGGAAGATGTTTCACTTGCAGATACTGTAGTTCTGGACAAAACAGGAACACTTACAGCGGCAAAACCAAAACTGTCAAGAATAATACCTTTCTGTAATAAATCAGAAGAAGAACTTTTAAGAATTGCAGCGTGTCTGGAAGAACATTTTGCACATCCTGTCGCAACAGCAATAGTACAGGCAGCAAAAGAAAAAAAACTGCAACATCCAGAAGAACACGCTAAAGTTGAATATATTGTTGCACACGGTATTGCAACATATCTGAATGATAAACGGGTTTTAATAGGCAGCCGTCATTTTATTTTTGAAGATGAAAACATTGCAGAAACAGATAACCTGAAAGAAATTCAGAAAGAAGCTCTTGAAAAAGGAGAATCGCTACTTTACCTTGCAGAAGAAAAAAATCTGTTGGGTATTTTTGCAATATCAGATCCTGTAAGGGATAATGCAGCAGAAATCATAAGAAAGCTCCACAAGAGCGGCATTAAAAACTGCACAATGATTACAGGAGACGATGAAGGAGCTGCAAAGACTGCGGCAAAAATTACCAAAGTTGACCATTACATTGCTCATGCTTTACCAGAAGATAAACTAAACTACATCAATGAACAAAAGAAAAAAGGTCATAAAGTCATTATGATCGGAGACGGCATTAATGACGCCCCTGCACTAGCCGCAGCGGACACAGGAATTGCAATGGGTGACTGCGCCGCCATTACAGGAGAAACCTCTGACATAATATTATCAGCGGAAGACGGCTTGGACGGACTGTACAAAATGAGGATTATGGGCAAACGGCTTATGAATAAAATTGACCGCAACAACAGAGGCATCATTGCCGTTAATTCTTCACTGATTGCATTTGGACTGCTGGGATTAATAAATCCTTCGCTGGCAGCAATACTTCACAATTCTTCAACAATTTATTTCAGTGTTAAGGCAACTCAACCGCTGTTACAGGAGAAATACTAATGCAGATTAATTATTATGAAGAAACTGGACGAATACGCATACGAGACAAAGTGTTAAAAGATGATGACATACGAAATGCAGCAACAGCTGTAGTTCAAAAAATATGTACTGTTCAAAACATGGAATACAATGAAAAAACTGGAAGCGTATTAATTCAATTTCAAAAAGATACGCTTCCTATAGAAAAGCTACAGACGTTAATTCCTGTAGCAAGAAAATTACAGGCAAAAGTAAACCTGTACACGCCAAAGAAAAAAAACGAAATTCTTGCAGAAATAGAAAGAATAGGCGAAACCGTAGACAAATGGTCATAATTCCACATGACATTAGGGCTGATTTATACAAATCAGCCCTTTTTTATTCTTGAAATACATAATCAACATCAGTTAGCAAAAACTATTGACTTACAGACAAAATTAGATTATGCTATTTACAGTTAGATACACAGTTTATTAGTTAATCTGTATCCGTATCTATAACCCTTTGCTAATACACAGGAGCTTGATTATGCCTTTATTATTCGCATCAATTGGAGAAGAAGTAACTGTAAAAAACGTAGGCGGACAGCCAGACGTAAAACAGCATTTGGTAGACTTGGGCTTTACGACAGGAAGCAGGGTAACTGTAATTTCGAAAGTCAACACTGGACTTATCGTAAAGGTAAAAGAAGCCCGTATTGCTTTGGACAAAGGCATGGCTTCTAAAGTTTTAATCTAAAAATAAACAGACACATAAAATAAATAACTCACAGTGCTTGCTTGGCGGACAGAGCTTTTATTTGGACGGGAGTAGTATTATCTAGTGGCTATTATAGGAGTAAAATAATGAGTACATTGCGAGAAGCAAAAGTAGGTTCTGAAGTAAAAGTCAAGAGCCTGAATGGAGAGGGTGCGCTAAAACGTCGCCTTATGGACATGGGATTTACCAAAGGTTGCAAGGTTTTCATCCGCAAGGTTGCCCCACTTGGAGATCCTGTTGAAGTAACAATCAGAGGATATGAGCTTTCTGTCCGTAAGGACGATGCTGAATGCATTGAAGTTGAGTGAGGTAATATAAAATGGCTGTAACAAAAATAGCACTTGCCGGAAACCCAAACTGCGGCAAGACAACAATGTTCAATAATCTTACTGGTACAGTACAGTATGTAGGAAACTGGCCTGGAGTAACAGTTGAAAAAAAAGAAGGAAAAGTAAAGGGAACTACAGAGACAATCGTAACAGACCTTCCTGGTATTTATTCCCTTTCTCCATATACAAATGAAGAAGTTGTTTCGCGAGACTATCTTGCAAGCAATGAGCCTCAGGCAGTCATCAATATCGTAGATGCAACAAACATTGAAAGAAACCTGTACCTGACAACACAGATTATGGAACTCGGTAAACCAGTCGTTGTTGCCCTCAATATGGTAGATGCACTTAAAAAGGCTGGCGACAAGATTGATACAAAAAAACTTGCAGAAAGACTTGGTTGCAAGGTAATTGAAACAGTAGCACTTCATAATCAGGGAGTAAAGGAAGCTGCAGAAGCAGCTGTCGAAGCTGCAAATCATGCAGTACCAGCTCCAAAGGCTTGCTTTGCAAACAATGTTGAAGAAGCCATTTCAAAAGTAGAGGCATTGCTTCCTTCTTCTGTAGATTCAAAGCTTAAACGCTGGACAGCAATAAAAGTTCTTGAGCGTGATGAAAAAGTTATTGAAAAAATAGGTCTTACAGACACAAGCTCAGCAGAAGCAATCACTTCAAAACTTGAAAAAGACATGGATGATGACATTAGCTCTATCATCACAAACGAACGTTATGAATACATCACAAATCTGCTTAACGGCGTTCTTGTAAAGAGCGGAAGAAAAGAAACAATGTCAGATAAGATTGACAACATTGTTACAAGCCGCTGGCTTGGTCTTCCAATTTTCCTTGTTGTAATGTGGTTTGTATACTGGGTAGCAGTAAGTACAGTCGGTACAATGGGTACGGACTGGGCAAACGACACCGTAGTAGGCGGACTTCAGGGATGGTTAGAAGAAGCACTTGGTAATGCAGGAGCAAGTGAAATACTTACAGACTGCATTGTAAACGGTGTTATCGGCGGTCTTGGTGCAGTATTCGGATTCCTGCCACAGATGGCTATCCTGTTCCTGTTGCTTTCAATTCTGGAAGATGTAGGTTACATGGTTCGTATTGCATTCGTAATGGATAGAATATTCCGCCACTTTGGTCTGAGCGGAAAGTCATTCATTCCTCTGCTTATTTCTTCTGGTTGTGGCATTCCTGGCATCATGGCAAGCCGTACAATCGAAAACGAAAATGACAGACGCATGACCATCATGACAACAACCTGGATTCCTTGTGGGGCAAAGCTTCCTGTTATCGGTTTGTTCGCTGTCGTAATAGGTCAGCATGTTCTTGGAGAAGGTAACGGTGCTGTAGCATGGCTCGGGTCTTTAATGTACTTAGTCGGAATTCTTGCAGTACTCATTGCAGCAATCGGTCTTAAAAAGACAAAGTATTTCCACGGACCTGCAGCACCATTCGTAATGGAATTGCCACAGTATCACATTCCATCCCTTAAGACAGTGCTTTTGCACACATGGGAACGCTTGTGGAGCTTTATCAAGAAAGCAGGAACAATCCTCTTCCTTGCATGTATAGTAATGTGGTTCCTTTCAAGCTATGGCTTTGGAGAAGAAGGATTCGGTCTTGTAGATCCAAACGAGTCAATTCTTGCTTCAATCGGAAATGCGATCCGCTGGATATTCGTTCCTCTTGGATTTGGTGGTGCCGACGGTGGATGGCAGGCAGCAGCATCTTCACTTTCTGGATTCTCAGCAAAAGAAGCTATTGTTTCTACAATGGGTGTTCTTGCAAATGTTGACCCTGAAATTGCAGAAGCTGCACTGGAAGAAGAAGAAGCTATCGTTACAGTTGTTTCAGGAATTGCATCTTGGTTCCCAACAGCTCTTGCAGCATTCTCATTCCTTCTGTTCAACTTGCTCGATTCTCCTTGTCTTGCAGCTATTGCAACAATGGCAAACGAGCTTAAGAGCAGAAAATGGTTCTGGTTCGCAATCGCATTCCAGAACATCTTTGCTTGGGTAGTGACATTCATCTTCTATCAGTTTGGAATGTTCTTTGTTCACAGGGGAATGGCAGGTACAGGCGCAAACATCATTGGCTTTGTACTGGCACTGGCAGCATTTGCATTCATTCTGTTCATGCTCTTCCGCCCAAATCCTTACGCAAAAGAAGACTCTAGAAATAGAGCATAAATAAATATAAAATAAAGGGAGATTGCACTTGCTAAAAAAGTGCAGTCTCCCTTTCGCATGTTAGGAGTTGTATGATAAATTATCTGTTAGTTTTAATTATTGCAGCCTATTCAGCTTTCATAATATACAAAGTCATTCACAATTATAAAGAAGCTGCAAAAGAAGGAACTTCGCTGGGCTGTTACTCCTGTGCTGCTCATAAAGACGGAACCTGTACAAAACACAGTTGCAGCTCGGAAAAGAAAGTCGAGCAGATGATAAAACTTGCAAAGAAGAACTTAAAGCAGAAAAATAAAGAGTCTTGCAATGGTTAACGTTATTATCAGCCTGATTATGGCACTATTTATTTTTACAGGAATACGAAGCTATATTAAGCACCTGAAAGGCGAAAGCAGCTGTTGCGGAGGCGGATCCAAAACCATAAAGATTCAGCCGTCAGACAAAAACAAAAAGAATTACAAATTCAAGGCAGAAATAAAGATACCAGACATAATGTGTTTCAACTGCACAATGAAAATAAGTAATGCCCTCAATAGTCAAGACGGCATTTGGGCAGAAAAAATAAATCTAAAAACTAAGACAGCACATATCCTGTTAAAAGATGGCATTTCAGAAGAAACTGTAAGAGACATCATACAGAAAACAGGATATTCAGTAGAAAGCTATTCCAGCACTGCATTATGACTATCGGTTATCAAGATGCCGATTTATCCAGTCGGCAACACCGTCAGCATTATTTGAAAGCGTAATATCATCGGCACACTGTTTTACTTCATCAATGGCATTCTGCATTGCCACTCCCCTTCCACACATTTTAAGCATGCCAATATCATTGAAATCATCACCGAATGCAACCATATCTGACAGAGGAATGTTAAGGTAAGAAGAAAGTGCCCTTATGGCATTTTCCTTAGTTGCTTCTTTTTTAGAAAATTTATACCAAGGAATGTCTGAAAATTTCAGAAAGTCAACCTTGTCTCTTCCAAGAACATCTGCAATCTGCATAGCTTTATGCTCATCCCACGTATGTACGCAGATTTTCATTACAGGCTCACGGAAATCTGAAAAATCATTATAAGTAGACTCTCTAGAATACACATAGTGTTGGTCTTTAAGTTCTCTGTTCCAAAAAAGAGCATCAGGCATATCAGCTGTCATCTCAATATCTTTTCCGCATATATCATATATGGCAGAAAACATCTTACGGCTTTCTTCTACAGTAAAAGAATTATTGTAAATTATGGAATCACCAACAAAAACACATGCTCCGCCATTTGAAATGAGAAAATCTGTCTGCACCTGTTTGAGATATTCTTTTACGTTCAGCCTTGCGCGTGAAGTACAGAAACCGACCAAAACACCATTCTTACGAGCCTGTGAGAATGCCTCTTCGCTCGCTTTGGAAATAGTCTTGTCGTCACGGAGAAGTGTTCCGTCTAAATCAGAAAGAATAAGTTTTACCATCTATAAACTCTATCCCCTATTGCATTTTTTTTCAATACAAAGTAGCCTAACATTGTTATGGAAGGCGAAAAAGAAACGAAGGAAAAGCTTCTAAAAAGCGCAAAGGCAGAATTTATGGAAAAAGGATATGTGGCGGCATCCTTACGCTCTATCTGTAAAAACGCTGGCGTAACGACAGGAGCTCTTTACTTTTTCTTCAAAGACAAAGAAGATTTATTTGAGTCTCTGGTTAAAGAACCGTTCCAAAATATTCTTAGCATGCTTGAAGAGCATTATAACTCGGAAGCTGAGAAAATTGTAGAAAATGAGGATTGGGCTGTGCCAAAAGATATTGAGACATCAGATGACTTTACTTCAAGCGTCAATGCCATAAAATTTCTTTACGCCCATTATGACGAAATGACTCTTTTGATTGCAAAATCACAAGGTTCAAAATTTTCAAACTGTCTGGACGAACTTGTACGCATTACGGAAAAGCATTACGCAAGGCTTTCAGAAATTATATGCAAAAAAAAGAACATGCCAAATGTAGATGAGCGCGTCATACACTGGATTTCGCATGTTCAGATAGAAGCTTTTGCTTACCTTCTTACTCATGTTGACTCTGAAGAAAAGGCAGAAAAAATCCTTCCTCATATAATGAAGTACCTTACCGGAGGCTGGTACAAACTGTACGATTTTATATAATTTCTAATAACATAATCATCTAGCGAATTACGACACAATCATCTAGAGAGTTGCAACGCAATCATAGAGAGAGTTGTAACGCAATCATAGAGAGAATTGCGACGCAATCATAGAGAGAATTGCGACGCAATCATACAGAGAATTACGACACAATCATATAAGGTTTCTGAAAAAATCCATTTATATCTTCTTGACTAAAATAACACTGTTATGTTATAAATTAGCTATAGATAACATAACAGTGTTATTATAAAAATCAGGAGATTAGATATATGCAAATTTCAAGGCTTAACAAATGGTTTGCCAGTGCAGGACGCTTTCAAATACGGCACAGATGGGCTTTCATTATAGCCATAGTGCTTGTTACCGTCATTGGCTGTGCAGGCTTAAGAAAGCTCACACTCTCAGGCAGCGAAGAAAGCTGGTTTGAAGATTGGGAGCAAGTAAAAGTAGACGCAGATCGCTTTGAGGATGTCTTTGGAAGCGAAGACTCCATTATGGTTCTTGTAGAAGCAGACGATGTTTTTGCTCCCGAAGTTCTTAATGCCATAAAAAGACTTGGCGACCGTCTTGTAGCAGAAGTTCCTTATGCAGATGAAGTTACTTCCATTGCCGATCTTTCTGTTCCAATAGGCACAGAGGATGGATTTGAAATTTCCAATCCGTTTGAAGACGGCATTCCATCCGACTTGCAGACTCTTAAGGAAAAGAAGGACTTTATTCTTAGCAGGGAGTCCCTTAGGAATTACCTTGTGTCTGATGATGCAAAGGAAACTTGGGTCATGCTTTCGCTTGAACCTTACGAAGGCGGCATCGACTTTGCAAAGGACAACATTGCCCCTTATGCAGAAAAAGTCATTTTCAGCGAAGAGTTTAAGAGCGATGCCTACACCTTCAAACCAACAGGCATGAGCTATTCTGAAATGGAAGAAGACAAAGTAACGGCACAAGAATTTGCCATAAGAGTTCTTTCAGGCTTTGCGGTTATGATTATATGCCTTATAATTTTTGTCCGCTCACTCAGGGGCGTAATTGTTCCTCTGATTGCCACGGCAGGAGGCATTGGAAGTGTTCTTGGGTTCTCCAGTTATCTTGGCATTACAGGCGACTCAAACATGATTACGCTTCCAATTCTTTTGGGAATGGCACTTTCCGTAGGCTATTCGGTACATTACATAAATGCGTTTAGAATGCATTTTAGGAAAACAGGAAACAGAAAAGACTCCGTAATAAAAGCAGTAGAGGAAACTGGTTGGCCAATCCTCTTTACAGTAATTACAACAGTAGCATCGCTCATCTCATTCCTTTTTGCAGGAATAGCAGCAATACGGTGGGTAGGTGGAATTTCTGCCTCAATAGTCATGACAGTTTACGCTTATGTAATAATCTTAATCCCCATCCTCTTAAGCTTTGGAAAAGATAAAGAACCAAATCCAAGCCAGAAAAAGACAGGGGCTACAAAAGCAGACATGGCATTCTACAGTCTCGGAAACAAGGTTTTGGAAAAGAAAACAGCAGTCTGCATAATATCCGTAATTATAATGATTGTTTCCGCATTCGGCATTCTAAAGATTCAGGTAAACATGGACTACATGCAGATGATGGGCAAAAAGATTCCATATATTGCAAGGACTATCTCCATGCTTAGCGGAAAACTAGGAAGCCTTTATTCATACAATGTCGTGGTTGAATTTGATAACGCTGACGAGTTCAAAAATCCACAGCAGATGAAAGCTCTTGATGAGCTTGAAAAACAGGCAGGGTTACAATCTTTAACAAAAGTCTCTTCTGGAAAGCCAAGAGTACAATCTGTTACAAGACTCATAAAGGAACTAAACAGGACTCTTAACTATGATGATGAATCTTTCTATGCAATTCCTGAAGAACAGGACATGCTTACTCAGCTAATGTTCCTGTATGAGATTTCTGACAGTAAGACACTCTTTAACTGGATAGACGGAGACTATAAGATGGCTTACGTTCATGTGGAGCTTGCAAAATATAATGCAAGCTCAATAGTAAACGACCTTAATAACATAAAACAGAAAGCCGTTGAGCTGTTTCCAACTGCAAGAGTTTATGTTGTTGGAGAAGTTGTAAACTATGCGGAAATGAACGGCAAACTTGTAAAAGGAGAGCTAAAATCTTTCACAGGCTCTTTCATCATAATAGCTATACTGCTCATAATTGCATTCTCAGGCATAGCAACTGGACTTATAGGAATGATTCCGAATATTACACCTGTACTCATAATAGGAGGCTTGATGGGATACTGCGCATTCAATCTGGACATGATTACAATGACAATTATGCCAATGATTTTGGGAATTGCAGTTGATGATACCATCCACTTTACAAATCACATAAAGTTCAAGCTGGAAGAAGGCTTGTCTTATAAAGAAGCTGTAACTGTTTCGTTCAGGGAAATAGGAAAGACAATGGGAATGACAACATTCATTCTCTGCATGATGTTCTTTATGTATACATTCAGCACAATGGCTTGCCTGTACAGAGTAGGACTTCTGGCCATAGTGGGACTTGGCTCCGCCCTTGTTGCAGACTATACCATTACGCCTGTCCTTATGTACATATTAAAACCATTTAACGCAAAAAAATAACGGAGGAAAACAAATGAAAAAGACTGAACAAACATTAAGATTTTCAAAACTGGCAATGATTGCCTTTACAGTAGTAATGGGAACAAGACTTGCCTTTGCACAGGAGCTTACAGGCTACGACATTGCAAAGCGTGCAGACGAAGTTGACAAAGGAGACACTAGTTCCTACACAGCAACCATGACGCTTACCGACAAAAAGGGGGCAAAGCGAGTGCGCGAGGTAACAATGCGCAGCAAGGATTACGGAGACACGACAAAGACTGTAATAGTGTTTACTACGCCAAAAGATGTTGCAGGCGTCTCATACCTCATGTTTGAGTATGATGATGCGCCTGACGGAACTTCTAAAGATTCAGACAACTGGCTTTACATGCCTGCCATGAAAAAGACCAGAAGAATAAGCGGTTCTTCTAAAGGCGATGACTTTATGGGAACAGATTTTACCTACGAAGACATGGGAGACAGAGGACTTTCAAAAGACACCTTCACTTTACTTGAAGAAGAAAACGTGGCAGGGGTAGACTGCTGGAAAGTAGAATGTGTAGCAAAAGATAAGACCGAAAAAAATCCACGCAGAATAGTCTGGTACAGAAAGGACAGTTATCTTGTGCAGAAAGCAGAGTTTTACGACAGACAGAACAATTTGCAGAGAGTATTGGAGTGTTCTGACATAAAGAAAATAGACGGCATCTGGACTACAGGAAAGATGTATATAAAGAACGTAATCACAAATCACAGTACTGTTCTTGAAATGAAGGACATTATGTATAACATTCCATTGAAAGATAATATCTTTACAGTGGCAGCTCTTGAGAGAGGAACTTCAAGATGACAAAGAGGAATGCCTTTTCACTACTGTTTTTTGCCCTTGTAAGCGGCACTTGCCTTGCAGCAGAATTTGACTTTAAAGGTAAGCTATTTACCCAAGCAGGAATAGGCATTCCAAATGGTCACAATTCTTCCAATCAAGGCGACTTGCTTTTAGGCAATCTGGGAGCAGAAGCAGAAATCAGTGCCTATTCAGACTGCTGGACATTCTTTACAGACACCTCACTTAGTTATGACTACATTGTAAAAGAAGACAACCTTACTCTTCGTCTAAAAGAACTGTGGTTTGACTATGGTGGAAAAGGATGGAGTTTACGTGTAGGAAGGCAGCTTACGGCATGGGGAGCAGCAGACGGAATACAGGTTGCGGATGTCCTTTGCCCTCAGGATCAAAGTTCAATCTGGTCTTCTGATTACAGCGAAAGTCGTCTTGGAATTGATGCTGCAAGATTTACAATTTCAGGTGAAAGTCTTGCAGCTGACTTTTACTGGATTCCCCTATTTACCCCAAATGAGCTTCCGCTGAAAGAAGGGAATCCTTTAAAGAAAATTCTTATTCCTTCTGGAGTTGCAAAAGTAACAGAAGACAGCTTTGAAAAACCTGATGTTGCATTGGAAAACGGAGAGTATGCGGTTCGCATAAAGGCTTTTCTTCCTTTTGCGGACATATCGCTTTACGGCTTTTATGGATGGGAAGATAATCCTGTAATGAAGTATTCCATAGGGCAGAACATTACAGTTACAGGTACTTATGAGCGCATGGCAATGATCGGCATGGATTCTTCCATTCCAATTGGAACAGTAATGCTTAGACTGGAGGGGGCTGTATTCCCAGCAAGAGCAATGTCCGTGTCAGCAGAAGAACAGTTAAAGTCTCAGATTATGGCATTAAGAACAGGGAAAAAGGACTTTGACTATTTTATAAGAAGAACTCAGACCTTAGGTCTTATAGGTCTGGACTTTATGCCTTCTGGCTGGACAATTACAGCACAGTACTGCATTGATGCCGTATTAGGAGACATAAAAATGTTGGACAGGGAACGGTTTGTTCATACGGCAACGTTCAGTGTATCTAAGAGCATTTTTAGAGAAACGCTAGAACTTTCACTTACAGGCATTGTAGAGATGAACCACTGGAGCAGCATGATAAACCCATCAGCAACTTACAGCGTGACAGACCAGCTTAAAGTATCACTGGGAGCAAATTTCTTTATGCGAGGTCCTGACTCAGAAAACAAAGGAACTTACGCAGCCTATGAAGACCTAAGCTGCGTAACGGTAAAAGCCACATTCAGTTTCTGAAACGTTCAGTTCCAAAAACTATCTTTCTTTACGATCTGTTTTCCTGTGCTACAAGCTGATCTGCTCCATACATCTTGCGGAGTTTTGGCTTTTCAATCTTGCCAGTAGCATTTCTAGGAATTGTATTAAATATAATTTCTTTAGGACGTTTGTAACGAGGAAGCAATGTACAGAACGTTTCAAGTTCTTCTTTTGTACAGGTCATGCCTTCTTTTATTTCAACAATAGCAGCTGTCTTTTCACCAAGGCGATGATCAGGAAGCCCGATTACAGCAACGTCCTTTATTTTGTCATGCTTACGCATAAAGTCTTCAATCTGTACAGGATAAATATTTTCACCACCAGAAACAATAACATCTTTCTTGCGGTCAACGAGGAAGTAAAATCCATCTTCATCCTGCATAGCCATGTCGCCAGTGTACAACCAGCCGTCTTTTAGAGTTTCAGCAGTTGCCTGTGGGTTCTTATAATAGCAAGTCATTACACCAGGACCTTTAACACACAACTCCCCTACTTCACCCTGTTTTACAAGATTTCCCTGTTCATCTACAATCTTACATTCCCAGCGATATCCAGGTACACCGATTGCACCAACTTTATTGATGTTTTCAACTCCAAGATGAACACATCCTGGTCCTGTAGATTCAGAAAGACCATAGTTTGTATCATACTGATGATTAGGGAAATACTCCCTCCATCGCTTGATTAAAGATGGAGGAACTGGCTGAGCACCAATGTGCATAAGTCTCCATTGAGACAGTTCATAATCCGAAAGTTTTATTTCACCACGATCAAGGGCATCCAGAATGTCCTGTGCCCATGGAACTAAAAGCCAGGCAATAGTACAGTGCTCCGAAGACATAGCAGAAAGAATTGTCTTTGGCTTTGTACCTTTCAAAAGCACAGCTTTGCTGCCAGCTACAAGAGACCCCATCCAGTGGAACTTCGCACCAGTGTGATACAAAGGAGGTATGCACAGAAAGTTATCATTGCGTCCAGTAGAATGATGCTTCTGTTCCATTTCAGCAGCCTGCAGCAAAGAAAGATGCTTGTGCAAAATTGCCTTAGGGAATCCTGTTGTACCCGATGAAAAATAAATTGCACCAAAATCATCATCAGTAATTTCAATTGAAGGATTCACACTTGAACAGTTAGACACCAACTGGTAATAGTTTTCAGCAAAGTCCGGACAGTTGTCACCTACATAAATCAAAAGCCGTCCCATTCCAAGACGCTCTGCATTAGCTTCAATACGTGAAATGAATTCAGCCCCAAACACAAGGACATTTATCTCTGCAAGGTCAGCACAATACAAAATTTCATCTGCATCATAGCGGAAGTTAAAAGGGACTGCGATTGCTCCAGTCTTAAGCACGCCAAAATAAATAGGCAGCCATTCAATGCAGTTGTACATGAGGATGCCAACTTTTTCACCTTTCTTTACGCCGCTGTTTATGAGCATGTTGGCAAAGCGGTTTGCCTTTTCGTTAAACACACTCCATGTAATTTCACGGCGAAACGGTTCAAAGCGTGTAGGCTCAATAAGCTCTGCCTCTTTCCATGTACTCCGTCTTTTATCAGCCTCATCAGGATTCAATTCAACAAGCGCAACCTCGTCAGCATACAGTTCTGCATTGCGTTCAAGATATTTCATTACAGGCATGATTAATTCTCCTTTTCTTCTTCTTTTAAATAAAAACGTTTTGTTACTGTGACAGACTCATCATAACATTTAAAGATGGAATCAATTTTTGCACCATCCATCTTTGGTGTAATCAAACTTACCAGGGGAACAATAATCAGTCCACCTATCATTGCCCATGCACCACAGTTTATAGGCGACTTTATGAACTTAAAGAATAGGTTTGAAGCTGTAAGTCCTACACCAAATGCAAAACTTGCCCATACGGCAGCTTTTGAAACTTTCTTCCAGAAAAGACCGTAGAGGAATGGGGCAAGGAATGCACCTGCAAGCGCTCCCCAAGAAATTCCCATGAGCTGGGCAATAAACGTAGGAGGATTAAATGCAAGCAAGACCGAAACGAGTATGAAAAAAACTACAAGAAGCCTCATGACTACTAAAGTATTTTTTTCCGACATCTTCTTGAATATGGAATCTTTAAGAAAATCAAGAGTCAATGTAGAACTTGACGTAAGTACAAGCGAAGAAAGCGTAGACATTGAAGCAGAAAGCACAAGAACAACTACAATACCAAGCAGAATATCCGGCAGTGTTGAAAGCATTGACGGAATAATGCCGTCATATAAAACTTTTCCTGCTGCACCATGAATGGAAGGATTGTTAAACAGCCTTCCGAATCCACCAAGAAAGTAAGAGCCTCCAGCAACGACTATTGCAAAGAATGTAGAAACAACAGTTCCAGTTTTTACAGCCTTCTCACTTTTTATTGCATAGAATTTCTGCACCATCTGTGGCAGTCCCCAGGTTCCCAAAGAAGTAAGCACTATGACACCAAGAAGGTTCAGTGGATCAGGACCAAAGAAAGAAGAGAATGTACCGTTCATGCCTTGCAGTGCTGGAACCGTATTAGCCGCATCACAAGGGATTTCTGATAATTTTTTAAGTGCAGAAAGGAATCCTCCCTGACCATTCAATACGGCACCTATAACACAGCAGATGCCGATAAGCATTATTATGCCCTGGATAAAGTCATTTATAACTGTAGCCATGTATCCGCCAAGAATTACATAAAATGCAGTAAAAACCGCCATGGCAAGAACACACCATTTGTAGTCAATGTTAAATGCCATGCCGAATAGCTTTGAAAGCCCTGTATATACAGAAGCCGTATACGGAATGAGGAATACAAAAACTATTGCCGAAGCAACAAGTTTCAGAGCCTTGCTATCATATCTCTTGCCAAAATAATCAGGCATGGTCTTTGCATCAAGATGATGAGTCATGACGCGTGTGCGTCTTCCCATAAACACCCATGCAAGCAGGCTTCCAATAACGGCATTTCCAATTCCAATCCATGTAGAAGAAAGACCGTATTTCCAGCCGAATTGTCCGGCATAGCCTACGAATACAACAGCTGAAAAATAAGACGTACCGTAAGCAAAAGCAGAAAGCCACGGACCTACTGAACGGCCGCCAAGTACAAAACCGTCAACATCAGAACTTTTTCTTCTGGAATAAAGCCCTACAGCTACCATGCCAGCAAAAAAAGCAATAAGAAGGATAATACGAACTAACATAATTAATACAGTATAAAGGATAAATCAGTAATCCGCAAGGAAAAATAAATATATCTGAAAATAAATATAAAATAGATATCCATCTATAACAAGGACTAGTATTTTTCGTGATTCATCAGTCAAACAAAGTTTCCCAAAAGCTTTTCTTGCAGGCTTCAAAACACATCTTTATCTGCCGCTCATTAATCTTTTCTTCGGCTAAAATCGGAATCTCTTTTTCAGAGAACCAATTGCAGTCAAGTGTTTCAATATTTTTTTCAAAGAGTCCGCCCAAATAATTACAAAGATAAAAAATCTTTACAACTTCATACGGATATTCAGGACAATTATGCTTACTGCGTGTCTGTACGGCTATAAGTTTTTTCACTTCTATATCCGCACCGGCTTCTTCCTTTGCTTCCTTTACAGCATTTTGGACAGGCGACATGTCAAATTCGCACCAGCCTCCAGGCAATGACCACCTTCCGTCATTTTCCTGTACAAGGAGAATTTTACCGTTTTGAACAATTGCTGCACGAGTGTCAATTTTAGGAGTCTGATAGCCGCTATCGTTGCAAAAAAGATTTTTTACAACATCTACAGGCAGTTCAGTTTTTTTAGACATCATTTCTGCAGAAATATCTCGGATCCGCTGATACCGTTCCTTATCGAACCGATCTTTACCGTAAAACAATCCTGCCTGCGCAAGGCTCTGTAATTCTTTTGCCCATTCAATTATTTTGTCTTCCATGACACTCTCTATATGGAATCTGTCCTTTACTGTTTCAAAAAATATGTATTCATCAAGCCCTTCCCCTTAACCTCAATGCCAACAGCATCCGTAAATACATACTTGTCTTTTGTCTGGTTATAAGTGTTCTCGCTTACATGAATTCTCATCGGCTCGCCTGTACTTTCCATACGGCTTGCGACATTTACAGTATCTCCCCAAAGGTCATAGATAAATTTCATTTTTCCTATTACCCCTGCAACAAGATTTCCAGTATTGATTCCGAGCCTTATCTGAATTTTTATCTGTGATAATTTATTGAATTCTTCAACATCTTTCAACAAGCCCAGAGCAAAGGAAATCATTTTTACAGCACTGTCATTTTCCTTATCATTTACAAGGCCTGTTGCAGCCATATATGCATCTCCGATAGTCTTTATCTTTTCTATGCCTTCCTTTTTTGCCCTTTCGTCAAAAAGTGAAATCATCTTGTTGAGCATTTTTACAACATCATCCGCACTCATGTTTCCGCTCATCTTTGTAAAGCCCACAATATCTGTGAAAAGGACAGTTGCATTTGGAAAATCCTGTGCTATGGTCCGTTCGGGATGCTCCGTAAGTTCTTTTGCAACTTCTTTAGGAAGAATATTCAAAAGAAGCTTCTCAGATTTATCCTTTTCAATCTTAAGCTCACGAGTACGTTCCTCGACTTTCCGTTCAAGTTCAGCGTTATACTTTTTCATAAGCTGAATGCGTTCTTCCTGCATACGGTTTATTGCAATGATGTTTTGGACAGTATTTTCAGTCATCTCGGAAAATGAAATGTAAAGATTTTCTACTTCATCACCTGTACGAACATTAAGCTTCCGTATTTTTGAAACGCAATTATTCATTCCTTCGACGTCACCATTCTGCTCTATGAATAACAATGCCAACTGCGAAATTCCTTTTATAGGATTCACTAGGAATTTTGTTGATATAAAAAGTCCATAGCCGATTATGATAATTATTGCCACTACAGAAAGTAGCAACGTTCTGAAGAGAAAATTAAGCCTGTACTCTCTAAGTCGGCTCATTGAAATGTCAACCCCAACATAGCACTGGCACTTTCCTTTGGAATCAAATACAGGGTGGTAGTATGTTAAAAGCCAGCCATATTGGTCATTGGACTCAAGAGGCTCAATTTCCTTGCCAGCAAGCAAATCTGGAACAAGTGGAATAAATGTAGGATCAAATTCAATAAGATCGTCTATCTCCCAGTCTCCGTTTCCTTCATCTGTGTCAAAAATGGGGTGGCATCCATCCTCTCGAATCTGGTAAACATAAAGATAGTGTATGTCGGGAATATTTTTTTGTAGATTTGAAAGCCGTTTGGCAGTGTCCGCATACCCTTGGGCTTTTTTTCCCTCAACTTTATAAAGTTCAATGGAGTCGGCATCAATTAAATCAGCCGCAATTCTTGCAACTCCCCGAGCAGTGTCAAGATGCCCCTTTCGCGTATGCATACTAAAAAGACCAAGTGCTGCAGAGGAAATTGAGCTTACAAGCAACACAACCGCAAGCACCATAAAAAAAGAAAAGCGAAGCCTGAGAGAATGAATTTCCTTCGTCTTTACCATTCTTTGCATATTTTCTTTATTCATATAATATCAGTATATATGCCAGAAAATACAATTGTCAATTAATTCCTACATTCACTCACACAGGGAACATTTTTATATATTTATGGATTAGGAACATCAGGTAACATAGAACTTGGCTCTCCGTAACGGAACCATAAACTAATATTTTCTTCCAAATTATTAATGTTCAGATACCGACCTTCGCCACCTCTTAACACCTGAATTTCAGATGCTCCTTGCAGACATTTCAAGAATAATTTTTCAAAATTCATGACATCTTCAGCAGTGGGTATATTTGTGCTGATGAAATCATCATGTAACTTTATAGACTCATCAGAAATAGCAGCGCTTACAGCAAAAGAATTAATTCCCGAATAACCAATTATTTCATAAGAATTGTCATTATTTTCTTTTATGATTATATGCGAAGGATAAAACTTTTGCTCCTCATTATTCATACCCATCCCATCAGTAAACCATCCGCCAGAATATTTACTAGTTTTCACATTATTATCTTCAGATACCGAAGGATTTTGCTTTTCTAATTTTTCACTTAGCTCTTTGTTTTGGCTTTCTAATTCTTCAAGCTGAAGTTTCAGACTCTTATTTTCTTCCGAAAGAACAACATTCTGATTCCTTAATTCGTCATTTTCCTTTGAATTACAGGCCAAAAACATCAAGCATACTGGAAAAATCAATAATAAACGTTTACTCATATATACATCTACCTTATATCAAACAATTACATGATTATAATAAAAAAAATCTTTTTATATCCATTTTTAATCTTGCTCACCCATGTAGTATTCCAAAGCGTCCTGCAGTTCCTTTTTTGAAACACCATTGGCAATAGCTTTTCTTGCATAAAGTTCTGCCTGTTCACTCTCTTCATTTAATGAATAGATAAGATAAAGCAATTTTATTGATGGAAGAAAATCATTTTTTATTTCAATACATTTCTTTGCATATTCAATGGCTTGCTCATAATCTCCATTATGAAACGAAGATGAAGCAAGATTATTGTAGGCAGTGTAATTCTGAGGGTCATAAGCTATTGCCCGTTTTCCAGTTTCATCTGATTTTTCAAAATCGCCGTTATCCTTGTACAGAAGCATCAAATTGGAATAAACAGTTGAGTCGGCAATGCTTTCATCTATCATATTCTCATACACTTTGATTGCACTGTCGGTGTCGCCACAATCGCTATAGTTCAACGCAAGAAAAATTTCGGCACAATACTTTTCATTCATTCTTTTACATTCTGGCAGAATTGAATTGAGATACGAGATTGATTTATCAAATTTGTCTCTATTATACAAAGAAACTGCCTGCAAGAATTTACGCTGAAGCTTTTTATTATCTTCAAAAGAATCTTTTATTATGTCTTTGTAAAAATTTTTATAGTAGTTAAGGGACTTTCCTGTTCCGCCAGAGCTTCGTGTAAACAATTTTATTACTGCTATTGTAAGGGCAACGCACAGTGTAACGGCATGTCTATTATCCAAAGACGGAAACAAGTTTTTATTAATAAACTGGCGGTACAGCAACACCCCAGCAACAAATGCAAGTGCTAAACCATAAACAATACAAAATGCTATATTTAATCCTTTTTTCATAAGGGATTAATCTTAGAGGAATTCACGGGAAAATACAAGCTGGATATTTTTCCTTATGAATACAAGTTGCTATTTTGAGCCCTATTTTGATTAATACGTTCCTGCGAGTTCCTTTTCTACAGACTGTTCTACAAAGCTGTTAAGGGTTATGTCATGTTCCATTACATAAATTGCAATCCGCTTGTGTAGTTCGGGAGAAATGCGGACATTGAAAGAACCTTTGTATGCTTTTTCAGGTTCTTTTCCTTCATCTTCACATAATTTAAGATAGTCATCTACAGCATCATGAAAATCATTAACAAGCTCTGTAGCATTTGAACCTTCATAAGATATAAGAGTGCACAGCCCCTGAACCTTACCAAAGAAAACTTCATCTTCCTGCGAGAATTCCACACTTCCTACATAGCCTTTGTATTCCATAAGATTTTTCATATAAGGTTTTCCTCTTCCCTATAAGCATTTATGATAATGCACTGAAACTTTACAACAGAATTTTGTTACACAGCCATACAGACTATTGGATTTTAAAATCATGTAATATTTTGTCCTCTCTCAATATCCTTATTTTACGAAGCTCAAATTATGGCAAGTATATATACCTGCCATAAAGAGACAATGAAGTTAGTATAAATAAGTTCCTTCATTACAAACTTTGCAAACTGAGTCTTCAAAAGAATTTACAGAATTACATTCTGGACAAATCCAAGATGTTGCTTTTTTCTGAGTTTTTCTACCAAGAATAAAATCAATCATATCATACGCAGCAAGTTGTTTTGCCCGAGTCTTTGTAGATTCTACACCAATGCCTGCGTATTCATAACCGTCAAGTGCTTCATATTCTTTTATAAAGCATTCACATCGCCAAATTTGATTACCATCATTATCATTCGAAACAGAAAAATTAAATTCTGGTTTTGAAATAAATCTTTTCAAGTACAAAGTGTTAAGCAATTGGAGAGCATTTTCTTCCATTACATCTTTTAGGATTTTTTCAATTTGATACCGATTTAGAACGTTTAAGGCTTCTTTTGCAGCATTCATTTTCGCAGACATTTCAGAATCTCCAAAACCTTTAATCTTTAAATTCTGAAAATCAAAAGAAAAAATGCATCTAAATAACTTGGAATTTTCATTGGAATTTCGTGAAATTGAAAAATCAGGCTTAGTTATTCCCAAATCATCACATAAGCAATAAAGATTTTCAATAAAGTTTTCACTAAAATCCAACATTCCCCACATTTTTTTACAAGATTCTTCAATTTTCTTAAAATCCCACTTTGAATCAACTGCAATAGCACCAATTATTGCCTCAAACAAATCACAGCGAACTTTTTCATTTTGCCAAACTTCATTTTTTTCATCACTTTTTCCAAGCAAAAGGTATTTATATAAATCAAGCAACTCTATGCAATGTGCCAATGAAGATTTATTCACATAGTTAGCACGAATTTTTGTAAGTTCCGATTCTTTTTTTTCCGAATGAAAAAAACCATTATTAGACGAAACAGAACTAAAAGAATCAAATAACCATTTTGTCATCACTGTATTTACAAGTTGGTCACCATAAAATTCAAGGATTTCATTATCCGCAGACTGCTCATGTTCCTGTGAAAATGATTTTCTAGTAAATGCTTGAATAAGTAATTTTGAATTATTTTTAAAACGATAAGAAATCTTTGTTTCAATTTCATCCTTATGCTCACGAATGAAGTCAGGTGTGTTATAGCCCATAAAAGCCTCCAAAAAAATTTTATGAAGGCACAAAAAGTGTTCTTATATGAGAAAAATATAACAAACACTCTTTATCAATACAGATTCATTAAAACAAAAATAATTTGAAAAGTTCCCCAGCACAGAAAGCAATTCATCTATATTTATTTTAAAAACACTGTGTCAATTAAAGTGCCTTTTTATAAGTTTAAAACATGATGTAGATTCTGTCAACATGAATAAAAATCTTTTACTGTGCCACAACATCTTTTACCGTAAACATCACAGCTTTAATTTTTGAATTAGTCAGAATATCATCATTAATTTAGTCTCGAAACAACTGATCAAAACGTTCTCCTATTTGTTCACGAAAGAAAATAAAACTGTTCAGAATTTTTTAGAATGTCGCAAAAAAACTTGTTTCTTTTATAAAAAATCACTATATTACAATGATTTGGATTTTTTTTCAAATGGAAGGCTTGGGGCATAATATGATTAGAATATGGATTAAATTGCATCCAGAGGAGTTTTTATGTCTTATAAGTATGTATCAAAAAAAGAAATCAAGCCCTATTCAGTGTTCTGCTCATCTAAAATGAATGAACTGAAACAAGAACTTCAGAAAAAAGGTATAAGTTGTACTTTTTATAGTATAGGAAGCAGGGCAAAAAACATGGTGACACAAAACGAAGATGCCCCGTTCGATTTGGACTACAATCTTGAAATACAAAGTAAACTTCCAAAGAAATATTCTGATTTGCAAAAACTCAAAGACCTTATACGTTCAGAAATGGACAAATTAATAGCAAACTGTAAAGATTATTCTTATGGCAAAGATTCTACATCAGCCCTTACCTACATTTTACATCACAATAATACTCCTACTGTGAAATTTTCATTCGACATTGGCATTGTAGCCCGAAACAAAAAAGGAAACCTACAGAGGCTTATTCACAATAAAAGGAACAAACTTTTTCTTTGGAATGAAGCAAAAGATTCTAAAGATATTGAGGAACGAGCAAAAAAGCTAAAATTAAAAGGATTCACAAATCAAATAAGAAATTGTTATCTAAAAAAGAAGAATGACTATTTAAGTACAAATAAAACAGAAGAACACCCGTCTTTTAATATATATATCGAAACGATAAATGAATTATATTCAAATTTCATTGAAAAAAATAATTATACAGTTTCAAAAGAAAAGAATAATTCTCAGAAATATTTATCAAAAATAAATGAAAAAAATGCATATATGTATTTATGTTTATTCATGAAAAATAACTGGATAGAGAACATAAAACTTATTTTTGAACTTAAGTATAAAAACGGACTTGCCTATTGGCAATGTCATGAAAAAAATTCTAACATACAATCTCCACAAAAGAGAAAGAAACGAGAAGCAAGGAATTCTGTATCTTTCAAAATTCTGAAAAATAAATTCAAACAACTGTAATCGATAAACTATATAGACGCACCCTTTATCAGAGTGCGTCTTTTTTTATAGTAAAGGTCATTATTTACTCTCAAGTGCAATACTGTCAAGCCAAGAAACAGAGCTACTTGCTGTAGAAAGTTCTTTTTTATGTTTTTTTCCAGCAAAAATCACATATTGAACTTTTTCCTGCATCAATAGCTTCCTGTGCACTCCCTGTAATGAGAGTCTCACTTCTATCAAGTGACTGGCAATCCTCATACAGGTGAAACACCTTGCCATGTGCAGTCCAGTACACTCCAGTTCCAGCAGCGGCTTCTACAATAGCTTCTTGGCTTAAATATCCAACAAATGCTTTTTCAAAAACTTTTTTTACGGTTTCTTTCTTTTCAATTCCTTTAGCAACAGGAAGTAATTTACTTGCTCCTACAGTCTTCTTAAATATCTTCGTTTTGCTGTCATAAGAACCTATCTTGCTGATGTCTACAGTTGAAAAGAATTTTAACAAACCTGAAGGTGTAAGTGAGTAATTTATATAATTGCCCCCATAAGAATTTCTTGATGAATTGCCAAATATAAATTTTTCAAAAGCCTCTTTTACACCCTTTTTTTGATTAACCATATCTTGCAATCGACTCGACAAAACACTTATTGACATTTCACCTTTTGGAAAAGTCTGTAACAAGGTAAGGATAAAAGCTTCTTTTTTAGTAAGTTTATCCTTTTCAACTATCTTATCTATAGAATTTGTTATTGCCAAATAAAAATCATAAGAATCTTTACTCTCCTGCAATCCAAGTTTTTGAGCAGCTTCATATTCAGAACTTATCGAAAAGCCAGCATCTGTAGCTTTATAAAATGTACTTGCATAAGTAAATCCTGCTTTTTTAGCAGTTTCCCATTCATCCTTTGTTTTAAATCCAGCTTTTGTATAGGTGCAATATACGTCATAGTCCGTATAGGAAGTATATCCTAGTTCTTTTGCCCTATAATAATCCTCGGACTTTTTAGAAAAGAAACCTATTTTATAGGCATCACGAGCATCCTCAAGAGAACGAAAATGATTATCCGAATACCAGTAATAAAAATCAGATTTCTCTATGCCAAGTTTTTGTGCATCGTAAAAATCCCTACCGTTATAATATTTTGCAAATGCTCCAGCTTTGTAATCTTCTATAGTATTGTATTCCCCTATAAAGAATGAAAAGTAAGTACCACTTGTCATAAGAAAAAGAGTATTCTTTATGCTGTTGTATTTTTCTTCAACATCATAACCTCGTCTATTATCACGAACTTCCACACTTGTGCATACCCTATACACAATAGAGATCTGATACGTGCTTATAATCTCTTCAAAGTCCTCAATATTCTTTACTGTAATCAAAGGCACGTCTTTTACTGATGATACATCCACATACCGTACAGCAAACACAGGTGCGGAAAACCCAACCAGAAAGAGAAAAAACAGTAAATAATTCCGAAGCATTTTTTTCATAATAGCCCTATCCATTACTCTTTTTCCTTATAAGCAGCTGCAAAATCAAGGACACATTCACAGCCGTACAGCTTATGCTTATTTGCAAATCCAATTCCTGTCGCAGTAAAATCTTTATGCATGATATTTTTTCTGTGGCCGCGACTTTTTACTCCATCGTCAATCAGAAGAGTAACAACAATTTCTCTCGCAGTTTTTGAACCATAAGAAATGTTTTCACCCGATGCACCATTGAATGAACCATATCTTTTCATTCGTGTAAACGGATCACTTCCGTCCGTGCCAGTATGTCCTGCCTGATCAGTCAAACTCTGACTGTCTGCATGGTCTTTTGCAGCCCGTGTCAAACCTTTTGACGGAACAAAAACAGGAAGAGGTTTATGCCCATTCATAAATTTTACACATTCATTTACAACCTCAGCACCTTCATTTGTCATCATTTTTCCAGCATACATATTGCCGTTAAATTTCTTTATTCTTGGCTCAATATATAATTCTGCATATTTCTTAGGATTACTTCTAGCCATATTCATTTCAAGGACAATATCCTTTTCAATTTCATCCATGTAATCAACATCTCGTGCTGTATCAAGAACAGACAAATCCCAAATTTCAGTATCCACGTTCTCACGCTTGTATTTTGAGCCCTTTGAAGATTTTGAATCTTTACCAGTTTCTTTTCCAGAGTCTTTCTTAGATTCTTTGTTAGCCTCTTTCTTGATCGCTTCTTTGAGAGAATCAAACTTCTTGCCTGCAAACACAGGCATGGCAAAATTAAGCAGCACTGCAAAAACACAGACACAACGCAATATCATTTTCTTCATTTTCATCTTTCTCCTATCTGCATTAGCGAACAGCAAAAGTTATTACACCATCAAACTGGCGTTTATTCTTTGTTCCCATAATTGTTAAAGAGTCAACATCTGGTACTTCAAGTTCCAATTCGTAGCACCCTGTGGAAGTATTATAATTGAACATGTTCCATTCACTACCATTTATAATAATGGCAAAGCCTGTATAATCCTTAGACTGTATTGCAAAAAGTTGCTTTGAACCTTTTTCAACAGCCCCCTGCCTTGGTGCAATAAACTTTGAATTAAGACATTCAGTATATGAACTATATTTCAAAGGAAAGCGTCCAACACTATAAACTTCATTCTTACCATACCCCTTGTAACTGCGAGAAGCTTTTACGTTTACAGAAAAAACTTCTTCAAAATTATTGGTATTCATATTAATAAGTTTTAGAATCTTTGTAATGGCATTATTTCTTGGAGCGTCAAATAAATCCTCCAAAATATAATAACGTCCGTTTTCCTGCACCTTTTCATACGAAGCTTCAAGAAGCTCATATTCTTTCTGCACAATTTTCTTTTCTTGAACAAGTCCAAGTGCCCTAGGTAAAATATAATCTTTCCATTCTCCAATAGAAATGAAAATAGGGTTCATAGTTTCGCCCCTGCGACGAGAAAGAAGCCTTAACTTGTAATCAGAAGTGTCTGGTACATCAAAAGAGACGGACACTTTACCAGAAACTCTATCTGCCCAACTTCCGTTTGCAATATATCCTGCAGATGTAGAAATCAAATCCGTACTAACAAGAACATTCGTATCTTTAACCATAAAATCATAAGTCGAACATTCTTCAATTTCATTATTGTAAAGTGGAATATCCTTTGTAAAAGAAAATCCTTGAACAAAGAACTTTCCAGGAACATAAGGCTGTTCTACAAATTCTTTTGTGCTGACAGGTTCTTTTAAAAACTGATACTGCTCATCCAATGGCAGATGTGAGAATATAAATTGTTCAGGCGTAAGATAAAGCCAATCCGTGCTGTAATGTTTTACAAAATGTTCCCAGTCGCAAAAACCTGCATCCCAAGTAACATCTATTAACTGCCATCTCCCACCAATGCGGACAGCATTCCAATCATGGTCTGGTTTCTGACCTTTCTTGATGTTTCCGCTATAGCCAAAACCTTTTGAATAGCCAGAAATACCTATCGACTCAATTCCAGCAAGACGGCACATTTCGTTCATGAGGGTTGTATAACCAAAACAAACAGCTTTTTTCTTTTTAAGAACAGTAACATAATCCTGTTTTTTTATGGAATTATTTTTCTTAAACACATCAGTATCATAAGCTATGTTGTCGCATATCCAGTCATGAAGAACTTTTACTCTTTCCGATGTGCCAGAAATACCAGAAGTAAGAGAATTTACTACAGACGGTAAGTATTTTTCAGGCTGAACAAAAACCTTTTCAGCCACATCTGCATTAATGCTTCTGACTCTGCCATCCATAGACGCTGCACATACTGGTAACACCATCATCAGTAATCCAAAAACACATAGAAAAATATTCCTTTTCATTACTCTTTCTCCTATACAAAAAGGGATTTTAAGACCTATTTAGTAATAGAATAACACCAGAAATAGCAAAATGCAATAAAATATATTACCTGGCAAGGAATAATTATTACCATAATAAAAGTTTACGAAATGAATTCTACATAGATAATGGAATTATGGATGAAAACAAGGAGAAAGAAAGCATTCCTAAACTGTTTGGAAAAAACGTTCAGAAATTCAGAAAAAAGGCAGGATTAACACAGGAACAGCTTTCAATAAAGCTACAAATCTCTCAGAAACATCTGTCAATCATAGAGACAGGAACTCAGTTTGCATCTGCACAGCTCATAGGCAAAATAGCAGAAGAATTGAAAATATCTCCTGCTCTGCTTTTTGGCGGCTACGAGCATGAGGTCAACTACGAACAGGCAAATGCAACGGCACTTCTCTTAGAACAATTCATTCAGTCTCAATTGAAAACTGTACATTTAAGATTAAATAATATAGAAGCAAAATTGAACCAGCTGACAAATACAGAGCCTTTCCCTTACGTAAAATAAAAAAGCCGTAACCACCTAAAGCAGTTACGGCTAAAATTATATTAAAGTATTTATTTAAGGATGCTGAATCCCAAATCTTTAATGTCTTTTGCAAATGTAAGAACAGTTTCTTTTGAACCCTGCATTGGAGTCTTTCCCATTCCAGGAATCTTTGCAAGAACGCTGTTTGGAACAGTAATGATGTCACAACCACACTTGTCTGCTTCAACAATGTTGTAAAGTTCACGTGTAGATGCCCACAAGCTCATTGTACCTGGCTTGCTCTTACAGATTTTTGCTGTCTTTTTCATTACAGGGATTGGATCAAGTCCAGAATCAGCAAGACGTCCTGCAAATACAGAAACAATATTCTTTGTACCTGGCTTGAATGCGTTTACAGTTGCACGTACCTGTCCAAGTGTAAAGATAGCTGTAACATTAAGCTGGATTCCCTGCTCTGAAAGTTTCTTGATAAGAGGAGCTGTGCAAGTTCCGTCTGTAAGCATGATAGGAATCTTTACGAATACATTTTTGCCAAGAGCGCTGATAACCTTTGCTTCTTTTTCCATTGTCTCAAAATCATCACCAAAAACCTCAAAGCTCAATGGAAGATCTGGAATGGCTGCAACAACTTCTTTTGCAAAGGAAACATAGTCCTTTACGCCAGCCTTTTTCATAAGGCTTGGATTTGTTGTAAATCCAGTTACATAGCCCTTTTTGTACTCTGCAATCATTGCATCCTTGTCTGCACCGTCAGCATAAACGGCAACCTTCAACTGTTTAAATGTCATAATTATCAACCTCTAAAACTGATATATATCATATATTTTAGTTCATTTTTTATCATTGTCAATAGAGACAATCTTTATCTAACTAAGCAAATTTATAGTTAACAATAATAATTATTGATAAACATTCTTAAAAAATTCATGATTTTTATACTCGTATACTCTAAAATAATCATCCCTATAGACTTCCTTTCCAAAATTAAGAATCTTAAGATTATTATTAACATTATATTCAGCTTCTGTTAACAAGAAAAAAATCTTATCAGCACCATGATAATCATCACTATAATAATATTTAGGATTACCCCAACTCCAATATTGATACTTTGAAGGAAATATATCCCCTCCTGACAAATCCTTAATTGTCCCAACTTCTATATGTCCATTAGTCATACCTGTCAAAATATTAGCATTCCAATACGAAGCATAACCAAAAGTGTAATTATTTTCTGATAAAAAATTTACAAGTCCTTCTCTATAATTTATTGAATTTGTCAAAGGAAGTACATCATGTATTTTTGCAGCAGAGGATAAAAATAAAAATGGAATCCACACAATGCACAAAAGTTGACGCACAGATTTCAAGATTTCCTTATTTGATACAAGAATTGCAAAGCATGGTATACAAAAGAAAAGAGATGGAATAAAATAACGAACCGCATACATTACATTGATAATAAAAAAAGTATTTATAATAAATGAAATCATACAAAAAGTCAGCATTATTTTATGTTTTTTGTTTTGTATTTTTTTTAAACCACAATAAAAAGAATATCTGAAAACAAAACAACAAGGATATAACAGAATATTAAGCATTCCTTTCAATGAAAAGAAACCGACACAATTTCTATATCCCAAAAGACAAGCTAAATCAGCAAAAACATTATGTATAGTATAATCTCCTAAAGATTGAAAACACTTATGTGAAAAATCAGATATTTTTAATATCTTTGTAACAATCTTCACATTACATACAAAACCTATACAAAAAAGAAAGAAAGAAAGAAAAGCATATACTAAAAATAAATCATTTTTATTTAATACATCACAAATGGAGAGTTTCCCATTTTGTCTAAAATAAAGTTTTACATACGGAATAATAGAAAGAATAACAATTGGAATAACAAGAAAAAGAGCATATCTTACACTTGTAATTCCACAAATAAAAGAAAGAACTAAAAACAAAATTTTATCAATTTTGGATATATTACATTCAGATGTTTGAATTCTAATAAATATAGAGATATATAAAAAACCTATAATAATATGAGGCACATAGAAAGTTTGTACAGTCATAAATCTCCAAACCTCATCTGAAAATGGTAAAATAGCAATTATTGAACATATATAACGAATCCAGAAAGGACGAACATCAAGAGTTCTAAGAAGGAAAAGAGTTGTTACAAAAAGAAAACCAAGAGAAACAACCGTAACAACCATACGTATAAAAGCCCAATTATCAGAAAAAAATAAAAAAAGAGGTCCCCCTATAAATCTATTACCAATAAATGTTAAATCTGTCGTATAATTCCATCCAAAAGGGAAAAATGATTTTTCTGCAGCACACGCCTTCCAATTCATCATATCAGCAGCATCATCAGAATCAATAAGATTATAATAACCAAAATACTGAACATAACAAAAAAGAAGAACAAAACCAACAAGAATAGCCGACAAATAAAAAATTACAGTACTATTTGATATCCTAACAAAAGGGAGCATCATCACAGAAAGAACAATTAGAAAAGTCAATTCCCATTTTATAAAACGTAAATTCCATATATCTCTCGACAAAGAATTATTAATTATTTTTTCAAAACATAAAATTGCAAAATTTCTAACTGCCGGAATAAAAATACAAAACGATACAACAAAAACTCCCCAAAATAAAAAAAATATTTTTTTGCACATATCAACATCAAAACTCTTTTTCATTAATACCATATCAATCATTCCTCTATACGAAATAATATCATTACTATCCAAGATAAATAAAAAAATTATAATAGAGATATAATTTTATTAGCACATAAATCTCTATTCTCAAAGAAATTATATACTTGAACGAGTATAACATAAAATTTGGACATTTGCAAATGCTAATCGAGTAACCTCGAACAGAAAAGCGTGGCATTTACATCTACGTCAGACGTTCCATAGCAAAGAATTATAGCATACATTGCCTATTTTTGCCAAATGAAGTATAGTAGACACTCGAAGTTACATCAATTTTATAGGACTTATATATGAAACTTACCTGTGGTATTGTAGGACTGCCAAATGTAGGCAAGTCAACCATTTTCAGTGCACTTACAAAAGCACCGGCAGCTGCCGAAAACTATCCATTCTGTACAATTGACCCGAATGTTGGTGTCGTAGATCTGCCAGATGAGCGCTTGGACTTTATGGCAAGCGTATTCCAGCCAAAAAAGAAAATTCCTGCCAGCGTAGACTTTGTAGACATTGCAGGTTTGATTAAGGGTGCAAGCACAGGTGAAGGACTGGGAAACAAGTTCCTTGCAAACATCCGTGAGACAACTGTTATTGCCCATGTTGTCCGCTGTTTTGACAATCCAGACATCCAGCATGTCCGCGAGGATGCAAAAACAGATGCACCTATTGACCCAGAAAGCGATATTCTTACCATAAATTACGAGCTTGCACAGGCTGACCTTGACACTATCGTAAAAAGACAGGAAAAGGTAACAAAAGCTATTCGTGCAATGGGTAAAGAAGAAGAAAAGAAATACGCACACTACACAAGTGCTGTTGAAAAGATTAAGCCTCTTCTTCAGGAAGGAAAAGGCGCACGTCTTGCAGATTTGACAGATGATGAAAAGTTTGCAATTTATGACCTGCATCTGCTTACTGTAAAGCCTCAGCTTTTTGTATGTAATATTGACGAAGACACAATCGAAAGCGGCACAAACAATTATGTTGAAGCTGTAAAAAAGATTGCAGCAGAAGAAAAGTCAGAAGTAATCGTTATCTGCGGTAAGTTTGAAGCTGACCTTGCAGAAATTACAGACGAAAATGACCGCAAGGAATTTATGGAAAGCGTCGGGCTCAAAGAAAGCGGTCTTACTGTTCTTGCACGTCAGGTTTATCATCTTATGGGATTGCGTACCTTCTTTACTGGTGGAGCTGATGAGTGCCGTGCCTGGACAATCCATGCAGGAGACAAGGCTCCACAGGCAGCTGGTGTAATCCACACAGACTTTGAAAAAGGATTTATAAAGGCAGAAGCCTACACTGTAGACGACCTTCGCCAGTTTGGTACTGAAGCAAAAATAAAGGAAGCCGGTAAGTACAGACAGGAAGGCAAAGACTACGTTGTTCAAGACGGCGATGTCCTGTTCTTTAAGTTTAATGTAACAAAATAGTCTTACGGTAACAAAACAATTTTTTAGAAAAACAGCACCATTATTCACAATGGTGCTGTTTTTTTATGCGGACTCTCTTGCAATTTCCCAAATCAAAAAAGCATTATTCTTAATATAATTATTTAAATCCAGCAACTCATCTTCTGAAAAACCATAAGTCTTGTAAAACATGTTGTTCGGTAGTTTTCCTTCTGCAAAATCAAAACCACCCTTATCATTTACCCTCTCAAATCTAAAATCAATTTCATCAAAAATTCCGTTTTTATGTATTTTTGAAAATGTAAGAACAATACCGTCAACTGTACTATAATAAATTCCCATAATATCCTCCTACAGTCCAAAATACTGAACCCAACGAGCAATAATAGTATCCCTGTTAGCCCAAATATATTTTTGAATTTTATTCAAATCTTCAGAAGAGATAGTATCATCAGAAAATGCCAATTCAATACCGTCATGCGTTACCCAAAATTTTGTGGCATTAGGACGCGGATTACCTTTGCAGACATGAACGTGAATTCTTTTTTCTTCATTTGACCAAAAGAAAAATTTGAATCCCATAAAATCAAGCAATGCTTTAGGCATAGTCCAGTCCTCTATCACTAAGAATTTTTTACCAGTTTCAGAACAAGTTCATCTATTATTATATCACACTATTTCTATTTTGTAAGAACTTACGGTAGCTTTTTCGCTGCGGCATGAATCATTGCTTCCAGTGCAGGAAGATAGTCTTGGGAAATCATGTTCAGGTCTTCTATAATCTTCTTGTACTTTTCATAATTTAACAGCTCTTTTGAAGGAACATCGGGCTTCAACTTCTGTTCGGTTCCTTTTACAAGATATTCAACACTTGTATCCAGAGCTTCCGCAAGCTTTACCGCAATTTCGGCATTAGGAATTACAGCACGACTATCTACATAGGTGTCGATTGTCCTCTTGCTGATACCTGTTTTTGCGGCAAGCTCTTTTATAATCATTCCTTTATATTCTATCTGTTCCTTTAAGTTGTCTCTGAACATCCTTCTATAATACCAACATTTTGGTATCTCAAGATTGACTTATACTCAAAACTAGGTATAATATAAAATAGCACCGAGATATTGGGATTTTAGGAGAGTATTTTTCATGGATTGGAAGTCAGAAGAAGATATAATCTGTTGTGAAGTCAGTGTATATGAATATGTCATAAAAAAGAGCGATCTGGACATAAATTCATGTATTGAAAAAATAAAGGAACATGCATCAATTTATCAACGAGATTCTAAATCCATTAAAAGCAGAATACAAAACATAAAGTTCTGGATTGGTGAACTATATATAGAAAACACAATTCCTGTATCCCCCTTAGAACATGCCTCAAAACAAACTAAAAAAATCTTAATAAATTGCCTTGAAAATGCAGGTATATTACCAAAGACAATAGGAGAAAACTGACATGAAAAAGAAAATCTTATTTTTTGCGCTACTGATGATTATTTCTGCACCAATTTTTGCTAAGGCTCTATATTATGAAGAATCCACGCATGTAGGAGCAGTATCAGTAAATACTGTTCTGTACTTTTCAGACAAAGATAACAAAGACTTGATGTGGAATGAATTCTCAAATCTTAAAAAGAAAGCTGAATATACAGCTTACGTAGCAGGCAATATGTCAGGATGTGCTGGAAACTATTATCTGACAGGAATTTACAAGAATGGAACACTTTATCAGATATGTCTTAACTGGTGGTATAATCCATATTCAGGGGCAGGAACAGTTTTAGTAAATAAAGGGAAAAATTCTTCAGAATCCTCAGTACAGATATTCCAACAAACATTCACAGATTTTAATTCTCTTTATGCAGAATTTGAACGTCAATGTGACAAATATATAAATATGCTCTGATTATCATTCTAGGAGGAAAACAATGAGAAAGAGATTTTTATTCATTATATTAACAATGTCAATGGTAGCAACACAAGTTTTTGCATACAAATATGCAGAAGACAGCACTGTAGCTTATGGTTGCCGAATAAGTGGCAAAATTTTTTGGACAGAAGAAAATTCTACAACATTTGCCCATTCAGAATTGTATGAAGAGATAAGCGGTAGGGAATTCATGTCATCATTTCCTGCAGCACGTGAAAAAGAAAAGACATTTAGTATTTTCTATTGCAAAGATGCTGATTATCTTATTGAATTTATAGATTGGGGAAAAATAATAACCACTTATGACGGTGATTCCTATCGTTACACTGTTTGGGTTGAAAAAAAAGGTAGACACGGCAACAACTGGGAAGGATTCAATGGATCTTTCAACAAGGAATATACAGACTATCAAAAAGCCATAAATGACTACAATGCTTTAGTGAACAAATACATTCAAAAGCTCTGATTTACTAAGGAATTATATCTATGAGAACAAGCTACAAAGTTATGGATTTACTAAATCGATATCATCTTTACCTATATGCACTTGGATACAAAATAGAATCAGTAAATGATACGCATTGCTCTATAACAGACTATGTAAACGCAGTTATAAAGATTTCAGAGTGGGAAACAAAATCCGTAGAAGAACTTGCTGAAAATATAGAAATAATCTTCCAGCAATATGACAAAGATGGAGAAAAACATTCTAAACTTCCAGATAATGATGACGGAAGAACTTTCAATGGGTTGAAACATTTTAAAGAATTTATAGAACATTGTCATAAAAACAGGAGAAAGTGACATGAAAAAGGAAAATCATAATTCTTACAGTACTAATCATGGCTGTTGCTCAGTTTTTTACCTAGAGTAAATCTAGTACAACAGAAATATTTAAACTTATATGCAATTAAATGGAGGTCTATCCACTATGTACATTCTACTACCAATTTTTATGATTCTTGCATTTTTTGCAGGAACATTTCTACTCGGAAGCACCATGTCACCCCTTGCCTTTGTAGATATTCCTTCACTGGTCGTAATGGCTCTTATCACATTCGGTTCTCTGATTGCAGGGAAAAAACTAAAAGCACTTGTCAAAGCCTTTCGTCTTGCATCAATTCATACGGATTCAGAGTTAAAAGAGTGTAAGACAGCCATTTCCTATTTGATAAAATCCATTTGGTGTGCAGGAATATTCTCATTCATATTCGGGATGATAGCCTTTCTGAATAGCATGAATCAAGACAGAGTTTTAGTAACGGCACTAGCACAAAGCCTTTGCTCCCTTCTATATGCTTCTGTGAGCCATATATTACTTCTGCCGTTACAATCAAAGACAAATCTATGAAATATTATGACGGTACACCAACTTTCCAGCCGACAATTCCTTTTCCT
Organism: uncultured Treponema sp.; assembly: GCA_947166545.1. Lineage (GTDB taxonomy): Bacteria > Spirochaetota > Spirochaetia > Treponematales > Treponemataceae > Treponema_D. Next base: position 13,618 of record CAMVEQ010000006.1, on the reverse strand, counting down.
TCACTGGAGAATACAACACCGATTTTGTACATTGTTTTTCCGCTCACGGCAAATCTGTCAGAGTATCCGTTTGCGTCAATCTGATAAAGTGCATTCTCCGCCACAGATTCAAAGTCTGCACCCTTATCCATCTTAAGCTCAAAGATGAATACTGAATCTTTTGTCGTGACGATTACATCGCTCCGCCCTGCCACATTTTGCAATTCGGACACCACAGCAAAACCTGTCATGCGGAACATCAGGTGTGTAACTGACTCGTAATAATTTTCGCACATGTCCTTTTTTACAATTGTAGGAAGGTCTGCTATTGCAGCTTTTATGATTGAAAGGGCACGGTCTATGTTGCAGGCATTTATGGCATCACAAAGATTATCAATTGCAAGCCCTAAATCATCGTCTGGAACTGTAACGAACTTTTTCAAGAGGACATTGAGAAAGCCATCCTTTACTTCGTTATTAGGAAAATCAAGGGTGTAATATCTTCTTTCTTCCTCAAAATCTTTTATAGTCAGATACCCGCTCTGATATATGACAGGCAGCATGTTCTTTGAGTCGGGATCATAGTTTTTAAACTGATCTTCCTTTGCCTTGCGTCCATTTATCAAATTTGCCAAAAACAGTGGCTGGTTCTGCAAGGTTTTGACAAGGAACGATGGGGTTCCGCTTTCAAACCAGTATGAGCCGAAATCTTTCTCTCTAAAGCATTTCAAAAGACAGAATGGATTGTAAACCCCCTCAACATCATGGGTAAAATGATAGCCATCATACATTCTGGCAAGCTTTTCTTTTGTCTGCTGGTAAGAAAGTTTTTTTAGTTCGGCAATGGCACTTATTTCTGGCTCAAAATATTGTTCCAGTTCTGACTCCGAAATTCCACATATTGAAGAATAAAATTTATTCATGCTTATGTCATCAAGCTGGTTTAAGCCACTGAAAATATTCACATGGCTAACTTTTGTAATTCCCGTAATGAATAGAAAGCGAATGTATTTATCACAGTCTTTAAGGGGGCTATAAAAGGCACGGAGTTCCTGACGATTCTGTTCCTCGTATTCGGTGTAAAGTGCGTCTAAGATTGGCTTATCGTACTCATCAATAAGAATTACGACCTGTTTGCCAGTCTGTTCATAAAGCCCCAAAATCAATTCACTTAATCTTACAGCAGGATTATCAGATGTTTTTGGAATATTATAGACTTCTTCATGTTGTCTTAAAATATAATCAATCATAGAAAGGAGTTTTTCTTTATTTTCATAAGAACCGCCACCAAAGCTAATCTTAATTACAGGCCATTTTGTCCAGTCTTTTTCTTTTTCAAAAATGTAAAGACCTTCAAAAAGTTCCTTTCTGCCCTCAAAATAATATTCCAGCGTAGAAAGAAAAAGACTCTTTCCAAAACGTCGCGGACGGCTCAAAAAAAATGGGGTACTAAGACGAGTCAAGTTATAGACAAACTGAGTTTTATCAACATAGACATAGCCACCCTTGCGGAGTTTTTCAAAATCCTGAATGCCAATCGGCAAAAATCGCTCTTTTTCTTCCATGCGAACATTATAGCACAGAAATTACTACACGTCAGTAACCACATACAAATACCGTAAGGTTTCATCAATAGAAACCGTATGGTTTTCATCATCAAGAACGTACGGTTTCGCTCATCGAGAACGTACAGTATCGTTCATCAAAACCGTACGGTTTTACTCATCAAGAACGCCCGTTTTCATTCATCGAGAACGGGCGTTCTTGATTGGCTAGAAAACAAAATGAAGCCAGCTTTAAAAGAATGGTAAAGCTATAAATACATAAAAATTTGACATTTATAATACACTGTATTACACTAAATATACAGTATATTATTTTTGGAGGTAAAATCATGGCTATAATGAGCATTAGAACTAATGATGAAAAAAAATATTCTTTTGAAGGATTTTGTGAATCTATTGGAATTACAGTAACATCTGCAGTGAACATGTTCATGACAGCATGTCTTAGAGAAAACCGCATTCCTTTTGAAATAAAAGCAGATCCGTTCTGGAATGAGGAAAATCAGGCTCGACTTAGAACCTCTTTGGAGCATGCAAAACAAGGAAAACTTACAAAGCATGAAATCTCTGAGGTTGATTAATGGATAAACTTTGGACTGATGAAGCTTGGGAAGACTTTTTAAATTTACATGCAGATAAAAAACTAGTAAAAAAGATTGACTCTCTTCTAAAAGATATTGACCGCAACGGTTATGATGGAATTGGAAAACCAGAACCTTTAAAAGATGACTTAAGAGGTTATTGGAGTCGTCGAATTGATGATTACAATCGTATTGTTTATAGAATTGTAGAATCAAATGGAAAAAGTTATATAGAAATCTTACAATGCGGAACGCATTATCATAAATAAACAACATAAAAAACTCCACGCGAAGCGCCCTTAACACTGTACAGTGTTAAGGGGCTTGACTAGAGCCCCTTAATGCAAATCCGTGTGGCAGACAGCAGCAAGGCTGCTACCTGCCGTACACGGATTTGCATTAAGTATTTTTAAATTATTTACAAAATCTGTGGAGGATTTTATGAAGTTCTTTTCTAAGATTGCTGCTGTTCTTGCAGCATTAATGTTGGCTTGTGCATTCGTTGCATGTTCTAATGACAGTTCATCTGACAGTAACGAAAAAACTGTTGTCGCTACATTTGCCAGCGGAAGTGGCTATACAGTATACACATTCTATTCTGACAACAAGATGTCTATTGTTGAAAATGGAGGTTCTCCAATGTGGTGTACATACACAGGAAATCCTGCAGCAACATCTGGCACAGTTACGATTTCTACATCTGAAGGTCCTTACACACTTACAATTAATGGTAATACAGCATCTGACGGCAATCATAACTATACCCGTCAGTAAACAATATCACACATAAAAAAATGCCCGTTCTCTGTGAATGAGAACGGGCATTTTTTTTATTAAGTCAGGGCAATATCTTTGCGGTGAAGCAAAAAATCAACAATATTTATGTGACCTATTCCATCGCGACTCATGTCCACCCTATCCAGACTCAAAACATATTTTGGAGAAGAATCTGATACAGGCTTGAATGCATCAAATTCACGGGAAATAGTTTCAGGGCTGGCAAGAAGATAGCACACCTGAAGAAAACACTTACGACCATCCTTAATTGCAACAAAATCAACCTCTCCTTTATAAGTCTTTCCTGTATAAACAGTATAACCGCGCATGAGAAGCTCATTAAAAATTATGTTTTCCAGAAAAAAAGTATCCTCAAAATTCACGCTGTTTGTATTTATGATTCTAAGCCCCATATCAACGGCATAATATTTTTCGTTTCCTTTAAGAGCTTCTTTCCCTGAAATATTGAATTTTTTTACAGCATGAATAAGATATGCTTTTTGCATTTTTTCAAGATAATTATATACAGTCTGACGTGTAATTTTCTTATTATGATGTGTTCCATAATAATTAACCACATTCTCAACAGAAAATTCCTTTCCTGCATTAGCAAGAATATAAAGAGAAATATCCATGAATGTTTTTTTATCAAATCTGGAGGATTTTCCAGAAATGTCTTTTTTTATAATTCCTTCGTAAAGAGATAAAAGATAACGACGTCTGTCCTGTTCACGCACAAAATCAAACCGAAGTGGAAAGCCTCCCCACTTGAGATAATCAAAAATCATATCGTCAGAAAATTCCCGATTGTTCGCCTTAAAATATTCACTCATTTCCAGAAAAGAAAAAGGCATAACCTCAAACTCAACAGTCCGCCCTGTCAAAAGACTTGCCAGCTCTCCAGAAAGAAGCGTAGAATTGCTTCCTGTAACAAAAACAGAACATTTTACAGTAGCCCGCAACGATGCAAGAACTTTTTCAAACCCTTCCACATTTTGAATTTCATCAACGAAAATATAATACTTACCACCAGCAGAAATCCTGTTCACAATCTCAGAATTTAAATCAGCAGCAGTCTTTATGAATTCATATTCAAAATCTTCAAGATTAATGTAAATGATGTGATTTCCGTCAATGCCCCTTGTTAAAAATTCATTCCGAATTTCTTGAAGAATAACAGACTTGCCCGAGCGCCGTATTCCTGTAATTACCTTTATAAGATCTGTTTCGTAAAACGGCCGTATCATATCCATATAACATTCACGATTTATAAACACAAAAAACCTCTTATCTTTACATTTTAATAAAGATTATATATTTGTCAACTTAAACAAACTTTATTTTTGACAATTCACAAAAAATTCCAAATTTGCAAAACTCCACGCGAAGCGCCCTTAATGCAAATCCGTGTGGCAGACAGCAGCAAGTCTGCTACCTGCCGTACACGGATTTGCATTAAGTATTTTTAAATTATTTACAAAATCTGTGGAGGATTTTATGAAGTTCTTTTCTAAAATTGCTGCCATTCTTGCAGCATTGATGTTGGCTTGTGCATTCGTTGCATGTTCTAATGACGGTGGTAGTAGTGATGATGAAAGCAGCGTTGCAACTTTCATAGGTACGAGCGGTGATGTTAACGGTATAACATTCTCCTTTTCTAGCAATAACAAAGTAACAATAAGTGGTGGAGGAAATTCTACTGTTGGTACTTACACAGAAAATCCTTCTGCAACTTCTGGATCTGGGACAGTTTCATATTATGATAGTGGTGCAGGAAGCTCATACACTGACAACTATTCAATTTCTGGCAATACAATGACTATTTCTGGTGGATGGAACGGAACTCTTACTCGCCAGTAAACAAATCCATTTAAACGCAAAAAGCCGTTCCTCTTTGGAACGGCTTTTTTATTATCCAAATTAAATTATTAACCCTGCATTACAGCTTTTGCCAGCTGGTCGGCACAGCTTGTGCCTTTACCGCCGCACAGATTACCAGAAAGCTTTTTGGCAATTTCTTCGGCAGACATTCCATCGCACAGAATGCCAATAGCTTTCAAGTTACCGTTACAGCCACCTTCAAAGCGAATATTGCGGATTACATCACCGTCACGTGTAAAGTGAATGACTTTTGCACACGTGCCAGTGGTTTTATAAGAAACTTCTTCCATAAAAACAATTAAGGGCGGTCTTTCAACCGCCCCCTCAAAAAGCATTATTTTACATTCACACAATTATGCAATTGTGTAAATCCAGCCATCAGGAGCCTTTTCAGTACCCATCTGAATTCCAGTAAGTGTATCACGGAGCTTGCCAAGAACAGGTCCCATGTTTTCCATACCAGAAGGAATGTTAATTTCCTTGTCATGATCAACAATCTTTCCAATAGGTGAAATTACTGCAGCTGTTCCACAAAGACCACATTCTACAAAGTCTTTAAGCTCGTCCTTGTGAATTTTACGCTCCTCAACTTCTATGTGCAGGTAATCTTTTGCAACCTGAACAAGAGAACGGCGTGTAATAGAAGGAAGAATGCTGTTAGACTTAGGAGTAACAAGTTTTCCATCCTTTGTAACAAAAAGAATGTTAGCTCCACCAGTTTCTTCAATATATGTATGTGTTGCAGGGTCAAGGTACATGTTTTCTGCAAAACCGTTGCGGTGAGCATCCATAATATTGTGAAGGCTCATTGCATAGTTAAGTCCAGCCTTAATGTCTCCAGTTCCATGAGGAGCTGCACGGTCAAGGTCAGAAAGACGTACAGTAATAGGCTTTACACCACCCTTGAAATAAGGTCCTACAGGAGTAACAAGAATGCGGAACTGATATTCTTCAGCAGGCTTTACACCGATTACGGCACTTGATCCAAACATATAAGGACGGATATAGAGGGTTGCTCCAGAGCCATAAGGAGGGACAAACTCAAGGTTTGCCTTTACGACATCAAGCACAGCCTGAATGAATCTTTCTTTTGGGAAAACAGGCATTTCAAGACGCTCGCAGGAATCTTTCATGCGGTCTGCATTTAAATCAGGGCGGAATGTGACGACCTTTCCGTCTTTTGTTGTGTATGCCTTAAGTCCTTCAAAACAAGTCTGTGCATACTGAAGGACGCCTGCACATTCAGAGATTGTAATTTCATGATTTGCAGTAAGTTCTCCTGCATCCCAAGCTCCATTCTTGTAATTTGCCACAAAACTTTTGTTTGTGTTCATGTAACCGAAAGGCAAATTTGCCCAGTCAAGATTTTTATTTCCCATGATTTAACCTCTATTATAAGAACTTTATCACTATTAAAGTAATTTTTCAATGCTTAAAAAAATTATTTGCTTTGTTTTAATTTTCAGTTTATTATTCTACTCTAAGGAGGTTTTCATGGAGGTTACATTAAAGGACATTGCCCGAGAGTGCAACGTCTCTTTTTCTACAGTCAGCAAGGCTTTGAAAAACAGCAGCGAGATAAGCCAGAAGACTATAGATCTTGTAAACAAGACAGCAAAGCGCATGGGGTATCACACCAATGCAGCAGCAAGAGCATTAAGAATAAATAAAACATATAGCATCGGAGTAATATTTGAAGATATCACAGGTTCTGGGTTGCAGCACCAGTACTTTGCAAAGATATTCGATTCCATAAATGTTCATGCCAATAAATCGGGCTACAATATTACATTTTTAAGCCAGAACAGCAATCAAAGCTATCTTGCACAGGCAAAATACAGAAGATGCGACGGTGTAATTATTGTCAGTACAAATTTTTACAGAGAAGACGTGCAGGCTCTTTTAACCAGCAACATCCCACTGAGCATGCTCGACTACAAAGATAATTACAATCATTCTTCCATAATGAGCGATAACAGAACGGGCATACGGCTGATTACAGAAAAAATCATAGAAAACGGTCACAAAAAGATTGCCTTTATTCATGGGGAAGAGTCTGATGTTACAAAACTCAGAATGACTTCTTTTAAACAGACCATGAAAAAATATGGCATTGAAATATGCAAAGAATACATAAAAGAAGCCATATATCATGATCCTGAAACAAGTTTCAAAGCAACAGAACAGCTTTTGCAGGAAAAAGCTCCTCCAACCTGTATTATCTACCCTGATGATTTTGCAGCATTAGGAGGCATTCAGGCTCTTGCCAAACACGGATACACACCTGGTCAGAATATCAGCATTGCAGGATACGACGGAATCCTAATTTCTACTCTGCTCACTCCAAAGTTGACAACCTATCAGCAGGATGCCAAGGAACTTGGAAAACAGCTAGTTGTACAACTTTTGGCAAATATTGAATTTCCAGAAACATTTAAATCAGAAACTATAAAAGTATCAGGTCATCTTCTTGCAGGTTCCAGCATAATGAATCTTTTACAGCCAGGGGCTTTTTAATTTTCAAGAATAAAATTCAAAAAAAATTATTTTTCTTCTTGACAATTATAAAAGCTGCTTTATACTAGAAATATAGAAAAACTACAACGTTGTAGTAAATTTTAGTACAACGTTGTAACTAATCCACAAATTGTTGATTTATTAACTGTGATGGTTATTAAATAATCAGGAGGAAAACGATATGAAAAAGACATTGATTGCAATGTTGGCTCTCACATGTATGGCTTCAAGCCTCGTTATGGCTGCAAAAAAGCAGAAGGCTGGAAAAGTATTGAACATCTACTGTTGGAACGAAGAATTCCAGTCACGTTTCAATGATTACTATGCTTCAAAACTTCCATCAGATGTTAAGGTAAACTGGATCATTACTCCAAACCAGGGTAACGCTTACCAGAACAAGCTTGATGAAGCTCTTCTTCTCCAGAAGAAAGCAAAGGCAGATGACAAGGTAGACCTTTTCCTTGTAGAAGCTGACTATGCTCTTAAGTATGTAGATACAGCTTACACACTCAATGTAAAGAAAGACATTGGTCTTACAGAAGCAGATCTTGCACAGCAGTACAAGTATACAAAAGATATCATGACAGACAGCAAAGGAAACCTTAAGGGTGTTTCTTGGCAGGCATGTCCAGGTGGATTCATCTATCGCCGCTCAATCGCAAAAGATGTTCTTGGTACAGATGATCCAGTAGAAGTAGGAAAGGCTCTTTCAAACTGGGACAAGTTTGATGCAGTTGCTGCAAAGGCAAAGGCAAAGGGTTACTTCATGCTCTCTGGTTTTGATGATGCATTCCGTGTATTCTCTGACAACGTAACAACAGCTTGGGTAGACAAGGCTGGAAAGATTCAGATTGACCCACAGATCCGCCGCTGGATTAAGCAGACAAAGGAATACACAGACAAGGGATACAACAACAAGGCTAACCTCTGGTCAGCAGAAAGCTTCCAGGGTGCTACAAAGAATGGTAAAGTATTCGGTTACTTCGGACCAGCTTGGTTCATTGACTTCTGTCTTGCACCAGCTACACTCGACAATCCTAACGGAGCAAAGGCTGTAGGTAACGGTTCTTATGGTGACTGGGCATTCTGTAAGGGTCCACAGGGATTCTCATGGGGTGGAACATGGATTTGTGGTGCTGCAGGTTCAGACAACATCGACTTGATCAAAGACATTATGCTCACACTTACATGTGATGCAAACACAATGGTAAAGATTGCTAAGGAAGCTGGTGACTTTACAAACAACGAAAAGGCTATGGGTCAGGTTGCTAACTCTTCATACCAGAACCCATTCCTCGGCGGACAGAACCACATGGCATTCTTCCTTGACTCAGCAAAGTCAATCGACAAGAGCAAGATGTCTCCTTATGATCAGGGTATGAACGAGAAGATCCAGGCTGCTATGGCTGACTACTACAACGGAAAGGTTAGCGAAGCTCAGGCATGGGACAACTTCTACAAGTCTATTACAGAACTTTATCCTAACCTTAAGAGATAAGTCTGATATAAATCAACCTTAAACTGGCCGAGCAAGGCATAAAGCTTTGCTCGGCTTTTTTTATGCAATACACAAATTTTGAGCAAGCGTAAAAAAAGACCGCTGCGGATTATTGAGTAAACATCATAATCCAACAGCGGTCATTTTTATTTTGTTTTAGATATTATTAGAACAAACTCGGTTTATTAAAACAAACCAGTTATTATTCCGTTATCATCAACATCTATGTTAAGAGCGGAAGGTGCTTTTGGCAAACCAGGCATATCCATAATGTCTCCTGCAAAGGCAACAACAAAGCCTGCTCCACTGTACAACTGAACATCACGCACAGGGAATACATAACCTTCAGGAGCACCTGTAAGATTCTTATCATGGCTAATAGAATTCTGTGTCTTTGCCATACATATTGGCAAATCTCCATAGCCCTGCTCTTCATACTGCTTAAGCTTTTTAAGAGCCTTGCTTTCAAACTCAACACGTTCTGCATGATAAATCTGAGTTGCAAGTGTTTTAATTTTATCGGCAAGTTTCATATCTGACGGATACAAAAGCTTAAACTCAGACGATTTATTACACAGTTCAACAACACTTTCCGCAAGAGCTGTCGCACCTTCACCACCTTTTCCCCAACCTTCACAAAGAACAGCATTACTTCCAGCTTCCTTTGCAAGTTTCTGAACCAAAGAAATTTCAGCGTCAGTATCAGTTACAAACTTGTTTACAGCAATAACAACAGGAATGCCAAACTTAGACATGTTCTGAATATGAGCACGAACATTTGCAAAACCTTTTTCAATGGCTGCCGTATTTTCTGTAGAAAGATCAGCTTTTGCAACACCGCCGTGCATCTTTATTGCACGGATAGTTACGACAATAACAGAAGCAGAAGGTGCAATGCCGCTCTTTCGGCACTTTATATCAAAGAACTTTTCAGCACCCAAATCTGCAGCAAAACCAGCTTCGGTTACTACATAATCACCGCTTGCAAGGGCACACAAAGTTGCATTTACAGAGTTACAGCCATGAGCAATGTTAGCAAAAGGTCCGCCATGAATAAATGCAGGAGTATGTTCAAGGGTCTGAACAAGATTAGGGCGGATTGCATCTTTAAGCAATGCAGCCACAGCTCCTGTGCACTTTAACTCACCAAAAAGAACCGGACGTTTATCATAAGTTTCTGCAATTATAATTTTAGAAATGCGTTCTTTTAATTCCGTAATAGACTTAGACAGACATACAATTGCCATAATCTCGCTGGCAACTGAAATTTGAAAGTGAGATTCTCTAGGAACTCCGTCAACTCTTGTTCCAAGACCAATAATAACATTGCGTAAAGCACGGTCATTAAGATCTACACATCTTTTCCATGATACAGTACGAGGATCAATGCCGAGTTCATTTCCCTGTTGCAAATGATTATCTATTAAAGCTGCCATAAGATTGTTTGCAGCAGTAATAGCATGAATATCGCCAGTAAAGTGCAGGTTTATATCTTCCATAGGAACAACCTGTGCATAGCCGCCGCCACAGGCTCCACCCTTAACACCAAAACAAGGACCAAGAGAAGGTTCTCTTAAAGCAATGACAGCCTTTTTTCCAATGCGACGCAATCCATCCCCTAATGCAACTGTTACAGTAGATTTACCTTCACCAGCAGCAGTTGGAGTCATTGCAGTAACAAGAATAAGCTTACCACGCTTTGAAGAATTGAGAGCCTTTTCCTGCAATTCATTCATTTTCCTAAAATTGAGTTTTGCCTTGTATGAGCCATAAAAATCCAAATCGTCCTGAGCAATATCAATCTTCTTTGCAACTTCTACAATTGGAAGCATTTCGTTTTTCTGTGCAATCTCTATATCTGTCAACATATTACACTCCTTTCTATATATTACTGATTTATTTACTGACATCAAGCAGCAAAAGTTCTTCTGCTGTAAGTTCCCTGCACTTTCCAGGCTCAAGCAAAGGATCTAGAACCAGTTTATTCATCTGAATGCGCTTAAGATATACAACCTCATTCTCCAAAGCAGCAAACAAACGTTTTACCTCATGATACTTTCCCTCGCACACAGTCAGCAGACATTCTGTATCAGTTTTCCATTCTATCTGAGCAGGAAGACAGTCAGCAGCTTCTTCCCTTCCCTCCGCTTCAATGTGCATTCCCGCTGCGAGCTTTTGAGCATACTGCATTTTTTTATCAGCATCAACAGCATCTCTCAAATGAACTTCATAAACTTTAGGAACATTATTCTTTGGGGATGTAAGCCTATGAAGCAAATCGCCGTCTGTCGTAAAAATCAAGAGTCCTTCTGTATCAACATCAAGCCGACCTACAGTACTAACTTCCACACCAGAAAATTTACGTCTAAACTCCAGAGGTAAAAGTTCATACACAGTAGCATGAGCACCATCCTTTGTTGAGCAAACATATCCATCAATCTTATTCATCATAATATAAATATGTTTTTTTACAACAAGGGGCTTTCCATTTACGGACACTTCATCTTTTTCTGCATCAACATGAACATCAACAGCAGAAGGCATTTCCCCATTCACAGTTACAGCCCCACTATGAATAAGAGACTTAACATCCTTACGCGAGCCAAAACCATTATTTGCAAGAAGTTTATCCAACCGAATCATTTTATTTCCTGCAAGCCTGTCGCATCTGCTCAAGGCTTTCCTTTAAGTTTGTTATGCCGACAGCATCAAAGAACTTTTCTGCCTTGTCTATTGCAGAAAGAGCTTCAGTAAAGTTCTTAGCTTCAATGTAAACATTTGCAAGAAATGTATAAAGATAACCTAATTCAGAAGACTTTCCTTCAAATGCTTCTATGGCATCCTTACACAAGTTTTCGGCATCCTGAATAAAGCCAGCATTAACATACATTCCCAATATCTGATAAAACCATTGAAGATTTTTCGGGTTCTTTTTAAAACAGTTTAAGTAAGCCTCAGAAGCTTTGCTTAGATTATTTGCAGCAGCATACATATCACCAAGTTTCATATCTGGCAAATATGAATCAGGGAAATCTGCCTTTAACTTCAAAAGCAATTTTTCTGCATTTGGAACATCCTGCAGGCACAGATATGCTTCTGCAACAAGAATGTAAGCATCAAGTTGAAATTCTTTATCATCTTTATATGCAGCAGCAGCTTTATTGGCAGGTTCAATTCCCTCTGCAAACTTACCTAAAGACATAAGGCTCAACGCATAATTATAAAGAGCATTTGCATTAGAGCCATCCAAGTCAAGAGACTTTTTATAGTAGCTAACAGCTTCTTCATAGCTGCCTTCTTCCATGCACAAATTTGCATACCGCTGAGCAGCTCTTGCATCATAAAATCCAAAATCGACAGCCTTTTTAAGATTATCACGTGCAAGAGCCCTTGTTTCAGGCTCAGTTTTTATCCAGCTGTCTCCAAATAAAAGAAGCACTTCATAATAATAATTTCCAAGCGCATAATTAATACACGGAGAAGTTCCGTACTGCTTTTCATACTGCTGAACAATTTTTTCTACACCATAAGAAACCATGTCCAGCTTACCAGGATTAAGACGAACTTCATTTAATACTTCCTTTGCCTTTAAGTCCTTAAATGCAAAAGATGTATGAGCTTCCGTATTTGCAAAATACTGCGTACAAAGTTCAACCTTTTTAGCAATGATATAATCACTGTCATCTGCTCCTAAAGCATCCCAAGCACTTTTATATTTTTTAGAAGCAATAAGAGAATCTGCATTTTTTATTCTTTTTTTTGCAAAAGAAGGAGCAGAAGCATAAACATCATTTCCAGAAAGTTTTCTGTCTGCAGAAAAAACTGCAGAAGTTAATGATATAAACAGAATTGAAAATAGAAAAAATTTGAACAGTGTCGTCTTCATAATAAGTGCGGTAATTATATCATGATGTCTTGATGAGCGACAAGCAGTTATACCTGCTGAATGTAAGAATGAAGGGTATTTAGCACACGCTTTTTATCGCCACTCCACAATGGTGCAATCAAAAGTTTTTTCGGTCCGTCCCCTGTAATTCTATGAACAACAGTCTGAGGAGGAATAATCTTTAAGCAATCCGCAACAATCTTACAATATTCTTCCAAAGTAAAAACATGAAAAGGATGCCGTTTATATTCTTCACCTAAAGCAGTTCCTTCAAGAACATGAAGCATTTGAAGTTTTATGCCGTCAAGCACAGGTGTCAGCCCCGAAAGATACTGCACCGTTTCAAGCATATCAGAATGAGTTTCATCAGGCAGCCCTAATATCACGTGCACAACAACACTAATGCCCCTCTCTTTCAAACGCCTGTAGGCATCTTCAAATACAGAAAGCTCATAACCGCGGTGAATACGCATTGCAGTTGTTTCATGAACAGTTTGCAGTCCCAATTCAACCCAGACAGGCTTTATTTCATTTAATTCGCAAAGCATATCTACAATTTCAGAAGGCAAGCAGTCAGGTCTCGTGCCTATTGAAAGAGCTACAATTTCAGGAAATGAAATAGCCTTCATAAACAAAGGCTTAAGTACAGCAACAGAAGCATAAGTATTTGTAAAAGATTGAAAATATGCAATATATTTTCGCTCTGGTTCAGATGTCTTTTTGGGGAATTTACTGTCAACCCTCAGCTTTGCTTTTTGGATTTGAATAGAAATATCTTCTGGTGCAGTAGCAAAATCGCCAGAGCCACCAGCAGAACAGAACGTACAGCCACCAAAACCTTTTGTACCGTCACGCGTCGGACAGGTACATCCAGTAGAAAGTGAAAGCTTATAGACTTTTGATCCAAAAGTCTTTTTTAAATAATCAGAAAGAG
>CAMVEQ010000005.1:0-65562 GCA_947166545.1 uncultured Treponema sp. | reverse complement strand
ATGAAGAAGTAATCGAAAAGAGTAAGCACGAACTTGGCAAGATGGAAGAAATCCTCGGCCACGAAAAAACAATCAACTCTCTCGTTGATGATATTCTGAATCACTACGAAAACGAACGCCAATATTTGTATACCGGAAAAGCAATGATTGTTGCTTATAACCGTTCTATCGCGATGAAGATTTTTAATCGTATTCTGGAATTGCGGCCAGGCTGGGCGGGAACAACTTCACAGGTTACAGTTGGCTCAAAGCAGATTACTGTTCCAGGTGATGATGCACGTATTGCCGTTGTAATGACCGAAAGCAACAAAGATCCGGAAGAATGGCGTGCAATAATCGGCAACAAACATCGCAAGCAGGAACTTGCAACCCGATTCAAAGATAATGACAGCCCTCTTAAAATTGCAATCGTTGTTGATATGTGGCTTACAGGTTTTGATGTTCCAAGTCTTGCAACAATGTATGTTTATAAGCCGATGGAAAGCTACAATCTTATGCAGGCAATTGCCCGTGTAAATAGAGTCTTCAAAGATAAGGAAGGTGGACTTGTAGTTGATTACGTTGGCATCGCAAGTGCCCTCAAACAGGCCATGAACGACTACACTGTCCGTGACCGTCAAAACTATGGCGAAATGGATGTTGCAAAACGGGCCTTCCCTAAGTTTCAGGAAAAACTCGAAATCTGCCGAAATCTTTTCTTTGGATATGATTACACTCCGTTCTATGAAGGTTCTGATTTACAACGCGGTATGACAATCAGTGGAGCCGTAAACTTTATTGTTGCACCAGACAAGGAAGAAAAGAAACAGACATTCATAAAAGAAGCTCTTATGCTCAAACAAGCTCTTTCTCTTTGTTCTTCTATGGTAAAAGAGCAGATGAGGCTTGAAGCGGCTTTCTTTGAATCTGTTCGAGTTCTCGTAATACGGCTTTTATATAATCCAAGCGGCAAAAAGTTCAGCTTAAAAGAAATTAATGAGCGAATAAATGAACTTCTCAAGCAGTCAGTAAAATCTGACGGCGTTATAAACCTTTTTTCTGATGTTGGCGAAAAAGTAAATCTCTTTGACCCGACCTTTCTTGAAAACATTGCAAAGATGAAAGAAAAAAATCTTGCAGTTGAAATGCTCAAGAAACTCATTGCTGAGCAGGTAAAAGTCTACAAGCGCACAAACCTTGTAAAATCTCAAAACTTCAGTGAGCTGATTCAGCAGACTCTAAATCGCTATCTTAACGGCATGCTCACAAATGAAGAAGTCATCCAGGAACTTTTAAAGCTTGCAAATGAAATGCTTCATGCAAGTGAAGAAGGAAACAAGCTCGGATTAACAGATGAAGAACTTGCTTTCTACGATGCACTCACAAAGCCAGAAGCCGTAAAAGATTTCTATTCGAATGAAGATCTTGTAGCACTTACAAAGGAGATCTCTGAAACTCTCCGTAAAAACAAAACCATCGACTGGCAGAAAAAAGAATCTGCCAGAGCTAAGATGCGAATACTCGTAAAGCGATTGCTCAAAAAATACAAATATCCGCCGGAAGGTCAGGAAGATGCTCTTAAAACTGTAATCAGTCAGTGCGAACTCTGGACGGATAATGTTGTTGATTTTGATGAAACTGATGACACGGTCTTATATTCCATAAATGCAGATTATGGAATATTGAAAGTGGCACAAACAAATCCTAATTACGGGAACTAACATACAAAGAAAGTAAAAAAAAATCCCTGCACATTTTAATGTACAGGGATTTTTTTATAATCCTTATTTTATTTTTTGAAATCTTTAATTTCACGCATGAGCATTTGGATTGTGGTATCAAGTGCGGAATCTACTTTTAGCTGCTCTTCTATTTTTTCATAGCCGTGCATGATAGAAGTATGATCACGGCCACCAAACTCGTTTCCAAGCTCAGGATATGAATAATCAAGCATGTTTCTTGCAATGTAAATGGCAATGTGGCGTGGAACAATGTATTTCTTGTTTCTTTTTTTGCTTTTTATATCGCTCAAAGAAATGTTGTAATGGTCACAAACCACTTTCTGAATCATTTCAATGTTAATAAGACCGTTAGCTGGCTGGCTGAAGGTGTCGCGCAGCTCTCTCTGGGCAATATCTATTGTAAGAGGCTTGTCCATAAGTTCTGTATAGCCAATCATCTTGGTTAAACAGCCCTCCAAATCCCTTACGTTTGTATTAACATTTTTAGCAATATAGTCTATTACGTCTGATGGAATTGTTTTTCCGAGAATATCAAGCTTTTTCTGAAGGATTGCCTTACGGGTCTCATAATTAGGAGGCAGCAAGTCAATGCACATTCCCTTAGAAAAACGAGTTCTTAAGCGGTCTTCTATGTTTTTAAGCTCTGCTATAGGGCGGTCGCAAGTAAAGACCATGTGACTCTTTCTGTTGTAAAGTGCTTCAAACGTGTGGAACAGTTCTTCCTGAATGCCTTCCTTGTTTTGCAGGAAGTGAATGTCATCAACAAGAAGAACGTCTAATTCCCTGTACTTTTTCTTGAATTTTTCCATTGTCTTGTTGTTAATGGACGAAATAAATTCATTCGTAAAGTTTTCTGCGGAAATATAACATATCTTGGAAATTCCGTTTGAAGAATCGTAAATATAGTTTCCTATGGATTCCATAAGGTGAGTTTTGCCCAGTCCTACTCCACCGTAAATTATCATAGGGTTGTATTGTTTACCAGGGTTTTCTGCTACAGCTTTACATACGTTGTAGGCAAAATCTGAATTTTCACCTGCTACGAAGGTATCGAATGTATAATCTTCATTAAGCTGAGGATGTTTTTTTATGTTTTTCTTTATTTCCTCAATGGATTGAGAAGCTGCAGGCTTTACCTGAACATTATGTTTGACTTCAGCTGGCTGCGGAATTGCTTTTGGGTTACTTTCTGCAACGTTTTCTGTAGATGATACTGGTTTTTCCGGATACATTGGCTTAAAGGTTATTTTCTGCCCTGTAAGCTCCTGTATTTTTTCCTGCAACATGCTTTCATACTGGCGGGTAACCATCTGCTGCCACATGAATTTTGAAGGAACAGAAACAGTTATTTCAGATAGAGTATCTTCAACATATTCCATCTTAAACCATAATTTGAATTCATCTATTTTGTTTTTATTTTTAAAATTTTCTTCAATTTGATGAAGTGCTTCATCAAAAAAAACTCTATAATTCTGTTCACTCATAGCAGTGTATTATAGCTTGCCTTTACTTTTTTTTTCAATAAGAGTATACTAAAATTCCGCAACAATTTAGGGATAGGGATAATCTTAGGTAAAACATGTCAGACGAAGCAAATCAGTATTCAGCCAGCAGTATTCAGGTTTTAAAGGGACTGGAAGCTGTTCGCAAAAGACCAGGTATGTACATTGGTTCTACTGGTCCACAGGGACTTCATCACCTTGTTTATGAAGTTGTAGACAACAGTATAGATGAAGCTATGGCAGGCTTCTGTAAGAACATCACGGTTGCACTTGAACGGGACGATATCTGCCGTGTAGAAGATGATGGTCGTGGAATTCCAGTAGAAATTCATCCTACTGAGCATGTTTCAGCTTTGGAGCTTGTTTTAACACGTCTGCATGCTGGCGGTAAATTCGATAAATCAAACTATAAGGTTTCTGGTGGTCTTCATGGTGTTGGTGTCAGCTGTGTTAACGCCCTTTCTGTGTGGATGGAAGCCTTTGTTCACAAAGACGGAAAAAAATATCAGCAGAAATATGCAGAAGGAAAGCCTAAATCTAAGGTTGAATGCATAGGCGATACCGACAGACACGGTACTACTATCCGCTGGAAAGCTGATGCTACTATTTTTAAAGAAACAACTACATACAATTTTGATGAACTGGCAAAAAGACTTCGTGAACTTGCATTCTTAAATCCTGGCATTACAATTATTTTCCGTGATGAACGTCTTGAAAACGTAAAAGAAGTTGTATTTAAGTTTGACGGAGGAATTAAGCACTTTGCTACATTCCTTAACGAAGGAAAAAATGTTGTTCCTGATGAACCTGTTTATATCTGTGGTGAAAACAATGGCGTTCAGATGGAAATTGCCTTGCAGTACAATGACGGCTACAATGAAAACATTTATGCCTATGTAAACGACATTAATACAAAAGAAGGCGGTACACATCTTGAAGGCTTTAAGATTGCCCTTACTGTTACCCTTAACCGCTTTCTTGAAACCCGCGAAAAATTACAGAAAAAGCTTGAAATTAAAGATGCAAAGAAATCGAAGGATTCTTCTAAGAAAGATGATAAAAAGATTAACTATGAAAAACTTTCTGGCGAAGACGTCCGCTCTGGTTTAACCGCTGTCATTTCCATAAAGGTTCCAGAACCTCAGTTTGAAGGTCAGACAAAGACAAAGCTTGGAAACACCGAAGTAAAGGAATATGTAAACACACTGGTAAAAGAAAAACTTACTTTGTGGTGTGAACAGAATCCTAAAATTACGGATATAATTCTGGAAAAGGCTGTAAACGAGGCTTCTGCCCGCATTGCAGCACGTCGTGCCAAGGAAAATATCCGCAAAAAGACGGGATTGGACTTTGGTCTTCCTGCAAAACTTGCTGACTGTTCTCTTAAAGATCCTGAAAAATGCGAAGTATACATTGTTGAGGGAGACTCTGCAGGTGGTTCTGCAAAAAAAGGTCGCGATTCAAAGACTCAGGCAATTCTTCCTTTGTGGGGAAAGATGCTTAACGTTGAAAAGAGCCGCATAGATAAGGTTATGAACAACGAAAAGCTTGAGCCTGTAATTGCTTCTTTGGGAACAGGCATTGGTGAAGATTTTGATATTACAAAGCTGCGTTATCACAAGATTATCATCATGGCCGATGCTGATGTTGACGGAAGCCATATCCGCACGCTGCTTTTGACGTTCTTCTTCCGTTACATGCCTAAAATTATTGAAGACGGTTATGTGTATCTTGCAATGCCTCCTTTGTTTAAGGTTCAGTACGGCAAAAAGATAAAATACGTTTACGATGAAGAAGAAAAGGCTTCTGCCATTGCAGAATTCGGTGTTCCTGTGGATAAGCTGACAGTTCAGCGCTATAAAGGTCTTGGTGAAATGGACGGAACACAGTTGTGGGAGACTACTATGGATCCTGCTCACCGCAAGATGATGAAGGTTACTATTCCAGATGCTGTTGCTGCAGATCAGATTTTCAGCACATGTATGGGTGAAGCTGTAGAACCTCGCCGCAAGTTCATTGAAGAAAATGCGGTATATGCAAATCTTGATGTTTAATATTCCAGATGGAGTGAAATATAATGGAAAATGAAATTGCCACCCCTGAAGGTGGAACACTGATAATACGCCCGATTGACCAGGAAGTAAAAAAAGCTTACATAGACTATTCCATGTCTGTTATTGTAAGCCGTGCCCTTCCTGATGTACGTGACGGTCTTAAACCTGTTCACCGACGCATTTTGTATGCAATGGATGAAAGAGGTCTTACTTTTAACAGACCTACACGTAAATGTGCAAAGATTGTCGGTGACGTACTCGGTTCGTATCACCCACACGGAGACGCATCTGTTTACGATGCTCTTGTTCGCTTGGGACAGGATTTTTCACTCCGCTATCCGGTAATTACTCCTCAGGGAAACTTCGGTACTATTGCCGGTGACCCACCCGCTGCATACCGTTACACTGAGGCAAAGATGTCTCGTCTTGCCGAGGAAATGGTTGCCGACATTGACAAAGACACTGTTGATTTTATTCCTAACTTTGA
The DNA here is from genome assembly GCA_947166545.1 of uncultured Treponema sp. Taxonomy (GTDB): domain Bacteria; phylum Spirochaetota; class Spirochaetia; order Treponematales; family Treponemataceae; genus Treponema_D. The sequence goes on along the minus strand of CAMVEQ010000005.1, from coordinate 59,798 downwards.
TGAAACTACAAAAGAGCCTGTTGTTCTTCCCGCTAAGTTCCCATTCCTTTTGGCAAACGGCTCAAATGGTATTGCGGTTGGTATGGCTACCAACATGCCACCACACAATCTAAGAGAGATTGCTGGTGCTGTTTCGGCTTATGTAGACAATCCTGACATTTCAATAGATGAACTGATGACTTATATCAAAGGTCCTGACTTCCCTACTGGTGGCATTATCTTTGGTAAACAGGGCATTAAAGATGCATACCGCACAGGTCGCGGTAAGGTTTTAATCCGCGGTCGTTTTACTATTGAAGTTGACAGCAAAGGCGGAGAATCTATTGTCTTTACAGAAGTTCCTTATCAGGTAAATACTGGTGACCTTGTACAGAAAATAAAAGAATATGTACGCGATAAGGTTATTGAGGGCATAAGCGGTGTAAATGATGAGTCTTCCGACCGCGTGGGCATGAGAATTGTTATTGACCTTAAGCGTGGAGCAATGACTAAGGTTGTCATAAACCAGCTGTTTATGAAGACTCCATTGCAGTCTACATTTGGTGTTATAAACCTTGCTCTTGTAAAGGGCCGCCCAGAGATTTTGAACTTAAAGCAGCTTGTACAGCTGTTTGTTGAACATCGCGACAACGTAATTACACGTCGTACACAGTTTGAACTTAGAAAGGCAAAAGCCCGCGAGCACATACTTGAAGCTCTCATAGTTGCTGTAGATGCAATTGATGAAGTAATCAAGATTATTCGTGCCAGCCGTGATGAAAAAGAAGCAAAAGCTCGTCTTATGGAAAGATTCGGCTTTGATGATGTTCAGTCTCAGGCTATTGTTGATATGCAGCTTAAACGCCTGACAAACTTGAGCATTGACGAATTAAGAAAAGAGATGGAAGAAATCAAGGCTTTGATTGCCCATCTTGAAGATTTGCTTGCTCATCACGAAAAGATTCTTGCTCTTATTAAGACTGAAACTAACGAAATTGCAGAAAAGTACGGCGATGACCGCAGAACTGATATTGTTGCAGGTGAAGTTGAAGAAATCAATGTTGAGGACATGATAAAAGAAGAGGATGTTGTCATTCTTGTTTCTAAACTCGGCTATATCAAGAGAATCCCTGTAAGTCAGTATCGCAGTCAGGCTCGCGGCGGAAAGGGTTCTATTTCTGCAAAGCTTGTTGAAGAAGACTATATTAACCAGATATTCATTGCTTCTACTCATGATTATCTCATGTTCATTACCAATGCTGGTAAATCTTACTGGGTTAAGGTACATGAAATTCCAGAAGCAAGTAAGATTAGCCGCGGTTCTCATATTAAGAGCCTGCTTGCTGTAACTGCAAATGAAGAAGTTACTACGATTGTAAGCATGAAGGAGTTCTCTGAAGAACAGTATCTGTTTATGGCAACAGCTAACGGCATTGTTAAAAAGACAATGACAAACGAATTCCGTAATGCTAAGGCTAAAGGTATGCAGGCGGTGCGTCTTGATGAAGGTGACACTCTGGTAAGTGCAATTCTTTCAAGCGGAAAAGATGAAATCCTTCTTGTAAGCCGCAGAGGTCAGGCTTTGCGTATAAGCGAAGAAGAAGTTCGCCCAATGGGAAGAGCAAGTCATGGTGTTACAGGAATGAAGCTTTCTGAAGGCGATGAAATTTGTGCTACTATTCATGTAGATACAGAAGCAAAGATTCTTGTCATTACAGAAAAAGGTGTTGGAAAACGCGTAGAGTTCTCTGATTTTGCTGCTCATGGACGCGGAACGGGCGGACAGAGAGTATTTGGTAACATTGATGATAAGGGCGAAATTATTGGCGCTCTTACGGTTAAGGATGAAGACAGCTTTATGTGCATTACAAGCCAGGGCACTTCAATCCGCGTAAAAGCAAGCGACATTACTGTTCAGGGAAGAGCTGCAAGCGGCATCCGCGTTGTAGACATTAAAGATCCTGATTATGTAGTGGGTATTGATAAGATTGCAGCCGAAGGGGAAGAATAAATAGCATTACTAAAATGCAAAATCCCTCAGATTTGAAGTGCACTTCAGTTCTGAGGGATTTTTTTTGTCTTTTGTTTTATGGTAAGATAAAAAAGGAACTTTTATGAACGTACCAAATCATGTATGCCAAATGGAAGCAATTTTGGACAAGGCTCATACTATTTTAGATGAACTTGAAGAAAAGATTGCAGAATATAAAGCTTTTCAGCCGGAACTTTGTAAACTTGCAGAATATTATGAAAGCCCTCAGTGGAAAAAAGATTTTGAACTGGAAGAAAAAGGCTTGTTTGGCAAAGATGTAAAGCGTGGAGTTCTTTCGGAAGACGGCATTTATGACCTTCTGGAGCGAAATAAAGAAATGCAGTGCATATTAAAAATTGTGAGGATAAATAAAATATGAAATTTACAATTGAGACAAGTAAATCAAAAGAAGAAGTTCTTAGAATAATAAAAGAAAATACACATACCAGAACGTCTATATTTGATTTTAAAGGAAACAGCGGGAAATTTTTTGAAGGAAAGGTTTTTGAGGATTCCTTTAGCCTTTTAAGAATCATACATTACCGTAATGATATTTTGCCTGTAATAAAAGGGGAGATTGAGGAAATTGAAGGTGGCTGCAAAGTGAGCGTAAAGATGAGAATGCCTATTTTTGCAATTATATTTTTTTCAATATGGCTTCCAGGTGGAATATTAGGGAGCATTTTAATCCTTCTTGAAAGGGATTTTATTTCTTTTTTTATTACTTTAGTTGGATTTCCTTTATTTGCTTTAATATTCTTCTTGATGTATAAGTATGAAGCAAAAAAATCAAAAGAAAAACTGGAAGAACTTTTAAATTATGGCTTAATAATATAGGAGATTGCAATGTCTAAGGATTTTAATGAAGAGGCAAACGAAAATCGCCCAAAGACTGTATTTACAGGTGTCGTGCTTTTTATTATTGGCGTATTAACTGCCGCTTTAATGGCTTTTATAATCTGGAAGAATGCTGGTAATGAAGAGTTCTTTTATATAACAACAATCGTCAACGGCATTTCTTCACGGGAATATAATCCTGCGTTTGTAATAGGAATGCTTGCGTTAGGCTTTGTGTTTGCCATAGTCTTTATTATTCTAGGCCTTTACATGATTAAAAATAGACTTGCCAGCATTCAGATTAGTATAGGCGCTGACATTAACATTGATACCAAAACTAATAAAATTGAAGTTACAGAATATGGCAATAAATCGCCCTCAATGCTTTCTGGCATTTTTATTACCATAGGCATGATTTTGTTTATAATTTGTGCCGCTTTCTTTATTTGGGACAGAATATCAATAAAATCACTTGTAAAAACAGAAGCTTCTGTTGTAAGGATTTATAAAATAAATTATGACGCTCCTGCACAACTGAAGATATCAAACTCTTATTATGCTGATATTGAATATCGTGCACAGGGCGAAAAAATTCAGAGTCGTCTTACTGTTTCCATGTTCTTTAAGAAAACTCATGTCACAATCTACTACGACCCTAGTAATCCCCTAATATGCCGCAGGAATGGAGAATACATTTTTATTTATGTAATACTGCTTGCAGGTTTTTGGGGCTTTACTTTTGTGGGAGGCATTTTAAGATTGCTTAGAAAGCGCAGGTAATCTATGCAAACATTTGCCGTCAGCCTGCATTTTTCGCCACAATCAGAAAAACTTCTCAATGGCACAATACACAATCTTGCAGTGACTACAGGAAACAATTTCCGCATAGACGGGCGCATTATGCCTCATCTGACTTTGGGGATGTTTCATGCAGAGTCTGCGGACCAATTAATGCTACCTGTCGGTAAGTTTGTTCAGCAAATATCTGTAAAGCAAGCAGAACAAATAAAACAAACGATGGTTATGTTTGATAGAGCTGAAATTGTCAAGAATAAAGCGGTTTTTCTGTTGCCATCAGAAAAATGCACGACCCTACTTTGCAAATGGAATGCTGCTCTTCACGAGATAATGCACCCCTACTCTTCGGTAGCTAACAATGGTTTTTATTTACCAGAGTATTTTATGCCACATATTGCTCTTGCGACAAGGCTTTCTTGTGAACAGGCAAAAGCTGCGGCAGGTTTTATTGCACAAATGGAACTTCCCATAACCGTAGAAGGTTCCTGCATAATTTTGGCACAGTGCAAACCTTATGTTGTTCGAGGTGTGTTTTGATTATATGGATATTGGCAGCTGTAATAGCGTTTTTTGTAAAAGGGCTTTGTGGATTTGCAAATACTTTGGTTTTTAACAGTATTCTGGCATTTTCAAACAGCAATATAAACATTTCCCCAGTGGAATTAATTTTAGGCTATCCCACAAATTTGATAATGGCATGGAAAGAAAGAAAATCTATCCGAAAGGCTGTGTGCATTCCGCTATCTATTTTAGTGCTGGCAGGGAGCATTCCGGGAATTTTTATTCTTAAAAACACAAATGTAAAAGTTGTAAAATTTGCCTTTGGCTTAGTTGTTGTTTTTATTGGCTGTGAAATGCTTTTGAGGGAAGTCTTTAGCAGTCATCTTGGAAAAGGAAAGTCCTCAAAAATAGTTTTGACTGTCATAGGCTTTATTTCTGGACTATTGTGCGGATTATATGGGATTGGGGCTTTACTTGGCGCTTACTTAGGAAGAGTTTCCAAAGATACAAAAGAGTTTAAGGCTAATATTTGCATTGTCTTTCTGGTAGAAAATACGTTTAGGATTCTGCTCTATGCACTGACAGGCATTATTAGTTTTTCAGTGTTAAAAAAGGCCCTTGTGCTGATTCCTTTTATGCTGACGGGATTGTTTTTAGGAATGAAGTGCAGTTCTGTTTTGAATGAAAAGATAATTAAAAAGATAGTTATTGTAATGCTGATTATATCTGGAATTGTAATCTGTATAGGAAGCCTGTAAACTTATCTAAAATTGCGAAGACATGAAAAAAGGCAGTCGGTAAATGAATACCGACTGCCTTTCTCTTTTAAGATATTGCCTTATCTTATACAGTAAACAAGTCTATCTGACTACCAATTTCTTCTACAGTCTTGTGGACTGAGCCTGAAATGTCATTAAGAGCAGAACTTGTTCCCTTAATGTTTTCGGCACTATTGGAAATTTTCGCCATACTTTCTTTTATTACAGAAGTTGTATCTCTAAGCTGGTCAACTTCTTTAAGAATCTGCTGGTTACCGATAGCCATTTCATGAGAAGCTGCACGAACTTCCGATGTATTGTTGTTCATGAGGTTAAGAGAAGAAACAATCTGCTTTGAACCTTCCTGCTGTTCTTCCATTGCAGCCTTTATTTGCAATACAAGCTGCTGTGTGCTTTCAATGCTCCTGTTTACAGAGTTGAAAGATTCACTTGAAGACTGCGAAGCAAAAACAACATCATTAATAGAATCCTGAATCTTCTTTAATTCGTCTCTGATTTTCTTTGACTGGTTAGAAGAAGTTTCAGAAAGCTTACGGATTTCGTCAGCAACAACAGAGAATCCCTGACCAGCAGCTCCAGCATGAGCAGCTTCGATTGCGGCATTCATTGCCAACAGGTTTGTCTGGCTTGCAATTGCAGAAATTGTTTTGTTAGCGTCTTGAAGCATCTTTGACTGATCTTCAATCTGCTTAATTCTTTCATTTACAGCATGCTGTCGCGAAACACCTTCTTTTGCATTGTTTGTAAGATCTGTAAATGAGTTTGCCATGTTGCCAACAGAATTGTTTACGCTGTTGATGTTGCCAATCATCTGTTCAACAGCAGCTGATGCTTCTGTAACACCGTTAGACTGCTTTTCAATCATGCGTTCAAGAGATTCAATGTTCTTTGAAATCTCTTCAACAGCGGTTGCCGTTGCAGAAACACAAGCTGCCTGATTTTGAACCTGCGATTCTATATCATTCAAATCCTTGATGATGTCATGAATTGATTTACCGTTATCTTCAATTCTGTCTTGAAGACCAGTGTTTACCTCTTTAAGAGTCTGCTTTGAGTATTTAAGACCTGAAACAATTGAGTGGAGTTTTCCCATGAACTGGTTAAAGCCGTCTCCCAAAGCACCAATTTCATTATTAGTCTTTACTTCAAGCTTCTGAGTCAAGTCTGCATTACCAGTTGCAATCTTATTAATGCTGTCACGGACAATAGTCAGTGGCTTGAGGGCAAAAATCAAGAGGACAATACAAGTTGCAATAAGGAATAGACCAATAAATATGCTGATTATGATGATTGTTGTTCTTAAAGAGTTTCCTGCAACATCAATCTGCTTAACAGGGATTGTAAGCATTGTAATCCAAGAAGTTCCTGGAACAGGCTCGTAAGAAGTGTAATATTTTACACCTTTAGGATCATAAAAATATCCGTCACCTTCTGGGTCGTTTACGGCAGCTTCTGCAAGTTCTTTAAGACCTCTATAACCAGCTTTGTCACTGTAAAAAAGGTCCATGTATTTGTCCTGTCCGAACATGTGGGAAATAAGAACTCCGTCATTTCCTACAAGAATAGCTCTTCCTTCTTTACCAAGCGAAAGCTGTCCAACCATCTTGTCAATTTCGTCAAGCTTTACGGCACCTGCAAATGCTCCAATTAAGTCGCCTTTTGCATTGTATGCAGGACGGGCAATATAGTAACACACAGAACCGTCCGAAAGGAATTCAATGTTAGAAACATATCTTTCCTGCCTGTTATTCATGATTGCACGGAAAAACGGCATGGAGATTACGGTAATGTTTCTTCCGTCACTGGCATGTCCAACTCCGTCTGGAGTACAGTACATGATGTAGTTAAAGTATTTATTGCGGATGTTTTCATGGCTGAAAATCCATGCAATAATTTCATCCGTGTTGCCAGCCTTTGTTACATCGTTTTCAGAATAGATGCGAAGGTCGTTTACCAGAACTTCGTTCCAGTTACTTATTTTTCCTGCATCTTCTTCTACAACCTTTTCACTGAAAGATGAATAGTCGTCTTTTGAGAATTTCTTTACAAGTCTTACAAGAAGCATTGTCTGAATTGTAAAGAATAAGATGAGGACTATAAAAATTTTAGTTGAAAAGCTGACTGCAAGATGGCTGTATTTCTTATTTATAGATTCTTCCATTACTCAGTCTCCTTATTTTGCTACATGCTTGTAAATTCTGTTTATGGCAACAGCGTGGAATGCAATTCCCTTTACATTCGGTTTGATAAGATCTGCATTACACTTCTGATAAACAGGAACTACAGCAACATCTTCCATGACCATTGTTTCAGCCCTTTTAAGTGCTGTCCAGCGTTCATCAGGCTTTGTACACAAGTCGCCGTCTGTACAGCTGGAAATGAGGGCATTGTACTGTGGGTTTTTGTAATTTCCATGGTTGTTGTCGTTTCCTGTTACCCACATTGCAAGATATGTCATTGGGTCTGCATAGTCTGGACCCCAGTTTGTAAAACCAAGCTCAAAGTCGTGACTTACCATGCGTTTCCGGCGTTCGCTCTTTGGAACAAAGTTCATGTTCATCTTTATGCCTGGAAGAAGGGCTTCTACCTGTTTTTTTAGTGAGGTTGCAGCAATATGCAGTGCTGGCTGGTCTGCAATGAGGAATTCAAATTCAAATGTCTTTCTTCCCAGCTCTTTCTGGGCCTGTTCATAATACTTTTTTGCAGCTGTAGGATTGTAAGAACAGACTTCTGGGAATTCTATTTCATTTGGAGTAAAGTCCTTGCCTGTTGAGCTGAAAGTATATCCCTTTGGGACGCATGCATAAGATGCAATTGAACCGTCTGCAATTTCTGCTGCAATGCTTTCGCGGTCAAAGGCAAGAGATATTGCTTTGCGCAGGTTGATGTTCTGGAAATATGGATGATCAAAGTTGAATGACAGATAATAAAGGAATCCAGAATCGATGTATTTTAAATCCGGATGGTCTTTCTGTGCCTGTACCTGATCTCCGCTGAGTTCTACAAGGTCAATTTCCCCACTCTGATAGCGTCTTACTGCATCATCACCATCGTTTACATGAACATAATTAAGCCCTGCAAGCTTTACATTTTTTGCATCGTAGTAAGCCGTGTTCTTCATGAGCTTTATGCTTTTTGGATCTGGCTTGTAGTCTGTAAGAAGGAAGGCTCCGTTAGAAAGATAGGTGTCTGGGCTTGTTGCGTATTTATCACCAACCTTTTCAATGAATTTACGGTTTGCAGGATAGAACGTACAGAAATACAAGAGTTGGTCAAAAAATGAGACTGGAACTGTAAGCTGTACTTCAAATGTGTAGTCATCAATAGCTCGGACGCCCAGCTGATTTGGTTCCATCTGGCCTGCCATGATTGCACCTGCATTCTTTACCTGAGCAATATCGCTCATGAGGAATGCGTATTCAGATTCTGTTGCTGGATCTACAGCTCTCTGCCAGCCGAAAACAAAGTCATCGGCTGTTACAGGGTCTCCATTCGACCAAAATACGTCTTTTCTAAGTTTGAATGTATAGAGAAGACCATCTGGAGATACAATTTCTTCTTCACAGATAGCTTTTTTTACAGAGCCATCATCTGCCATCTGCATAAGACCATCAATAAGAGAACCAATAATTTCAAATGCGCTGGCATATACAGCTTTCTGCTGGTCTAAACTGTCGATAGTAGAATCAAATGATACGTTCAAAACAGAACCGGAGACAGTTTCTTCTGGAAGAGGTCCTTTTGAATGCTGTTTAGGACCTTTGCTATCGCAGGCAATAAACAACAGGGAAAGGCCTGTTAAGGCAAAAAATTTAAAAAGATTCTTCATAATAACTATTATAAAGCTCTTTTATATGTAAAGTAAAGATTATCTTTTGAAACTTTTTTAAATTTTATATAACTCGTTTCTGTGGCGTTTTACGACGCAATTATTACAGTATTTGCGACACAATTATTACAGGTTTTGTGACGCAATTATTATAGGTTTCGTGACACAATTATTACAGGTTTTGCGACACAAATCCTACAGGTTTTATGACGCAAAACCTACAGGTTTTGTGACGCAATTATTATAGGTTTCGTAACACAATTATTACAGGTTTTGCGACACAAATCCTACAGGTTTCACGACGCAAATCCTACAGGTTTTATGACACAAAACCTACAGGTTTTTAGATGCAAAACGGTCTATAGTATAAATAAAGCCTTTTCTTCTCCCAAGAACACTAATGAACAATTGACAATTATAAAATTTATGAAATATAATAAAATTCATAACGCATATAGGAGACACATAGCCGATGAGACTGTAAAACTGATTTCCAATTATCTTAATTTTTATCTACATGGAAGTCAGTTACAGTTTAAATTTTTCGTGTCCTTTTAAAATTCTGCAGCAATTAAAAAACTTGTTGCAATCTATTTTTAGAAGTAAATATTGCTGTAACCGGCTTCTTTTTTGGAGGCCAAATTGTCAATTCAAATTACTAAAGTCAACTTTTCTTATCCTTCTTCTTCAACAAACTTATTCGAAGATTTTTCACTTCAGATAAATGACGGCTGGACCTGTATAGCAGGAAGCAATGGTACTGGCAAAACTACATTGCTCAAACTGATTGCAGGCATTCTTTCGTCAGATGAAGGTAAAATTTCTTGCGGAGGCAGCTGTGTTTACTGTGCGCAGGAAACAGCAGAAATGCCCGAAAATCTGTATACTGCATTCTGGTCAGACGACAACGAAGTCCGGCATTTTTTTTCGCGTCTTTGTGTAACAGAAGAAATGCTTGAACGCTACGATACACTGTCTGGCGGAGAGAAGAAACGCATACAGATAGCCTGTGCCCTTGCAGAACAACCGTCAGTGCTTTTACTGGACGAGCCTACAAATCATCTTGACAGTCAGACAAGTGCAATGATTTGTGACGTGCTAAAAAGTTTTACAGGCTGTGGAATCATGGTGAGCCACGACCGCACTTTTGCAGATTCCCTTTGCAATCATACAATCTATCTTCATAATGAAGCTCATTCTTTTGCAGGTGGAAGAGATTGCATTGTGTATGATTCATATCCTTGCGGTCTTTCTAAAGCCTTGGAGCTAAAAAGCAGCAACTCGGAGCAATCTCGCAATGAATGGGAAAAATACAATGCAAAAGCTGCATCTGAAAAAGGTAGAAGTGCAAAACTTGAGATAGAAAACCAAAAATCAAAGGCAAGGCTTTCAAAAAAAATAATAGATCCTCGTGATCACGATGCTCAAACAAAAATTGATGCAGCCAGAATCAGTGGTAAAGACAGAAGTACAGGAGATGCAAAGGCACGGCTTGAAAGCCAGATACGTCAGACAGAAAATAAGCGGGACAGCATAAAAAAATCGCTACAAAGAAAAGAAGGTTTTTCTGTAGAAGGAGCTGATTTTTCTAAGCCTGTAGTTATAGAAGAATGTGAAATTAATGCGGATGACAGAACTTTAAGTTCTTATTCGTTACACATTCCGCATATAGAGATAACGCGTGGGGTAAAGATTGCTCTTACAGGGCAAAACGGAACTGGAAAAACACTTTTCATCACTCATGTAATTTCTCTTTTGGAAAAGGCTGGGCGTAAAGCCGAATTACTTTATCTTCCGCAGGAAATATCGGACGATGAAAGACAGGTAATCCTTTCAGAGTTTTATTCATTGGAAGAAGCTGAACGAGGAGAAGTTCTTTCAACTCTTTATAGATTAGGGAGCGAACCTGAACGTCTGACTCAACTAAAGCAAGAAAGTTCAGCGGAGAATTCAGAATTAAGTCCTGGGGAGTTACGCAAACTGATGATTGCCCTTGCCGTGCAAAAGCCTCTTTCACTTTTAATACTGGATGAGCCTACAAACCACATGGACATTACAAGTGTACTTGCGTTGGAAAATGCTCTGGCAGCATTGGACTGCGCAATGATTATTGTAAGTCATGACAAGTCCTTCTTGCAGAAAATAACAAACGCTTGTCTTGTAACTAAACGGGAAGGAAATCACGGCGAAATAAAAATGCTTTGATAAAAGGGGATTTTTAATGCGAAAAGACCAGTAGGAATGGCTAAACGTTTCCTGCTGGTCTAATTTTTTTCTATGTTTGTGATATTTGATTCTATATAGAAAAGCTGAAAAAAAGTGAAAAAATCTGCAAAAAAACAAAAAGACCCGTAGGAAAGAAAAAATCTTTTCCTGCGGGTCTTGGTTTTCTATATACAGTGTGTTTTTATCTGAGCATTACCCTACATATTCTGCAACAATGCTTTTTACTGGGTCCAGATAATTTCGACCGAACATATTCAGGTGATTTAGCAGATGATACAGATTGTACAGGTCGCGGCGTTCTTCGTAGCCGTCTTGAATCGGATTTACTTCCCTGTAGGCATCGTAGAAAGACTGTGGAAATCCGCCGAAAAGTTCTGTCATGGCAATGTCAGCTTCTTTGTGCCCGACATAAGCTGCCGGATCTATAAGCATAGCCTTGCCGTTTTTACCGCAAAATACATTACCGCTCCACAAGTCTCCATGAAGCAGGCTTGGTTTTTCTGGCTCTACAATAAAATCTTCCAGATGATCGAGCAACTTTGTAATCAGTGTGCGGTCATTAGAAGTGAAGTTGGTGTCGGCAGCTTTAAATTGTGGGGCAAGGCGTTGTTCTCGGAAGAAAGAAACCCAGCTTTCCGCAGGAGTGTTTGTCTGCGGTCTGGCTCCAATATAGTTGCTCTGCAAAAAGCCGAATTTTCCACTGCTTACAAAAGCCTTTGTATCAGCATTGTGCATTGCAGCAAGTTCGCGTGCAAAAGTTTCCCAGTAATCGGCTCGTTTTTTACCGCTTTCAATATAGTCCAGTAAAAGAAAACTGTATCCAACCTGCTCTCCGTCATCCGTGCCGGTGCAAAGAATGTGAGGCGTTTCTATTGCCCCTGTGGAAGCAATTGCAGAAAGTCCTGCAGCTTCGGCAGTAAAAAAAGAAGCGTTATCTTTTGCATTTGCCTTCATGAAAATATGCTCGCCACTGTTCAGCGTGAGGGCATAAGCTTTGTTAATGTCCCCGCCGGAAACACGGTCTGTCTGTTTAATTGAAACTGATGTACCAAATAGAGAGGCAAATGCACTTGCCAGCGATGTATAATGAGGAGGTGAAGAAATTTCCATGCAGACAGTATTACACAATTTACCCGGGCTGTCGAGTGGAAGCCTGATCCTTTTGAGCTACGGCTTTATTTACCAATATGTTTACTGCCCTTTCGTTTACAGGCATGAATAATCCCGCAATAGGCCCTACCATGGCAATGCATACGAGTGTTCCTATTCCAAGAATGCCGCCAAGTAAAAATCCGATCAATGCAAAAACTCCGTCTACACATAAACGGACAATGCCAAACTTTAGTTTTGACTTGTCAGAAATTACGACGGCAACCAAGTCGTTTGGACCTGTTCCTGCGTCGGATTTTATTACTATTGTCATTCCATAAGCAAGAATGATGCATCCGAAAACAAGCATTAATCCCCTGCCTAAAATAGGAATCTCGTGCGGTAAGACTAAGCTTAACAGTTTTGTAAAAAAATCAATAATCGGACCGCCGCAAACCATACAGATGATAGTTCCGATTTTTATATATGACCTGTCTACGATTAGAAGTATGAGGATGATTAATAAAGAAATTGCAATGTGGGTTCTTCCATGAGTTAGAAATCCATTTGAAAGCAAATCTTCTGGCAGTTTACTTCCAATGGTTCTATATATGCCTTGTACAAATACGTTGAACGGATCGGCTCCAAGGTTGGAAATCAAAAATAGAGTAACACCAAAATGCGCAATGATCAGTCCGAGCATAAGTATGCAAGCTCGGACAATCCATTCTTTTATTCCCCTATGCTTCATAGCATCTCATTTTTTATTCAGGAACGGACGGGCAATGTGGACATTAAAGAACTCAATCAGCGGACCCATGAAGAAAGCCGTAATTATAGTTCCTACGCCTGCAATTGTTGGAATTGCAGAAAATTTTCCGCCTGCCAGAATAAAAAGCGTTACGCCAAGAATTACACAGATTAAATCCGTAATAATCCTTACGTACTGGAACTTGCCTTTTTTCCATGTGTTGCAGATTATCAATGCGACAGCATCATAAGTTGAAACTCCCAAATCTGCCGTCATATAAAATGCAGAACCGAAACAGATTATTACGACACCAATGACAAGGCACAGGATGCGTACAAAAATAGAAGGATCTACAATGATTGTCTGCAGGTAGGCATACGTAAACTGTGTTATGTACCCCAACAGAAAAAGATTTATAAACGTTGCAATTCCAATGTAGTGACGGTCAAAAATAAGTGCAAAAGAAAGCAGCAGAACATTTACAATTATGTATAACAGGCCAAAATCGAGTGGAATCATAACATCAAGACCTGCCATAAATGACTGGAATGGATCTACACCAAGAGCTGCAATCTTAAAGATGCCTACACTTATGGCACAAATGATTACACCAAAAAAAGACATGCCAATTCTTTTTGCAAGATTTTTTCTGTCAAGTTGTGTTTTTCCCATGATATTCTCCTGATTAAGATAAAGCCGGCTGTTTAAACTTCCTTTCGTTAATAATAGCCCGACTCTTTCATTATCATGTCAATGAGTTTTGAATTCTTTATAGAAAAATCTGATGTTACAAAAGGTGAGTCTCCTGAAAGAATACAGTTTCCAAGCTGCTCAACTTCCAAAGAGTAGTTTTGCGGAACTTTTATTTTTCTTTCCTTTAAGCCCTTTTCTGTAAAGATTTTGTAGCTTACTTTTCCAGACTGATTAAATTCTACGTCAGATTTTATGCAACCTTTTGTTCCGTGAATATACAGTCTGTCAAAACGAGCGTTAGTGTTCTGCCCTAAAATCATGCCTACATTAAAAGAAGCCCTGGCTCCATTTCTAAAGCGGATAAATCCTGTTGTAACAGCATCAACTCCTTTGTCTGTAAATTCGGCAACAGACTTTACGGTTTCTGGCTCAGAGTCTATAAGCGAAAGAATCATTGTTGTGCAGTAACAGCCCAAGTCGTACATTGCACCGCCCCCCATTTCCTTGTAAAGGCGGATGTCTTCTTTATAGCCCTGTGTTACAAAAGCTGTGTCAATAAAATCTACATCACCTATTATTCCGCTTGCAACATCTTCTTTAAGACTCTGTACGTAAGGGCTGTGAAGATATGCATACGCTTCCATAAGATGTACTCCATTTTCTTTTGCCGTCTCATACATCTGCAAAGCTTCTTTAGGATTTAAAGCAAGGGGCTTTTCACACAGAACATGCTTCTTCGCTTTAAGGGCAGCAACGACCCACTGCAAGTGAAGGTTATTTGGCAATGGAATGTAAACTGCCTGCACATCTTTGTCCTGCAAAAGCTCATCATAACTGCCATAGAATTTCTTAAAGCCAAATTCATCCGCAAAGCTTTTTGCTTTTTCAAGGCTGCGGCCTGCAATTGCATAAAGCTCAGCGTTGTTTGCAAGCTTTATGCCAGGTATTGTACATCCCCTTGCAATATTTGCAGTTCCAAGAATTCCCCATTTTATTGTTTCCATATCCTACCTCTTTAATCCTTATGCACCTTTCTTTTGATCAAGAATGCCAGAAGCTTCCTTTAATAAATCAATTATAGGAAGATGCTGCGGGCACACACTTTCGCACTGACCGCAAGCAACACAGTCCGAAGCTTTTCCTGCGCGTGAAATAAGTCCTGAGTAAAAGTTTTTTGCACGCCAGTCATCAGGGTAACGGCGTAAGGTGTTTATTGTTCTGAATACATCTGGAATGCTTATTCTAGAAGGACATCCGTCTGTACAGTATCTACATCCAGTGCATCCTATCTGAGGAATGCGGAGCATTTCTTCCGTAACCTCGTTTATAATCTGCATTTCTTCGTCTGTAATGGCTTCAAAATTTGTAAACGTTTTTATATTGTCTTCCATCTGCTCTTCTGTAGACATGCCCGAAAGCACCGTCATTACGCCTTCAAGAGATGCAACATAACGCAATGCCCAGGAAGCTACAGAACTGTCTGGTCTTTTTGCCTTGAACTTCGCTTCAATATCAGGAGCCATGTTTGCAAGCATTCCACCACGAACTGGTTCCATGATTATCATAGGAATTTTGCGCTCATGAAGGATGTCATAAAGCTTTTGTGAGCGTACTACAGGATTTGTGCGGTCAAGATAATTCAACTGAATCTGAACAAATTCCATTTCTGTATGTTTATCCAAGACCTGTTCCAAAAGCTCTGGACTTCCGTGGAAAGAAAAGCCAAAATGCTTTATGAGCCCGGCTTCTTTCTTTTTTAAGCCCCAGCTAAAGCAGTCATATTTTTCATAAGTGTCGTAGTTTGCTCCATCTTCTATTGAATGCAGAAGATAAAAATCAAAGTAGTCAACCCCTGCCCTTTCACGTTGTTCATTGAAAATTCTTTCAATGTCACTTTCCTGTTTTATTTCCCATGCAGGAAGCTTTGTTGCAAGCATAAAACTTTCGCGTGGATGTCGTTTTACAAGAGCTTCACGGGCAGCGGTTTCTGAATGTCCTCCGTGGTAAATGTAGGCAGTGTCAAAATAATTCATGCCCGACGCCATGTATCTGTCTACCATTGTTTTTACACGCTCAATATCTATTACACCGTCTTTTTCAGGAAGCCTCATAAGACCAAAGCCAAGTTTTGACATCTTACTTAAATCAATTGCCATAGAAACTCCTCCTAAAAGTTTTTCTTGCTTTCTTCAAGAGCAGAAATAACCTTGTCGCACCAGGCGTCAAATTCTGGGTCTTCTTTCTGACATTCTGGATGCGAAAGAACATAGTCAAGAGAAATGCGGACACCTGCATGGAATGGAGCTGTAGTCTGCATTTGTGGAACAAGTCTTTTCAACTTTGAATTGTCAAAGACTACGGAAACAGATTTGTCTCCAGTAAGGCTTCCTTCAAAATCAAAACCGAACTTGTCACCAACGGCACTTAAATAATCTGATGCAACGTGGTAGGCATTCAATTTTACTCCAAGTGCCTCTGCAATAGTCTGATAAATCTGATTCCATGAAAGAATTTCATCGCCAGTAATCTGGAATGCTTCTCCGATTGCATGGCGGTTCATCATGAGCCCGATGTATCCAGTGGCAAAATCTTTGTTGAACGTAACTGCCCAAAGCGAAGTTCCGTCCCCTTGAATAATTACAGGCTTGCCTTCTTTCATGCGCTTTATCACCTGATAAAATCCATTTTTTCCGTGCACACCGAGGGGAATGTTTCTTTCGTCATAAGTATGGCTTGGACGAACAATAGTTATTGGAAATCCATTTTCCCTGTATTGCTTCATAAGGAATTCTTCACAGGCAATTTTGTTGCGGGAATATTCCCAGTGTGGATTTGCAAGAGTTGTCCCCTCGGTAATTACATAGCTTGCAGAAGGCTTGTTGTAAGCAGAAGCTGAGCTTATGTAGATATACTGCTTAGTCTTACCAGCAAACAGCCTGAAATCCCGTTCCACCTGAGGCAGGGTAAATCCTATGAATTCATTTACAACGTCAAACTCCATGCCCGAAAGCTTTTTTCTGGCATCGTCTTCGTTTGAGATGTCGCATATAATCTGGTGAACGTTGGCAGGAACTCTGTCTGCCCTGTTACCGCGATTTAAAAGCCACACCTCCCATTCTGGTCTTTGAGAAAGTTCCCTTACGATTGCGGAACTGATAGTTCCAGTTCCGCCAATAAACAAAGCTTTTAATTTAGACATATTAAACCATCATCTTATAGATTTTTGTACAGTCATCTTCGTTCAGTGTTACAAAGCCAGAAATTGAACCTGGTCTTCCGTCACCACGACAAAGCACTTGTACCAGTTTTGGAATGTCTTCTTCCTTTGCACCCAGCTCTGCAAAATTCTTTGGCATGCCAATTGAAATAAGATAATTTCTGAGGGCTTCAATTCCTTCAAGAGCTGTAACTTCCGGATGGTCAAAATCCATCTGACAGCCCCATACACGTACAGCAACTTTTGCAAAGCGCATTACATCGTGATTCATTACATATTTGAAAACAGCAGGCATTGTTACTGCAAGACCAGCACCATGTGCACAGTCATAAAGAGCAGAAAGCTCATGTTCAATATTGTGGCTGTTCCAGTCCTGACTCCTGCCTACACCGCAAGAATTATTGTGTGCCATCATGCCAGCCCACATAATGTTTGCACGTGCTTCATAATTATTTGGATCTGCAATTACGCGAGGGCCTTCGTGTTTCATTGTAAGAAGAAGAGCTTCAATCATACGATCGGTAACTTCAACTTCCTTTGTATTTGTAAGATAACGCTCGTAAAGATGAGCCATAATATCTGTGATTCCTGCTGCCGTCTGGTGTGGGGGTAGGGTTTGTGTAAGGGCTGGGTTAAGGATGCTGAACTTAGGACGGATTGCATCGCTTCCAGTTCCGCGCTTGAACATGCCTTCTTCCTTTGTAATGACAGAATCTGGACTGCCTTCACTTCCTGCTGCAGCAATTGTAAGAACAGTTCCTACAGGCAGAGCTTTTTCAATTTCTTTTCCGCTGTAAAAGTCCCAGAAATCGCCATCATACAAAACGCCAGCTGCAATTGCCTTTGCAGAATCAATTACACTTCCGCCGCCGACTGCAAGAATAAAATCAACCTTTTCTTTTTTGCAAAGCTCAATGCCTTCGTATACAAGACCGCTTCTTGGATTAGGCTTTACACCGCCAAGACTTACATAAGAAATGCCAGCTTTTTTAAGGGAAGATTCAACCCTGTCTAACAGACCAGAGCTTTTTGCACTTTTTCCGCCAAAGTGAATTAAAACCTTACTTCCTCCAAACTTCTTTACATAGTTTCCTGTTTCATTTTCAGTTTCTTTTCCAAAGACAAAATATGTCGGTGAATAGAATGTAAAATTTTCCATAGTAACTCCTGAAATTAGATTGAACTTCTTAGCACAAAGTTGATAAGTACCTGCTTTTTAGGATAAGGCAGGTTTTAAAAAAAAGAAAGAAGATTTTTATTGAAAATTGCCCATTTTTTGTTATTATCTTAATTACATGGAAAAAGAAATTATTGCTTATCAGCATATCAGGGGAGTTTCTTTTACACAGGAAGATGAAAGTCCTACTAAGTTTCCTCCGCATTGGCATAATGATGCTGAATTTGTTTTGATTTTAAAGAAAGGCTGCAAATTCCGTGTTGACGGCAAACTGTACGAGCCGGAAGAAGGTGACATTCTTTTAATATGGCCTCGGGAACTTCACGAAATTATCCACATTCCGCAAAACGGCATGGTGTTCATTCAGTTTTCATCGTACTTAATAGAAAGCAATTCTGATTTTGCCGCCGCTTCTCATTTTATAAATGGCTGTCACCTTATCAGCAAAAAGGAAAATTCTGCTCTTACAGCAAAAATAGAAGAGTTGATTTATAAAATCCGTGATATGCATGACAAAAAACAGTATTTTACAGAAACCCGCTGCAAAGTTGTGGTTTATGAAATCCTTCTGACAGTGGGCGATTTTGTCATGAAAGAACACCGCGAAAGTCTTGCAAACGTAAACTTTTCCGATCGTTTGTGGGAATACGTCCGTTATGCTTGCAGTTACATTGCAGAACATTCTGCAGAAAATATTACGCAGTCAGAAGTTGCCCAGAAAACAGGATTGAGTCAGTATTATTTTTCAAAGCTTTTTAATGAATACACAAAGATGAGTTTTCCAGAATATCTTGCAGGCATTCGTGTGCAAAAAGCAATTTATCTTTTGGAAAACGAAAGTCTTTCCGTTACAGACTGCGGATTTGAAGCAGGCTTTCAGTCAACCACAACTTTTAATAAAATCTTTCACGGGCGTACAGGTTGCAGCCCCCGTGAATATAGAAGATTCCTTTCTCAGAATAAAAAGATGTAAGCGTTTCTATTATTTTAGTGTTCCACCGTGGAAGTAACATTCGTACACCTTTGTGCCGTTCCAGAAAATTTCTTCATAGCCCTGAAACCAGGTAAAGTCTCCATTTACATTACACTTATAGATATATTCCCCGTCCTGATAATATTCTGGCCCTCGATAAGGCATTTTTGTGTCGGCATGTCGCAGTGCATCTTTTAAGAAGTTGCCGCTAAATTCTTTTCCTAAAACCCTCCCCATATAGTTCATTGCATATAGGGCTTTGCCGTTTTTCCAGACACCTTCTTCCCCTGCAAACTGCTCACCGCCAATATAAGTGTCGTGATATGTGTAAGCTCCATTTTCATAACGAAAATCGTGCGAGTCCAGTCTTGTAGAAGAAACCTTATTCATGAAAGCTGCATAAGTGTTTACATTTGCTTCAAGGCGGAACTTTATGAGTTCTTCTAAATTGTCAGGCGTTCCAGAAGAAAGATTTGCCATGCATTCGCCGTCACGCACAAGATAGTCCACCGTTACATTCATGAGATTGCTTATCTGAATAAGATTTGCAATGTCAGGGTATGCCTGTCCCGATTCCCATTTTGCAACGGCCTGTCGTGAAACATTCAGCTTTTCGGCAAGCCCTTCCTGTGTTATTCCTTTGTTCTTTCTTAGTATTGCAAGTTTTTCAGAAAATATCATTTGTGCCCTCCTGTAGATTATAATGCAAATTATAATGCAGAAGGAACCTTCTTAAAACCGACCTAAAGTTGCTTTTTTGCTACTTTTGGTTTACACAATTCACTATTGACATATACCCCAGACAGGTATATACTCCTCTTAGATGATACCCCTAAAGGGTATGCAGTCTGCAGAGGAGTTTTTTTATGGCAAAAGACAATAATGTTGAAGAAACAACGGAAGAATGTCCGTTCTGCTCGGGAAAACACAAGGACAGATCAGATACAGAATATAAAGATTTAATGAACCGCCTTAAAAGAATTGAAGGACAGGTACGTGGGGTAGAGGGTATGCTTGAAAAAGGAGCGTACTGTACTGACATCTTGACTCAGGTTTCTGCAATCAATAGTGCATTAAACAGCTTTAACAAAGTTTTGCTTGGAAATCATTTGAGGACATGCGTTGCAGAAAATATTCGTTCTGGAAATGATGAAATTATTGATGAGCTTGTAGTTACTCTTCAAAAGCTGATGAAATAGGAGCTTAAATGGAGCAGTTTAATGTTACGGGAATGAGCTGTGCGGCATGCCAGACAAGAGTTGAAAAAGCTGTAAGTGCAGTGGAAGGGGTTTCTAGCTGTGCTGTAAGTCTTCTTACAAATTCAATGGGAGTTGAAGGTTCGGCTTCGCCAGAGCAGATTATAAAGGCGGTTGAATCGGCTGGATATGGTGCAAGTCTTAAACAGAATTCTAGTAAATCTTCAAAGCAGGATTATTCGGACTCTTTAAAAGATACGGAATCTCCTAAAATGAAAAAGCGTCTTATTGCATCCGTCATTCTTTTAATTCCACTCATGTATGTTTCAATGGGACACATGCTTTGGAACTGGCCACTTCCGGCTTTTTTAGACGGAAACCATGTTGCAATGGGATTATATGAACTTTTAATTTCCGCACTCATTATGGTGATTAATCAGAAATTTTTTGTAAGCGGATTTAAAGGACTGCTGCATAAGTCGCCGAACATGGATACCCTCATTGCCCTTGGTGCTACAGCGGCATTCGGCTACAGTGTATTTGCACTTTTCGCAATGACTGGCGCAGTGGTTCATGCAAATAAAGAGCAGGTTATGTATTACATGAATCAGTTCTATTTTGAATCGGCGGCAACAATTTTAACGCTCATCACTGTAGGAAAAATGCTTGAAGCAAAATCTAAAGGCAAGACAACAAATGCATTAAAAGCATTGATGAATCTTGCGCCAGATATGGCTGTGCTACTTGTTGATGGCAAAGAAAAAACTGTTTCCATAGATGAAGTAAAAGTCGGCGACTTGTTTGTTGTCCGCCCTGGAGACAAGATACCTGTTGACGGTATTGTAAAAGAGGGGCAGAGTGCCGTAAATGAGTCAGCATTGACTGGCGAAAGTGTACCTGTGGAAAAGCAAGTTGGCGACAAAGTTACTTCTGCAACAATAAATACTTTTGGCTACATGGTATGCCAGGCAACAAGGGTAGGGGAAGATACAACTCTTTCTGAAATTATTCGCATGGTAAGTGATGCTGCGGCAACCAAAGCTCCTATTGCAAAGATTGCAGATAAAGTTTCTGGCGTGTTTGTGCCTGCGGTAATTGCAATTGCGGCTGTTACTCTTGTTGCCTGGCTTGTTGCGGGACAGTCGTTTGGTTATGCAATTGCACGTGCTGTGTCTGTACTTGTCATAAGCTGTCCGTGTGCGCTTGGGCTTGCAACTCCTGTTGCAATTATGGTAGGAAACGGAATTGGCGCAAAGTCAGGAATCCTTTTTAAAACATCTGCTTCGCTTGAACAGGCAGGCCGCACGCAGATTATTGCACTGGACAAAACAGGAACAATTACTACTGGAGTTATGAAAGTGACGGATGTTGTTGTTGCAGACGGTTCTTCAACTGCAGAGCTTCTTTCTGTCGCTTATTCACTTGAAGCAAAGAGCGAGCATCCTATTTCAAAGGCGATTGTTTCTTATGGAAAAGAAAACTCTGCAACTTTGTATGAGACTTCTGATTTTGAAACCGTTGCGGGCAATGGATTAAAAGCCTTTGTGAATGGAGATTTAATCTATGGTGGAAATGCGGAATATATAGAAAGAACTGCTCATGCAAATCTTCGTTTAATGAAGAAGACTGTGGAAGACCTTGCTGGGCAGGGAAAAACACCAGTCTTGTTTTCAAAAGGAATTAAGCTTCTTGGAATTATAGCTGTAGCGGATACAATAAAAGAAGATTCCCCAGCTGCAATTTCGCAGTTGAAAAATCTTGGCCTTCATGTTGTTATGCTTACTGGCGATAACGAAATTACAGCAAAGGCAATTGGAAAACAGGCTGGGGTAGATGAAGTGATTGCATCTGTAAAGCCAGACGGCAAAGAAGAAATAATCCGTAATTTGATGCAGCATGGAAAAGTTACAATGGTTGGTGACGGAATTAATGATGCTCCAGCTTTGACTCGTGCTGATCTTGGAATTGCTATTGGTGCTGGAACTGATATTGCCATTGATGCCGCTGATGTTGTTCTGATGAAAAACAGCCTCATGGATGTTGCTGCGGCTATCCGCATTTCCAGAAAGACATTGCGTAATATTCATGAAAATCTTTTCTGGGCATTTTTCTACAATGTAATAGGCATTCCGCTTGCGGCAGGTTGTTATGTAGCGGCTTTTGGATGGACGCTAAACCCAATGTTTGGGGCTGCAGCTATGGGACTTTCAAGTTTCTGCGTTGTTACAAATGCATTGCGTTTGAATTTTATAAATCCATACAATGCAAAAAAAGATAAATCGGTTAAAAATCCTCTAAATGAGAATTTTATAGAGCAATCAAATCTTAGTGAAAACAAGGAGAACAACACTATGAAAATTACAGTAAAAGGAATGATGTGCGGACATTGCGAAGGTCACGTAAAAAAAGCTCTTGAAGCTATTGATGGAATTACAAGAGCAACAGCTTCTCATGAAGAAAATCTTGTAACGATTGAAACTTCAAAAACTGTTGATGAAGCTCTGATTAAGGCTGCTGTAGAAGAAGCTGGCTACGAGTACTGTGGAGTTTGCTAAAATCGCTGTTGTAATATCCTTAAAATTCGTATAAAGTATTAGCTAGTTGTAAAAAAAGAGCTGTTTGAAAGTTTTTTCAAACAGCTCTAAAATCTCTAGGTGTTGTAGGTAATCAGGATGAAAAATATTTTGTGTTCAGGAAATGTTTCTGTTGATATTAAGGCTTACTCTGCTGAGGTTGATGATACCGAAGCTTACCGCGATGGTTCTATTGAACTTGTGCCTGGTGGAGTTGGTCGCGGCATGGCAATTAATTTGAAGCATCTTGGAATGAATACGTTTATCCACTCAGTTGTAGGAAAAGATATTTTTGGCGAATACCTTAGAAACGGATTAAAAGAGGAGGGGGTTAATACCACTCTTCTTGGTGAAAGTCTGGAGCATAAGACAGCTCTTTTTTCCGTGATGGCAAGCCGTGGTAAAAGTGCAACCTGC
Source organism: uncultured Treponema sp. (assembly GCA_947166545.1). Lineage (GTDB taxonomy): Bacteria > Spirochaetota > Spirochaetia > Treponematales > Treponemataceae > Treponema_D. The sequence goes on along the minus strand of CAMVEQ010000005.1, from coordinate 36,731 downwards.
GTATATTCTACACAAATTCTTAGAGAGATTACTTTTGACAATAAAGTAGAAAAGTTTATAGAAGATAATAATATTTCTGCAATTGTTATGGATTCAAATCTTTCAGAAGAAACTCTTGAAGGTTTTTATAATTATAAAAAGAATCATCCTGATATTTTTGTCTTTCAAAATGCTACAGCTCCAGATATTGCAAGGAAAACCTTGCAGTACGCTCCATTGATAGATTTATTCGGTTGTAATGAATTTGAAGCTGCAACGATTTTAGGTGAAAGTTCCGTTATTCCAGATTTAACCACTGCTGATAAATTTCAGGCACTAGGTTTTAAGAATTTCATTATTACATTTGGAGAACAGGGAGTAATGGTAAGAATTGGAAAAGACACTTGGAACCAGCCTCCATATACACCTTCTCAGATTATAGATACAATAGGAGCTGGCGATGCATTTGCGTCTGGCTTCTTGATGGGCTTTTTGGAAAATGAGCCAGTTAAACTTTGCATTCACTACGGACTTGTCTGTGCAAAGGAAACTCTTTTAACCCGTCAGACTGTAAGCGGTAGATTGAACAAAGATTTTTTAACAAGCTATCAAGTTAAATAATGAATGAAAAACACATCTGTCAGCAGTGCTCATTATCATCTGCCGGGTCTCTTTGAATTTTACGAGCTGTACAGACTTTTTCTTCCGCTTTTTTATGCACATCGGGAATATTTTTATGACTGGTGTGATATCGGCTCAATTTATGGTGCTCCGTCTGATTGCCTTTGGGGTGGAGGACGAGTGGCTTTTGGTGATGCCAACGTAAAAGATGTAATTGCACTTGTAAATGAATACAACATTTCCGCACGGCTTACATTCAGCAATTCTTTACTGACACAAGAACATCTTGCGGATACAAAGTGCAACGCTCTTTGCGATATGTTTCTGCACACAAAAAATGCAAGCGGCGTAATTGTTCATTCTGATTTGGTTGCAGAATATCTAAAAAACAGATTTCCTACTCTTTATTTAGTGTCCTCCACCACAAAGGTGCTTACGGATTTTGAAAGTCTAAACACAGAATTAAACAGGCAGGATTTTAAATATGTAGTTCCAGATTTCCGCCTTAATAAATGTTTTGCCAGCTTTGAAAAACTTACCCAGACACAGAAAGATAAAGTTGAATTTCTTTGCAATGAATGTTGCTCTTTTACATGTAAAGAACGTAAAGCCTGTTACGAAAATGTAAGCCGTAAGAATCTTGGAGAAGAGGTTGCCGATCATCAATGTAATGCACCGAATGCTTCTGGCGGTTATAAGTTTTCGCTTGCAAAGAAAAATCCTGCTTTTATTGGCATTAGGGATATTCAAAACACATATTGCCCGATGGGGTTTTCTAATTTTAAGATTGAAGGCAGAGGCCTTGGAAGTGCAATAGTGCTGGAGTTTCTTTTGTATTATATGACAAAACCTGAGTATCAATTAGAGGTGCGAGAATCAATCTACCTTGATGGTATGTTGGATTTATTTTGATTTTTTATTATAATAAAACTATGAAAAAATTGATTTTATGTGTTTCATTATTTTTGGCAGCTGTACTTTCTGCGTGTTCAAAAACAATGGAAAAGACTGCTGTTCAGGAGAAAACAAAGTCTATGTCTTTCTTTATGGTATCTATGGCAGAAGGTCTTGATATTGCAAAGAAAAATCCAGATGCAATTATTATTGACGTTCGTCGTGATAACGAATATAAATCTGGCCACATTCCAGGTGCAGTTCTTTTTACAATGGAAAATATATCAGCAAAGACTGCTGAAAGGATTCTTCCTGATAAAGATAAATTGGTTTTAATTTACTGTAGAAGTGGTCGCCGGAGTAAGATTGCAGCCCAGAATCTGGTGGATTTGGGCTACACAAATATTGTTGAATTCGGCGGCATTATTGATTACCATGGCGAGCTGGAGTACTAGCCAGTACTCCATGCTTACATAAGAAGGCTTTCTGGTACGGTTTGTGCCAGAACTTTGTGCCCAGCTTCGCTCGGATGCAGATGGTCGCCGCTGTCTAAGCCTTCTATAAATACCTCAGGTTTCTGTGGGTTTTGTACGGCTTTTTCAAAGTCTATGCATCCATCAAATTTGTTGCTTGTTCTAAGCCATTCGTTAAATTCATTTCTGATTTCATCACGGAAAGGCTTGTAAGTGCTCCAGCCTAAAATCGGGAGTAATGTTGCAGACCACACTTTCAAGCCAAGCTCACGTGCTTTGCTGATGTAAAAATCTTCCATTCCTTTTTGCAAATCCTGAGCTGTAGGCAAGTCTGACATTGGGCGGAACTTGTTTATTTCTACTCCAACCGGGTGAATTATATCGTTAACGCCATGAAGGATGATAACGGTAGTTACCCCTGCAGCCTGTACTTCCATTGGGAAGCGAGTCTCACCTTTTAATCCGTAATTGGCATATCTTATGCAGTCATACTGGCGTAGAATTCTTGAGCCGGAAATGGCACGGCGGATAATTGCAACATTATGAAAGCCTTCATCCCATGCTCGTTGTGCCAGATAATCTGGCCAGGCCTGTGCCGTGATTGAATCCCCATAGCAGATGAGTGCATGATTTTTTTCTTCTGTAAAGACATCAACAGTATTCAGGAAATAAAACCATTCTGTTTCGGTGCTTAAATCGTCTGGAAAATCTTTTTGATTTGCAAAGTCCCCATAAGCGTACTGACCTTTTGAAAGAGGTCCTGAAACTAAAGTTCCTGCCGTCATTTGTGTGAAATCTGCAAAATACATTGAAACATCAATTGTCTGTCCTGCATTTATTGCAAAACTAATGTCATCCGAAACAATTTCCTTTCCAGCAGGAATTACAATTTCTGTTTTTCCGGCAAGCGTAATCTGGACTGGCTTGTAATCATCAGCATCTTTTACAGTGACAAAAGCTTTGCTGATTGTAACATCTTCTGTTCCTGTAAAATTGGAAAAGTGAAAACGCATCTTGCTGCCAGAAAAGACAACACGGATTGGATAGCGTAAAGTTAAATTTTTTGCGTAAGTGGCTTCTTTGCGTTCTGCAATGGATGTAGCGGTTCCCCAGCAGGCAACCCATTTTGTAAAAGATAAATCTGACATGCCTCAAATATACCTTATTTACAAAAAAATGTGTACTGGGTGATTTGGGACACAAACATCTCTATGATTGCGACACAAACATCGGTATGATTACGACACAAATATAGGTATGTTTGTGTCACGAACATCGGTATAGTTGCGATGCAAACATTGCTATGATTACGACACGAAACCTGTAGGTTTTACGACAAAAAACAGGCTGGATTTACAATGTAAAACTGGCTATAATTTTGACAAGAATCGGGACAATATGCAGCTGTCATATATTATTCAAAAATCCAGACGACGAACAATCTCTATAAGCATACTTTCAGACAACAGAATTCTTGTAAAAGCTCCGTATGGAACGCCTGAATACACGGTAAAAGAGTTTTTGCTTTCAAAAGAAAAATGGATAACTAAACATATTGAAAGGCAGGCTGCTGAAGTGCAGAAAGCTGAAGCTCTTGGGATTCTTTCTGAAAATGAAATTAGGCAGATAAAAAAACAGGCAAAAAAGATAATTCCAGAACGCGTTGCATACTGGTCAGAAAAACTTGGAGTAACTTACGGGCGCATTTCAATACGACTGCAATCTTCCAGATGGGGCAGTTGTTCCCAGACTGGCAACTTGAATTTTAATTGCCTGCTTGTGATAATGCCCAAAGACATAATGGACAGCGTTGTTGTTCATGAACTTTGTCATCGACGGCACATGAACCATTCAAAAGCGTTTTACAAGGAAGTGTACAGCGTTTTTCCTGATTACGAGCGGTGCAACAAATGGCTTAATGAAAACGGCGGTGTATATATGAAGAGAGTTTCCGCTGTGTAACATTCTTTATATATGGTCTGTTTTGTTATTATATATAGAAAGGTAGGTAATAAAATGAAAAAGTTAATAATAGCATTATTGGTAGGTATCTTTTCTATTATGAATATTTATGGAAAAGACTTTGAAAACGAATTTTTAAAATCGTTTAAAGATAATGATTTTGACTCGTGTTTTAAATTGTTAAAAGAATGGGAACGGGCTGAACCTGATAATCTTGAAATTAATATCTATTATTTTAATTATTATTTTCAAAGAAATGCAAAGCATACTATGACTATGGGGCAAATGCCAGATGGTCGTTATGGCTTATATGACAAAGTTGAATATGATTTGAAGGATGTTGAAAAGTCTGTTTCGTATTTTGATAAAATTTTAAAAGTTCAGCCAAATAGATTTGATGTTAGGGCAAATAGATGTTCTGTGTATGTTCAGACGGAACAATATGATAAAGCTTGTGATGCTTTGGTTGAGTTGATTAAATATTCTAAGACAAATAATAATGACTGGCGATGGTCAAAGAATAAAACTTTAGAAGAATGTGGATTGCCGAAAGGTGAAAATCTTTTATTCAATGTAATAAATGAATGTTTTCCAGAAATATGTAATCTGTTTGAAGAAAATAAGGAAGGTGTGCGAAAATTGATAGAAGCAGAATTGCAATTTTATCCTGATAATACATGGGGATTAAACCATGCTTCTGCTTATTATCGAAAAATTGGAAATCATAAAAAAAGCATTGAAATTCTTTCTCACGCAGTACAAATAGATCCAAATGATTATATTCTTGTTGGTAATTTGGGGTATGCTTATGAATTGGATGAAGATTATCTGAATGCAAAAAAGTGGTATGAATATATGTTGAAGATGGATGACCCTAAAGCCGTTGAATATGGGAAAAATGGATTGAAATATATAGAAGGAAAGTATTAGACGTTAATATGTCAGTATAAAAATGGAAGAAAATCAATTAACCTGATAGGAAAACTATGACGAGTATGAAAAGAATATTTTTAATTTCATGTTTGCTATTTTTATGTGTTGCTTTAGGTTTTATTTTTCTAAATTCAAAGAAGGAAAAAGTTTCTGTTTATGATTTATGTCTAAGTCCAGAGTTGCCAGAAAAATATGATGACTTGTATCTTTTTGATCATAATATAGAACCTGATGAATATCCTGAATATATAAAGAAAGCTTGGGAAGAAGCTGAGTTTTGTTATGATGAAAAGAAATATAAGGATGCAATTTATAATTATAAAGATGTCTTGGTGATATATGCCTATAAAAGACCTTTTCCAGAATTTAATTATTCTTTTAAAGAATATGATGAAGATTATAAAACAAGATATTTTTCATTGTATAATATTGCGTGCTGCTATTCATTATTAGGTAATAAGGAGAATGCAGAAACTTTTCTTATAAAAGCCTTGGAATCTGGCTATCCATATATTGATCACATAATGATGGATGAAGATTTGATAAATCTTTTTAATTCTAAGCCTCAATTAAAAGAAACTATTAAAAATATTTTTAATAAGGGCTATGATAAAAATATCCTTATTGGTGAAACAATAAAATATTGTACAGGTCCTACAAGCGGAATAGACATAACCTTTTTGAATGAAAGAGATGTTATTTACGAACCCTGGTCAGAAGGGACAAAGAAATATCAGCATAAATATCATGGAACCTATTCCTTCAAAAATTATTATGCAATTATTTCTTTTTACAAGGAAGAGTATTGTGACATGTCAAAGTCAGAAGCTTATTATGAAGATATTAGGAATAAAAATTATACAAAGGTTGTAAAGGAAATAAACGATACCATGGTTTTACCATTGTCTCTTGAGGAAAATGCTAAGATATTTCTTCCATTTTTATAAATAAAAAACATCAGTAATAAGGAGCGAATCTTAAATGAATGAAAAAAGAAATTATAGGAATGTTTTTAAGGAAATTGGTAAGTCCGAAGAGGATATAAATAAAAAGCTGGAAGAAGCTTTTCAGACTTTTTTTTATGACAAGGAAGAGCGGATTTATCATGAAGCTGGTTCTGACATGGGCTACTTGGAAGATACTGGCAACAATGATGCAAGAACAGAAGGCATGTCTTATGGAATGATGATGTGTGTGCAGCTTGATAAAAAGGCAGAATTTGACCGCATCTGGAAATGGGCAAAGACCTATATGTACATGGAAACTGGCGAAAACGAAGGTTATTTTGCATGGTCCTGTGCAACCAACGGAATAAAGAATGCTGACGGTCCTGCTCCTGATGGAGAAGAATTTTTTGCCATGTCACTTTTCTTTGCATCACACAGATGGGGCGATGGAGAAGGCATTTTTGAATATAGCCGCGAGGCAAGAAAAATATTGAGTGCATGTCTGCATAAAGGTGAAAACGGAAGGCAGGGGCATCCTATGTGGAACAGGGAAAATGGACAAATCCTTTTTGTACCGGGAAGTCCTTTTACAGATCCGTCATATCATCTTCCACATTTTTATGAGCTGTTTGCAGAATGGGCAGATGAAGAGGACAGACCTTTCTGGAAAAAGGCTGCTGCAGCAAGCCGTGAATATCTTGTGACCGCATGCCATAAGGAAACAGGCTTGAACAGTGAGTATGCAAATTTTGACGGCTCACCAATGACCGAAGACTTGCCTTGGGGAAACTTTGGTGACTTTTTTAGCGATGCATACCGTACCGCCGCTAATATTGGCCTTGATGCAGAATGGTTCAACATCAATAAAGGTCAGTATGAAATTCCACTTAGAATGATGCGCTTTTTCGGCACTGACCTTGAAGCAGTCCGCTGTGCATATAAAGTAGATGGTACTCCACTTGAACGCCCTGTTCTGCATCCTCTTGGACTGCTTTCTACAATGGCACAGAGTGCTCTTGCTGTTCCATTCAGCAGTGAAAAGGGTAGTGATTTTGAGACTGCAAGAAAATGGGTTGAATGGTTTTGGAATGAACCAATGAGAAAGGGCAAGAGACGCTACTATGACAATTGTCTTTACATATTTGCGCTTCTTGCCCTTTCTGGACGATATAGAATTTGGTAATGTTCCGATATTAAAATTAAATTTGAACAGTGAATTTTTCCAGAACGTATTCTGGATAGTAAGACAGTTTTGCTTTTCTGAGTCCTTCAATGCCAAGATCTTCTTCTCGGTTTATGAATTCAGATTGCACTGTCTTTGCAAATTCATTGTTTATAATGGCATAGCCGCCATCTCTGCCAAAAGCTGAAAGGCACTTTTCAAAGTGAACATCTGTCACCTTTTGGCTTAAAAGACTTGCAATGCAGAAGGCGGCTGGTGTGCCTGAAATATAAAGTACACCGCCTGTCATTCCGCAGTGTTTTGAAAAAGTGTCATAATTTTCAAGTGCGAAAAAAATAATCTTCTTTTCAATTTCCAAGTCTGAAAGTGTGCCAATTGCTAAAGCATTTTCAGTATTTTCTTTTAGCCAGTTTTCTTCGATTGTCCGCACGGCATCGAAATTGTTTTTGCTTAACAGTTCAAAATTATATTCTGCGTATTTGTTTTGAAACTGATGAATATGGTTTCGCTTGCGACTATATTTTTTTCCTGCAAGGTTTGCCAGTTTTTCTGTTTTGTAAATGTAGTCGCCCGATTCTGGCGTTGGTGTAACAATTGCCGTCGGGTAAAGTTGCACCAGAGTGTCTTTTTCTTCGGCTGTGATGTTTTCAAAAATGAGCTTTTCGCCCTGAGTAGAATTTGCAGTAACAAAATTCTTTATAACTGGGGCAGCTTCTTCCAAAATGCCGTTGACATTGTGAGGAAAGCTGTAACGGAGTTTTCCGTCTTCATAAAATCTTTCAAAAATCCAGTCGCCTTCAATTACAATTTCCGAATTAAATTTCTTTTCGTACAAAATAGAATTCAATGCGCTGTAATTGTTTGCAACAAAGTTATTGCTCAAAGCACATTTTTGAAGGATTTTAATTTTATCTATTGAAGTTGGTTGCCAATCCATGCATACCCCTAGCTTTTACTGCCAAACAGTTTTTTATTCAATGCACTCAAGCCTGTAAATGCATTCCATTCGTGTTTTGAATTGAAGGTTATTGCACTTGAAAGCCCTGCATGCCACATCAGATGTCTGAACTGTGCAAGAATTAATTCTAAGCGGGTGTATTCACATCCGTTAGGCTTCTGCAAAAGCTGTTCCGATGTAAGAGTTTCAAAATATGCATCAATCTTGGCTTTTACGTAATCATAATAATCCAAGAGTTGCTTTTGCGAAATTACAATGCTTGTGTCCGCTACATAACCATCACGCTTTGGATCAATGACGCTAAGGTTTTCTGGAATGCCAAAAAGCTTTTCGCCTTCATAAACATAGTCGCAGGGATTAATAAAAAATCTGTCTAGCGAATGTAGGTAATGAAAAATGTAGCGGGAATTGTTTTCTGCATCAAAGACCGTCTGTAAATCTGCCATAATAAGCTGATCGTGGATATTGATGAAATTTATTTCCTGCTGATTTTTTATTTGTCTTATAATTTCTTCCATAGAGTGTGTGTTTACCCTCTCTTAAAGTTGTTTCTGTAAGTATATCATATCAATCAGCTGAACGCCAGCTTCAAAAATTGCATGATCATAATTTTCCGTAAAGAAGTTCTTTGCCACATGATGCCGTTTGAATCCGCATTTTTCATAAAATGGAATTGTCAGAGGACTGTCGCCAGTTCCCACTTGAAGTGTTTTGTATGCACCTTTGTATTTTTGTGCAACAAAGTCTATGAGTTTTTTGCCGTAGCCTTTTCCCTGACAGTCTGGCTTTGTTGCAATGTTCTTAATTTCAAGAATGTCGTTTCCTTCATCCGTAACAACACATTCTGCTTTTACACCGCCATCTTCCAGCACAAACATTGTGCCTTTTTCAAGATAGCGGTCAATCATGTCTTCCTGTTCATCCGCAAGAAGTAAAAGATCTAGATACTCTTTTTTATTTGTTTTTACTTGTTTAATTTCCATAATTAATCTCAATTAACCTCAGCTTTTCTTTTCGCTTATGAAAAGTCCTGTTATTGTTATTAAAGTTCCAGCTGCACCAAGCAGAGTAATTTTTTCGCCCAAAGCAAAGAATGCAAAAATTGCCGTTACTACAGGAATAAGATAGATTGCACAGCTTACTTTTACAGTGCCCACAATCTCGCAGGCTTTGTTCCACATTGCAAAGCACATACCGCTTGCAAGCACTCCCAAAAAGAGCAGGTTTATCCAGTTCAAAGGCTTTGAAAATCTTGCCATATTAATAGTTTTGCTTACATAAAAATAAAGCGACTGAATAAAACCGTTGTCTTGCACAGGTTGCACATCAGAGTGCGGTGTAAGACCCCATCCCATAATAGAAAGAGGAATCATCATCAGTACCGCAAAAAAGAAAATGCGTCTGGTGGAACATATTCTGTTGTATTTCTTTTTGTTCAGAATGGAAATGAACATTGAGTAAAAGCCCCAGCATATTCCGGAAAGCAATGCAAGTACATCTCCCTTTGGATTAAGTTTTAGGGCTGTATCACCGTTAAAACATACAAGTACAACGCCTAAAATAGAAATGATAAAGCCTGTTATGAACCAAAAAGAAAGATGTTTTTCTTTTAGGAAAATCTGGCTGATTATTGCTGTAAAAAGAGGGCAGATGCTTACAATGACGCTTACGTTTGAAGCATTTGTAAAATGAATTGCAATGTTTTCCGTAAGCTGATACAAAACAACCCCCGAAAGACCTGCCAGTGCAAAAAGAATGTTGTCTCGGGTTTCAATTTTTTCAAACTTTGGATGTATAACCAAAAGTCCTATGTATGCCGCAATAAACCTATAGAAAAGGATTTCCAGTGAAGAAAAATCATTTAATAGATATTTTGTGCAGACAAAGGTAATTCCCCATATAAAAATAGAAACTGCGGCAAGAAAAATGCCCCAGAGCTTAATTCTGTTCTCATTCATAATGCGAAAATATATCACATATAGGATTTTGGTGCTATATGCTAAAAAAAAGAGCTGTGCGGAAACTATGTTCCACACAGCTCTTTTTTATGTCTCTATTTTACCACCAGGCAAAGAACAATCCTGCCAGTGGTGAAAGTACAATCATTATTACAGAAAACGAAAAGCTTTCTATAGAAATGAGCGTTGCCCGTTGTTCCGACGGGAACATATCCTGCAGAATGGCGTTTGTTCTTACCTGCAATGCGTCATCTGACATGGCAGCAATAAATCCGCCCAAAGTCATTACAACATAAAGCTCTGAATGTTCCATGGCAATTCCTAAAAGAATTACCAAAGTGGCTGCGGTAAAGATTACCCTGTAGCGTACATTTTTTGCACACAGGATTATCTTTGCACCAGTAACACCGCCTGCCTGCATTACAAGAAGGGCAATGCCGAGCGCCCATTTCGGAATGCCAGCCATAGGAAGCTTTGCCTGCAAAAAGAACAGAAGCAATATATCTAGTGCGCCTACAAAGGAATTTGTAAACATAAGAAGCATTGCTTTTCTTGCTTCCTTTAAGAACAGAAGGCTTTGCTTAAAGCAGTTAAGAATTTCTTTCCATATATTTGCTTTCTGCTTTGGCTTTTCCAGGCGGATTTCTGTAAGGCTTGAAAGAATTGCAAGCTGTACAATGCCGAAGGCAATGCCTGTTGAATAGGCAAGTTTGTAGCCAATAAAAAGCGAAAATCCTGCAAACAACGTAGAAGCTCCTTCGCATGCACGGTAGATTATTGTCTGGTTTGATGCGTAGCGTTCAAACTGTTCTTCCTGCCCTACAGATTTTAGCGAGTCATAAGCAAGTGCGTCTCCTGAGCCAGATGCAAAGTTGTAGTTGAGTGCATGAAAAGCTATGGAAAGGCATACAAGTGCAAAATTGTTTGAGAGCACCATTACGATGTCTCCGACTATCCGCATGATGCAGGATACGATGAGCATTTTCTTGCGCCCGAAAACATCTGCCAATACTCCTGAAGGAATTTCAAACATAATGCTTACGATATGAAATATCGTTTCGGCAAAGCCAATCTGTGCAAGCGAAAATCCCCTTGCTGCAAGAATGGCAACCCAGGCTCCCGAAAGCGAAAGCTGTCCTGCAATAGATGATGTATATAATCTGTTAATTTGTTTTTTTATGTTAAACATATAAAGCCGTCCTTAGACGGATGCTTTTCATCCGCCAAAATATTTAATTGAAATAGTTAATGAGAACGGATGGCGGTTTTAACAGATAAAAAGGGATTTTTGGAAGATTGTATTAACGAATTAATTAAAAGAAATCTTACAACCCAAGTTTACTGAAAAAGACCCACTACCCCTACTGAATGGTAGAGAATGATCCTTTTGCTAACAGTAAAACGGTTGTTTTCCACATAATGAATTTATTTTATTATTGGTTTATTGAATTGTCAAGAAAAATTACTTGTAAAGGTATAGCGGAAAAGTTTTTCTTTTAGCTCTCTAAAGTCACCGAGTTTTATTAGAATTACAGAGCCGTCTTTCATCTGAATGTTTTTAGGTGTAATTGTTCGTACCGCATCCAGATTTACTATATATCCCCTGTACGGCATTATAAACTGCTCAGGGCTTAGTTTTTCTAATTCCTGTGCAAACTGTGAAAGCGTGCGTCTTGTTTCAATTAACTCGCCGTGCGGTGTGTGAACGTGACGGTTGTAGCCTAGACTTTCTATCCATTCAATTTCGGAAATATCCAGCATGGTTGCAGTTTCTCCCTTGCCGTTTATTGAAATGCGTTTTGCTCCTTCATCTGTAAAAAGACTTACTGCTCGGTTTATGGCAACGTCGAATTTTTCCTGAGTGAACGGCTTTAAAAGATAGTGCACTGCATTTACTTCAAATGCTTCCACGGCAAATTCTTTGGAGTTTGTAAGAAAAATAATCTTTATGGCAGGATTTATTGCACTAAGCTCTTTTGCTGCCTGAATGCCTGTAATTGACGGCATGCAAATGTCCAAAAGGGCAATGTCAGGGCATCCGTTTTTGTCTGCGTCCTCCAGAAGTTCTACTGCCGATTGAAAGCATTTTATAGAAAATTTTATGCCAGCTGTTCTAGAAGCAAACTCTTGCATTGCTGAACGTACTTCATTGAGTTGAGTTTCTTCATCATCACAGACAGCTACAGTTAGCATAAGTTATATTTTAAAACCCTAAGACTGATTTTGCAAATAAAAATTTGTTTTTATCGCCATAAAATGGGCTTTCATCGCAAAAAATGAAAATTCTGCATAATCATGTTAAAATAATTGCATGAATAGTCTGCCGTTTTTAATGAATTTGGCATCAGTATTTCTTTGTCAATCTGTTTCTCTTTATTTTCTAAGCGAACGATGTTTTCTTCCTCGCTTTCATATAATTTTGTGGGCATTGTATTTTACCATCTGTACAGCATTAGGCTTTTTTATCTGTACACCAAATGCTGGAATACGTCTCATAGCCTTCATGACTTCCTCTTTTGTACTTGCAGCTGTGCTTTTTTTATGGTCAGCCGCAGACCCAATGCCAATAAAACTGTTTTTGTTTTCAAACTATTTTATAATGTTCTTTTTTATTGTGTTTTTTAGTGGATGGATTTCATACAGATATTTTGCAAATCCTTTTATTGCAATGTCAGTTTTTAAGTTTGCCGCACATAGTGTTTTTCTTACCTGGTGGCTTACAAGAGGAAAAAAAGCTGTGGGCAATATTACAGAAGGACTTCCAGAACACTGTCGGCTTCTTACATTTGCCAGTGCCATGCTTTTAATATGCGTTGTTGTGCTTGTAGAATTTATTGTGGACTGGGAAAGTCCAAGATGGTTTGCTGCAATGATATGTCTGTACATTATTTTGGTAGTAATGTATGCCGTACTCACTAGGACAATTTCGCTCATGTGCAGGGAACGCTATCTTGCTCTTTTGAAAAAGGAAAATACGATTTTAAAAACAGAACTTGAAACAGAAAAAACTTACGTAGACCTTGCAAAACAATACAGGCATGACATAAAACATCACGGACGTTATGTTTTAGATTTGGCACAGAAAGGCGATTTAGAAGGAATTATTTCATATATAAAAAGCTATGCAGTCGAAATAGCCAATACGCAGATGGAAAATTTCTGCCAGAACACAATTGCCAATGCCATTCTGTCAAATTTCGCCGCCAGATTTAGAGCAGAACAAATTTCCTACGTTATGCAATGCTCCATTCCTGAAGAAATTCCAATTCTGCCAGTAGATATGTGTGCAGTGATGGGAAACTTAATGGAAAACGCACATGAAGCATGCCGTAAATGTGAAAAGCCATTTTTTGAGTTAAAGGCGGCAGTCAGGGACGGAAGTCTTTACATTCAGAGCCGAAACAGTGTGCAGGAACAGTTGCATTTTCAGGACGGATTTCCTGTAACAACTAAAAAGAATGGCGGAACGGGAACAAAAAGCATAGCCTCCATACTTTCAAAATACGGTGGAATGACGGATTTCAGGCAGAAAGGAAATGAATTTGTTGTGCAGATTATTGTTCCTATTTCCAATATTCATCGTGAATAATTAGCGATTCATCGCATTTTGCCAGTTTTGTATCTAAAATTCAGTTAGAATTATCGATTATATAATTAGGGGGAGATACATAATGAAAATCCTGACTAGAAGAAAATCCATTTCATCAAAATTTGCCTTAGGTCTTCTATTAATTATCATTGCAGTAATTGCTATTTTCTCATTAACTACAGGAGCTTTCTTTCAAGAAAACTGTATTGAAAATTTTCATGAGTCCGCTAATACGGTACTTTCAGAATTTTCAGATTCAATAACAATGTTTTTCAGTGCAAAGCAGACAGAACTGAATGTGTTTGCTGAGTCTGATCAGGTAAAAAATGCAGATGAGACAATCCATTCCTTTGTAAATGAAGTTGGCGACATTCAGATTTTAGGCTACAAGAAAAGCCCTACGGAAGAAGAAATAAGAAAGTTGTGTAAGATTTTTGCTAAACACGACAGCGACATTGCAGAAATCTATCTTGGAACAAAGTGGGGTGGATATGCCACAAACTTTGACAGTTCCATGTCTGGCGGATACGATCCTCGTAAACGCGGATGGTATGCAACTGCTACTTCTGGTGCTGGAAAAGTAATGATAACCGATGCCTTTGCTTCTACTGTAGGAGCTGTGGTTGTTGGCATTACTCGCTGTGCCTATGATGCAACTGGTGATTTTATTGGAAATGCAAGCATTGAAGTTTCGCTTGAAACTCTTACCTCCATTCTTAACACAATGGACTTGGGAGAAGGCAGCTTTTTAATGATGATTCAGTCGGATGGAACAATCCTTGCAGATACAAGCCGTGCCAAAAATAACTTTAAGAAAGTTGAGGAATCAAACATTCCAGATTTGAAAAAATTGCTTTCATCTGATAGTAGGGGCTCAATAACCGTTGACGAAGAACTGTATTATACCCAGCGTGTAAAAAACGACACTACAGGATACCAGATTATAGCATTCTGCCCGAAAACCACAGTTCTTGAAGCATTTCGCAAAACACTTTTCATTAGTATTTTTATTGGCGGAATTATTGCCTTGATTGTTGCAATAATTACATCAATCGTAACAAGAAAGATAATGCTTCCTTTAAAGATTATCAGAAATAATATTGTAGAAAATGCAGAACAGATTGCAGAAGGTAAGGCTGATCTTTCTAAGAGAATAAAAGTAAAGTCTAACAATGAAATTGGTGACGTTGCTGACAGCTTTAACATGTATTCTGATAAGTTGCAGGAAATCATTGTAAGCATGAAGCAGTCTAAGAAAATGCTTATGGATGCTGGCTATTCCCTTAAAGGCGGAACAAATGAAACTTCGGCAGCAATTGCACAGATGACTGGCAACATAAAAGAGATGGATACTTTCCTTTCTGCACAGAACGGCAGTGTTCAGCAGACCTCTGACAGCATAGAAAAAATCATAGACAACATTGGTCATCTTGAAAATTATGTAAAAACACAGTCCAACATGGTACAGGATGCTTCCAGTGCTGTTGAGCAGATGATAGGCAATATTGGTGAAGTAACCCGCTCGGTAGACAAAATGGCTGCTTCTTTTGGAACTCTTGCAACAGATGCGGAACGTGGTGCTGCAACTCAGACAAGGCTACAGTCTCAGATTGAAGAAATTGAAACTCAGTCACAGCTTTTGACAGAAGCAAACAGTGTAATTGCAAATATTGCGGAACAGACAAATCTGCTTGCAATGAATGCAGCCATTGAAGCGGCTCATGCAGGAGAGTCGGGAAAAGGCTTTGCCGTTGTTGCGGATGAAATTCGTAAGCTTTCAGAAACATCAACATCACAGTCAAAGACAATCGGTGAACAGCTTAACACCATTCAGGAAACAATCACAGCTGTTGTACAGTCAACGCAGGATGGGGTACAGGGCTATACAAGTTTGGCAAAGGAGATTGCGGAAACAGATAGTCTTGTACGGCAGATAAAGGCTGCTATGACGGAACAGAGGGAAGGTTCGGCGCAGATTACTGGTGTACTTAAAAATCTGAATGAATGTACTTCACAGGTAAAAAAAGCTTCGGGTGAAATGTCAGACGGAAGCCATACGATTGTGCAGGAAATTGGTGTGCTTAAAGACAAGACGGAATCTATTCGCGAAAGGATGGATGAAATGTCTGCTGGTGCGGACAGAATAGGCAAGACAGGTAATCTTCTTTCTGAAATTTCTGGTGTAATGGAAAAATCAATCAGCGATATTGGAATGCAGGTTGACCAGTTTAAAGTAGCGGAATAGATTAAATTATTATTATAGCAAAACGGCTTCCATAATCATAATGGAAGCCGTTTTTGTTTTGAGCATTTTATAAATTAGCAAGTTGTGGTATAAATTAATTAAGGAAGTTTGAATTTGTTCTGGAGGTTTATATGAGTTTGAAAATAAATACTGGCGACATTACAGACTGTGATGTAGATGCAATTGTAAATGCTGCAAATTCTTCATTGCTTGGCGGTGGAGGAGTTGATGGCGCAATTCATCGTGCGGCAGGTCGCGGTCTTTTGGAAGAATGTATGACTTTGGGCGGATGTAAAACTGGGAATGCAAAAATTACAAAGGGCTATGACTTAAAAGCCCGCCATGTTATCCATACTGTAGGTCCTGTTTATTATGAACATTCAAAAGAAGAAAGCCGTGCATTATTGGAAAGCTGTTATAAATCTTCTATTAAATTGGCTCATGAAAACGGCTGTAAGTCCATTGCTTTTCCGTTAATAAGTGCTGGTGTTTACGGCTACCCGAAAGACGAAGCTTTAGACGTAGCTGTTCAGACAATTAAAGAATGTGGCTCTGATTTAGATGCTGTAATTGTTTTGTTTGACAGAGAGGCATGGAAAATTGCTCAGGAGAAGTATTCGGAACTGATTTAGTAGGAAAATCTTTTAAAAATTTTGTTATCTGCCTTTAACTTTGATTATAAGTGTTATTATACTAATAGAGTATAGATTATCTTTGGAGGATTTTTTATGAACGAAACTTTGAAAGTTTTGGAGTCGCGCAGAAGCTGCCGCAAGTTTAAGAGCGATATGATAAGTGAAGAGGATTTAAATGCAATCATCAAAGCAGGAACTTATGCTCCAACGGGAATGAATACTCAGTCACCTATAATCATTGCAGTAACAAACAAAGAATTGAGGGATAAAATCAGCGAAGAAAACCGTAAGATTGGCGGATGGAAAGAAGGTTTTGATCCATTTTACGGGGCACCTGTAATTCTTATTGTTCTTGCGGATAAAGCTGTAAGTGCAAACTATATCTATGATGGTTCACTTGTAATGGGCAACCTTATGAATGCTGCCGAAGCTTTGGACATTGGTTCAATCTGGATTCACCGTGCAAAGCAGGAATTTGAAAGCGACTTTGGAAAGAAGATATTGAAAGATTTAGGAATTACTGGCGACTTTGAAGGAATCGGTCATGTGGCTTTGGGCTACAAGGCAGAGGGCGGTGTAAAAGACGCTGCTCCTCGTAAAGAAAACTATGTTTATAGAATAAAATAAAGATACAATCAAAATATAATGGATGATAGGAGATATCGAATGAACGAGATTTATGAATTTATTAAGAAGTGCGGAACTTATTATCTTGCTACGGTAGAAGAAAATGGTCAGCCACGTGTAAGACCTTTTGGAACAGTAAATATTTTTGAAGACAAGCTTTACATTCAGACTGGCAAGTCAAAGGATGTTTCAAAGCAGATTCAGAAAAATCCAAAAGTAGAACTTTGCTGTTTTAACGGTTCTGAATGGTGCCGTGTTGCAGGTGAACTTGTACGCGATGACAGAATTGAACCAAAAGAAGCAATGCTCAATGCCTATCCAAACTTAAAGGCAATGTATTCTGCAACTGATGAGAATACTGAAGTTCTTTATTTTAAAAATGCTCAGGCAACAATTTCAAGCTTTACAGCAGCTCCAAAAGTTGTAAAGTTCTAATTATATTTTAGCATGTGACATATCATGTGATGTCACAGATAAGACTGGACAGGAGCTGTCTTGGAAATCATCCCCTGATTTCCAGAAAAGCTTCGTCTGGTTCTTCCAACCAGGTGATTATCCTGTCTTTTACATTTTCAATCTTTTGTTTTGAATTTTTTCCGCGTATGGCGCACTCCCATACAAAACACACCCGCCAGCACTGTTCCTGATAGTATTTTAAATTCTCTGCATCACGTTCCTTGTTGCGTGTGAATTTCTTTTGCCAGAAAGACTGGTTGGATTTTGGAAACCTGAAATACTGACAGTTTTCGTGTGCATGCCAGAAACATCCGTTTATGAATATGACAGCATAGTATCTTGGAAAGATAAGGTCGGGCTTTCCCGGGTAACGTTTGTCGCATATCCTGTAGCGGAAACCTGCCATGAAAAGTGCTGAGCGTATCTGCTTTTCCGGCTTTGTATCGCGCGCATGGATGTGAGACATATTCATATGACGTTCTTCTGGCGAAAGGCTGTCCATGAATATATTATAGCATGATTTTTTTTGTTTAATTCTATAAAATTAATGTATGGGGGAAATTTTAATTGGCACAAGCGGATATGACTACCCTGAATGGAAAGGCGTATTTTATCCGCAAGACCTTAAGCGGAAAGATTTTCTTTCTTATTATGCAACTCAATTCAATGCTCTGGAACTTAACGGTACGTTTTATAACATGCCCGGTAAAGAACAGATGCTTTCATTTTATGAACGCTCGCATGGAAAACTCAGTTTCAGCATAAAGGCAAACAGATTGCTTACACACGAGATTGATGGAAACTGGAAAGATTCCGCGGATTATTTTAAGAGTGCTGTATGCTGTTTAAGCGAAAAAGATGTTTTGTGTGCAGTCCTTTTTCAATTTCCGCAAAGCTTTCATTACACAAAAGAAAACAGGCTTTATCTTGCAGACCTGCTTTTTCAATTTAAAGGATTTCCTGTAGTTGTAGAATTCCGTCACAGGGAGTGGATTAGGGAGTCTGTTTTTGCAGGTCTGACAGAACGTAACGCAAGCCTTGCTTTTTGTGACATGCCAGATTTACATGCCTTGCCTCCTGCTGTCGGTTCGTCTGCAAGTGGTGTTGCGTATATCCGCCTGCATGGAAGGAATTCCGATGCCTGGTATTCTTCTGGCGACACACCAAACGGCTCCGGGCGTTACCGCTATGACTATTCTGACAGTGAGCTTCAAGACTTTGTGCCTGTAATTCAACGGGCTGCACAGAAAAGCCGAAAAACTGCTGTGTTCTTTAACAACCACCCAGACGGAAGCGGAGCAAAAAATGCCAAACGTCTTATGTCAATGGTAGAAAAAGGTCTGTAACTTGGATTTGTTTAAAAGCATAGAAAGCACAGTCTTGTAAAGCTTACAGCATGCATAAGCAGGCACTTTCAATGGGCGATTTCTGCAGCTTCTTATAACAGCGACTTACTTCTTTACTGGAAGTGAGTCGCTGTTTTTTGTTGGGATGATGTTTTTGGGGTGTTAGGAGAAATTTATGCAAAAATGTAGAAAGATTAATATTTGTTTATGATATATCAATACTTCTCGTCATGAATTTATTTTTGTGATATAATTAAATTGGGGGTATTATATCTTGCGCACAATTGATTTTTTCTGCGGTGGCGGAGGCATGACAAACGGACTTATTCAGGCTGGAATAGAAGTCATTGCAGGGGTAGATTTAGACCTGGAAGCAAAAGAAACTTACGAATTCAATAATCATGGCGCGACCTTTGTAAATGCAGATTTAAATAGGCTTCACACAGATTATTTTGAGAAAAAACTTGGCATCGAACGTTTCGATGATGATATGATTTTTGTTGGTTGTAGTCCATGTCAATTTTATAGTATCATCCGATCTTCAAAAGAAAAATCCATCAAGACAAAAGATTTATTGTTACGGTTTCGTAGATTTGTAGATTATTACCGTCCAGGTTATTTATTAATTGAAAATGTACCAGGAATTTTGACGAATAAAGATTCGGCATGGAAGGAATTTCTGCCATTTCTGGAAAAAGCTGGTTATAACAATTTACAATTAGGAAATTGTAAATACGATATTGTCAATATGAAAGATTACGGTATCGGGCAGAACAGAAAACGTTTTTCATTAATTGCAACTCGACTTGACCGACCAGTTCATCTGCCAGAAAAAGAAAATTACGAACTTCATGTGAGGGATATAATCGGTGATGAAACTCTTTTTCCAAGAATAGAGGCTGGAACTAGAGATACTGATAAGTTGCGTTTTCATTCTGCCAGATCTCTTTCAGAAATAAATCTTAAAAGGATTCAACGAGTTCATCCTGACGGCGGAACTCGTTTGGATTTTAAGGATGATCCTGAATTACAGTTGAGATGTTATGAGGGGAAGGATAATAGTTTTAGAGATGTTTATGGTAGAATGTTTTGGGATAAACCATCTCCTACAATAACTACAAAATTCTTGAGTATTTCAAATGGGCGTTTTGGGCATCCGGTACAAAACCGGGGTATCTCAATACGAGAGGGAGCTGCATTGCAATCTTTTCCTAATAATTATCGTTTTGAAACTGATAGTATTACTACTGCAGCTCGTCTTATTGGTAATGCAGTACCCCCTGAATATGGTAGAAGATTAGGCCAAACGATTTTGGAATTAAATAGGTGAGAATATGGCAAATTTTAAGGCAAGTGCACGTTCTGTAGATATGCTTGGTCGTCAGCAGATTGCTGGCATTCCAAATGCAATAAATGAAATTTTTAAGAATGCTTATGATGCCTATGCAAAAGAAGTTCGTGTAGATTATCTTGAGAATGATAAAGTTTTATTCATTCGAGATAATGGCTATGGCATGACACGTGATGACTTTGAAAATAAATGGCTAACCCTTGGAACAGACAGTAAGACTACAGAAAAGAATATATATGTACCTAAAGATAATGTTCGTCGTCATGTACTTGGTGAAAAAGGAATCGGTCGACTTTCTATAGCAACCATAGGACCTTCGGTATTAGTCGTTACGCGTGCAAACCGAGATGATAAAATTTCAAAAATTACGACTAGTTTTATTTGTTGGACTCTATTTGAAATTCCAGGAATAAGTATTGATGAAATATTAGTTCCTATTGTCGAATCTGATTCTATGCCCGATGAAGCTGTTGTTTCAAACTTAAGAAAAGAAATAATTGATTTTTACAATAAAGTAAGAGCATCTGGAAAATATAGCATTTCCACAGAATTAGACAGTAAAATAAAATCCTCACTAGATTTTCAACCATATTCTCCTAAACAATTAAGTCATCAATATTGTGATACTGATATAAAGGATTATTCTTCAACTTTATATCTTGATGATAATTTTAATGGAACTCATTTTTATATTTCTCCTGTTGATACAATCCTTTCTTCTCTACTTTTAAAAAACAGCCTTTATAAAAAAGATTTGAATGATTTAATAAAGCAGCTTCTTGGTTTTTATCCAACGTTTTTGCCAGATGCAAAACAGGAAATGCTTACATCATTCAATATTTATAGAAAAGATGAATTGTTACCTGAGAACATAATTTCTCAAAATGAGTTCTTTTCAAAAGATGAATACAAAAAAGCAGATCATCATTTTGAAGGTTCTTTTGATAAAAATGGAACTTTTACAGGTGAGGTTTCCATATATGGCAAAAAATTTAATTATTCACAGGTATGGCAGAATTCAAACGGACGTATTCCAAAATGCGGAGCGTTTAAAATTCGCATAGGTTTTTTTCAGGGAAAGGAAGATGAATCATCTTTAAATACAAATGATTTTTCATTCATTAAGGCAAAATTAGATCGTATTGGTGGTTTGTATATATATAAAGAAAATATAAGGGTTCTTCCATATGGCGATAATGATTTTGATTTTTTAAAACTTGAAAAGCAGAGAACATTAAGTGCTTCATACTATATGTTTTCTTTAAGACGTTTTATAGGTGCAATTCTTCTTACAAACGAAGACAATATTGCATTACAGGAAAAAGCTGGACGTGAAGGTTTTTCAAAGAATCAAGCTTACTACGATTTTATTTCGATTTTGCAGGATTTCTTAGAGAGCATATTGGCAAATTTTTTGCGTGAAAAATCTAATAAAAGAGTTTCTGATGTATATTTGGAAACTAAAGCAGATTTAGTAAAACAGCATGCTATTCAGAAAGCAGAAGATGAAAAAACAAAAAAAGCACAAGAAGATTTTGAAAAATTGTTAAGACAATATAAAGAATTATTGGAAAAACAAAAAGCTGATAAAGAATTTAATCAATTGCTCTCAGAAATTGACAAGTGCATTATGCATAATGATTTACTGGAAGAAGCAAAAGAAAAAATTCAAAAACTTGAAAGTTTAAAGAACAAGCTGATTGAATATGTTCGCAAAACAGAATCTTTGTTAGCATTAATTTCACCTCAGAAATCTCTTGGAGAAGACTTACATTTGCGATACGTAAGATATCAATCAGAATGCTCTAGTTACTTGGATAGTGAATTATATCCAAAACGAGAAGAATACTTAAAAAAAATTGAATCTGAATTGCTGGAAATAGGTGATAAACTTGAACAAGATAGAAAGTTTCAACAAAGGATAGACAGTTATTCAACAGAAATCTCTACATTACTTTCCGATAATTCTGAAAAAATAACAAAGCAGTTGACTCTTTTTCCCGATGCACTAAAGAATTGGGAGAATTCATTCTATAATCAATTTATAGTAAATTTCGAAAGTATATTGCAGAATGTAAAACGACCAATAAAAAACAGTAATCAAGTTGTAGATGCAATTAATAATTGTGAAAAACTTGTTATGCAAACAAAGAAAGATATTAACAAGTTCTATTCAAACATTTATTCAGATATCGAAACAACAGAAAAACTGGAGCCGTTAAGTAATAGTTCATATTCAAATCAAGAAGCTCTAGCGGCTCAAGGTGAGGCTCTCCTTGATTTACGAAAGCAGCTTGATAAGGAATTTGAACTTTTTCAATTAGGAACTGCAATTTCAATAATTCATCATGAATTTGGAGCTACTGCAGATTCATTAAAACATGCTATAGCAGATTTAAGTGTATGGGCAAATGCAAATAAAGCTTTGCGACCTTTGTATAATCAATTAAATGCTTCTTATACACATTTAGAAAATTACTTAAAGCTTTTTACTCCTCTTTCAAAAAGAACTGCCTCTGTAAAAACAGATATTTATGGAAAAGAAATTTACAAGTATATAATAAGTTTATTTGGGGAACGCTGTCAGAAGGATTCCGTAAGCATTACACAGTCTAAGTCTTTTGAAATGGGAATAATATCTATAGATGCATCTGTCATATTGCCTGTATTTATTAATCTTGTTGACAATGCTTTGTTCTGGGTAAAATCAAATACTGTAAATGAGGGTCGGAAAATATCTTTTGATATTGATAATTCAAACCGTTTGATAATAAGTGATAATGGTCCAGGATTTCAGGAGCTTTCCGAAGAGTTGATTTTCTCAAGAGGTTTTACAACAAAACCTGGTGGCAGAGGATTAGGGCTGTATATAGCAAAACAGATACTTAATGACTCTGGATTTGAGATAGAAACAACAAAATCCCAATTTGAGAAAGGAGCCGGTTTTAGCATTTATAAAAAGGATAATGTTGAAGAATGAGCAACGAATTTACAGAAAACTATTTTAAGCCATGTGTAAAAGATTTTATTTCAACAGTTCTCTTAATTGATGACCAATTGGAATATGGAGAACCTCCGTCTATTCCAGTTGTAGATGGGGCAACATTAATCACGCCTAAACAAGGGGAGTTCAAACCTTATGTAGAGGAGCACACTCTTGTCGTTTCTTCTAATGCTGATGATTCAAAGCGAAAAGTTTATGTAACAGATTTAATAAAATCTTTTTCAAAGGAAAAATTATTAGTTACTCCAATAAATCCTAAAAAACTTGATGCTCAGAATAAAGAAGAGTGTATAGATATACTTTTGAATTTGGCCTCAAAATCAGATGTTATTATTCTTGATTGGGATATGGATGTATCTTTTACAGAAACAGAATGTTTTACATCTAATGAATTAGCAAAGAATTTAATTGAAAAACTAAATCAAGATAATAAATATAGATTAGTAATGATCTATACAGCTGATAATGAAAATGATGTAAAAAATGAATTGAAAACAACTTCTAATATTGAGGTTAAAATATATGTAAAAACAAAAATATCTGGAAGTGCGGTAATAGAAGAGTATAATAACTTGGCAAAAAAAATAAATATTGATTTTTTGACAGATAAGAGAGGAATACTAGGTGCTGCTTTCTTGAATTATTTAACGTCATTAAGAAAATCATCATATTCAATGTTAAATGCATTAAAAACTGAATATGATACTGCTTTGTTATATCATCGTATACTTTTATCAAATCCAGATAAAATAATAGATTTTTGTTCTGAAATGTTAAAAGATGAAATCCTTTCACATATTTTCCCAGAAGATATATCAGTTTATCTAAAAAAAGAAGCTTTTAAAGATTTTTTATTAGAAAGAAAAAGTACATTGAATTTCAAAACAGAAACAAATGGTGTAAGGAAAAGTATTGAAGGAAGTGAATTAGATAAGTTATTGGAAATTGGTTATAAATCATATTTTTCTGAAGATATTTCAAAAGATATTGCAAAAGGAAAACATTTAGACTTTATTGTCCAAGATAGTGATTTAAGTAAGTTAAAAGAGTTTAGTTATTATTCTTCAATGATTTCTTCTGATGTACAGCCTAATTTAAAATTAGGTTGTATTGTAAAATTGGATGGAAAATATTATTTATGTATACAACCCTTGTGTGATACTGAACGACTTCCTAAGAAGGAAGAGTTAACAGATAAGACTCCCCCAGTTTTTTTATTTCTAACTCTTGATAAGAATTCACAAATGGATTTCTTTATAAAAGAAAGTAGTTCTTTTATTGGGCTAAAAGTAGATTATTCAGGTGTAATTACATTACCAGTCTTTGGAAATCAAGAAGGTGTTGTACCCCTTATTGATAAAAAATACGTATTATACAATGAAAAAGAATTGAATTATATTTGTTGTTTAAAACCTATGTTTGCACAGAAGATTGCAAATAACTTTGCAGCAAATATAAGCAGAGTTGGAATAGATCAATTTGAATGGTTAAGATTGAAGGGGAGAGATTAGTTATATGAAACAGTATTTCGAATCCATTTTTAATTTAGGATACATACAATATAAGGGGAAAGGAACAAGTGAGGGATATCATGTTCAAAACTCAATTAGAAATCTAACAAAAGATATAGGTAGCATCGCATCTTCTTTTGGAATGCAAACAGAATCCTCAGTTGGTATAGGACGTTGGTCGGCTGTTCCTTGGATTAGAGTTTATTTTTCAGATCTTTCTCCGAGTGCACAAGATGGTGTTTATATTGTTTATTTGTTTTCTGCTTCTGGAAAATCCGCTTTTATTACGTTAAATCAGGGGACAACGGATTCGTCTAGCGAAAAACGAAATAGGATAAGAAAAAAAATTCAGGAAAAAGTTAATCCAAGAAATTTCTTGAAAAATTCAGGAACTCTTTCTTTTGGGGATAACAAAAATTATGGTGCAGCAGCAATTTTCTACAAAGAATACAAAGCTGATTCTCTGCCGTCTGAAGAAGAAATGTTAGAGGACTTAAAAGACTTACTTGAGATTTATAAAGAATGTCGTGACAAGGCACTTTTGTCTGAGAAAAATCCTCCTGATTATGACAATTCAATTCAGGGAACAGAATCAGAAAATTCAAATAATAACAATATTAAAAATGATATTATTAAAGGCTTCAATATTTCTGATTTTGAAGAAAAAGAACCTTCCAAAAGATATATTCTCTCTCTTCTTGCAAAACCATTCGTAATCCTAACGGGTAACTCTGGTACAGGTAAAACCCGCATTGCAACTCGTTTCGCTCAATATCTCGAAAAGAAAAATGATGCTGGCATAAAAAATCATCTTCTTATTCCCGTAGGTGCAGACTGGACAGATAACACAAAAATACTTGGTTATTACAATCCTCTTGCAAATAATGGGGGTGGAAAATATGAGAAAACGGATATTTTCAATTTTATTGAAAGTGCTTCCGCAAATCCCGATATTCCATTCTTCCTTATTCTTGATGAAATGAATCTTTCGCATGTAGAGCGTTATTTCTCAGATTTTTTAAGTAAAATGGAATTAGTAGATTACAAAAATTCCGAACAGAAAACATATTTTGACATTTCAGGATATGGCTTGCTGGAATTCCCAAAAAACTTATTTATAACTGGTACCGTAAACATCGACGAAACAACCTATATGTTCAGCCCAAAAGTTCTTGACCGTGCAAATGTAATAGAATTTATTCCAAGTCAGGAAGATGTCTTAAGCAATTTTGAATCAGATAGTTCTGAAGAGAATATAGAAACTGCGGAACCTGGTGTTGCAGAAGGCTTTCTTAAGCTTGCAAGGGAAGTAAGAAAATCAAAAACACTTCCTGAGGGAGAGCAGGGAAAATCAAAGGAAATACTGTCTGGTATTTCTACTGTTCTTGAAGGTTCTGGTTTTGAATTTGCATTCAGAACTGCTAAAGAAATCAGGCTGTATTTGAATGCAGCTGCTATGCTTGCACAGAATGAAGGAAAAACTCTTTCGGATGGTGATTATGTCAAACTGATGGACGAGCAGCTTTTGCAGAAAATACTTCTAAAGATTCATGGAAACAGAAGCCAGATTGCAGATTTGTTGAAAAAGCTTTCTGAGTTTACTGAAAGTAATTCCCTGATAGAAAGCAACAAGAAAATCAAGCGAATGCAGAGACAGCTTGAAACATCTCAATTTGCAAGCTTCATCTAGCTTATGGCAGAAAACTTTCCTAAGTACAAATATCTTAAAGTTTCTCTTTCTAAAAATCCTGATAAGTCATTTTTTGTGTATTCAGTTTATGAGGATGAATCAAAACTAAATTTTATCAAAATTGATTCGACTGAACATTTTGAGATTTACGGGGTTGCTTCTGATTCAGATAAGGATTCGTATAAGGAAAATCTTTTTGAATACAATATAAATGCAACTGGTGTTTTTGAAAAACTAAGAGTGTATGAAACAAAGAATTATTTCTGTAAGTATCAGAACATAACGCTTTCCGTTCAAAATGAAAAAGAACTTGAGCCTGTAAGAAGTGCAGAAAATCAGTTTTCATTCAAGGTAATAAACTATCTTGGAAAATCAGTATTTAATGTTGAAACTGGAGAAAACTCTTTTTCATTGCCATTTGAAATTATTCCTGTAAAATTTGATTATGAAGATGATTATGTTCAGCTTACTGATGATATTGCGGACAAATGTTCCCAACTTCTTCTTGATTATTCAAGTCCTGTAAATCTGAATTTTAATCATAATCTGGAAAAAATAAAAAAATCGCCTTTGGAGATGTTCATTTTTATCAGGAAATTCTGTTCGTTTCAGAATATTGAATATCTGATGCAGTGCATAAAATCTAATCCAGACCGTATGCTTGTTTCTGAAAACGAGATGAAGCCATTCGGTACGGCACCAGTCAGCAAGAACTTTTTTGCAAATCCTTTTTCAAACGGTAAAAACTGGCAGAAAATAGCTGACGGAATATACCTGCCAGAGCAGATTGCAACATGCAGAAAATATGATTCTTACAATACGCCTGCAAATCAGTTTATAAAATTTGCCTTTAATGCTTTTATTCAAGTATGCCAGGATTTAATTGACCAACTGGACGGAAATTATTCTTATAAAGATGAAGCAGAATACTTAAAGCAAACACTAGAAAATATCCTGTTGGATTCTTTTTTTGATGATGTTCAGAATCTTTCTTCCATGCCTTTTAATAATCATGTTTTGCAAAAGAGGGAAGGCTATGCACGGGTTTTTAATGCATTCAATATGCTTGATTTAGCCCAACAGTTAGACTGGGAAGGTCAGAAGAAAGCTTTTGAAGGGCAGGCAAGAAATATTGCACTGCTTTATGAATACTGGCTTGTTTTTGAGCTTATAAAAATCTTAAAAAATCTTGGAACGGAATTTGACTTTGATATTCAGAAAGATAAAGATGTTGACCACATGATTTCACTGGAAAACGGACTTTTGATTTCTTTGAAACAGGGAAGGACAAGTCTGATTTCCGGTCTGCTTAAAGATAAAGGGCTCAAAATAAAATTCTATTACAACAGGACATTTTCTAAAAAAGAATTTAATGGAACAGATTATCAAGGTTCATATTCGCGGGATTTCCGTCCTGATTATACGCTTTCAATTTATCCTGCAATTTATGACGAGAAACAGGCAATTGCGTCAGGAGAAGTTTCTTTCATTCATTTTGATGCAAAGTATCGTGTATCTGATATAACAGCCTTGTTTGGAAAAGAAAAATCTGATGATATAGATTTTGATGACGAGAAGAAAAGTGAAACTGTAAATACTTATAACCGCGGTGACCTGCTTAAAATGCATACCTATAATGATGCAATCCGTAAGACAATAGGAAGTTATGTTTTATATCCGGGCAAAACTGATGAGGCAAATAAATTTCATGTCTATGATGAACTGCTGCCTGGTGTAGGTGCATTTGCAATACGCCCTGGCGATAAAGAACACATTGGAGAAAAACAGATTGAGCTGTTTATCAGCGATGTCATAAATTTTAAAAGCCATGTTTCCAGCCGCCAGTATAGGAAAGAATATTTTGAAAACATGGTTATAAATTCTCCATCTGAAGGAAAAACTTTACCTGTTGAAGAATCAGAGAAAGCATATCAGATGATTGGTTTTATTCGTAATGAATATCTTTCGTTTCTTACCTCAAATAATATAATTCCTGTTACAGAAGATGAATTCAAATCAAATTCTAATAAGTTTTTTTATTTTTACTTTTATGCAATTAAGAACGGTAAAGTTTATGCAATTCACAAAGAAACAAGTAAAGCAAAATATCTGCGGCTTACAAATACAGATATAAATGACTGCAAAGTAGAATACGGTTACAAATTCCAGCATTTGTTGCCATGGGAAGCAGAAATTCAGTCAATGGAATTGGTGTCAAAAGAAACCTTGATTGAAAGATTGAATGAATTGTATACAGAACAGCATTTTGTGCCGAAAGATGGATTTCATGCAGACTATTATTACCTTGTAAAAGCGACGATAACACAATTTATTAAAACAGGAATTTCAGCTGTTAGCACGACAGAAAATGAAGATATAAGCGTTTATTCTCCAAAAATTATTGAGAGAATTTTTTAGTTTTATGGAGTCGATTATGGAAAACGAAATAATATTATATAGTGATGAAAATGGAAAACTAATGTCTCTGTACGGTTTGCTGATGAGGATGTTTGGGTAACTCAGGCACAGATGGCTGAGATTTATAATACGACACAGCAGAACATAAGCCTTCATATCGACAATATTTACAAAGATGAGGAACTGCCCGAAGATGCAACTCACAAGGATTTCTTGTTAGTTCAAAAGGAAGGAAAACGTAATGTAAAGCGCAATATTGCTCATTACAATCTAGATGTAATCATTGCAATCGGTTATCGTGTTCAGTCTGATGTAGCTGTACGGTTCAGACGGTGGGCAAAGTAAATATGAAAAGTGATTTTGATTTGTTTTTGGAAGATGTTAAGAAAATGGAGAAGAAGTGAAATTTATGAAACAAATAACTGTAAGCGGAGCAATAATTCTCTTAAGAAAGCCAGAAACGGATAAAATAGAAATAGGTAAAAGTAATTACTACATTAATCAACAGCTTGTTGAGTTGTTTATTAATCAGGGAAAATTACAGAAAAATTACATGTTTTTAACATTGGATCTATGGGCTTTTATAAATTTGACAGCTGGCGTTGCGGGCGGCGTTTGAGCCCGCTAGAAGGGGTAGCGGAAAACGCCGTAGGCGGTTGGAGCGAGGGGAAGGCTTTCCCCTTCGGCACCGTACTTTAAATGGTCGTTTTGTTTGTTACACTTTTATTGACTGGTAGCTATATCTATCCTAAGAAAACTGTGCATTCCTGCAGCCTTAGGCAGTTCCGAGATGCCCTAAAATGAATGTGAAAATACGCAAATGTTTCAGCAAAAAACGCCAACTTCTGTATTGAAAATTTGCCAAAGTCTGTATCAAATATTTGCCAAATTCTGTATTTAAAACTAAACTGTAGGCATGGACTATAGAAGATGAGGATGTATTGCGGATATTCAATGAGGGACACGGCTCTTTTAAGCAATTATAAAAAGATTCATTCTTCGTTCCGTGGTCAGGGACTTTTGACTTCTGCAAAGCCGGATTATTTTATTTTTGTAAACCTTCATAAAAATGAGAACATCAAGGAATCTATAAACTACAAGGATAAATTTATTACGCCTGGAGTTTTCCAGTGGCAATCACCCAACAGCACGACTCAGGATTCTGAAGTAGGGCAGAACATTATTTTTAGCTACAAGCGCGGAATAAACCTGCATCTTTTTGTCCGAAAATTCGAGGAAGTTGAGGGCGTCACCCAGCCGTTCGTTTATCTTGGAAAAGTCGTTCCTTTTTCTGACAGCGCTGAAGGCAACAAACCGATTACAATTCTCTTTGCCCTTGAAAATCCCATCCCTGATGAATTATATTTAGATTTTACAACACGAACAGATACACTTGGAAAAGGAGATGTAACAGTATGAAACACATCACTGTCAGCGGAGCAATAATTCTCCGAAGAAATCCGGAAACAGATAAAAAAGAAATATTCGCGACACAGCGTGGTTACGGCGACTGGAAAGGATGGTGGGAAATTCCCGGCGGAAAGATAGAAGAAGGTGAAACACCAGAGCAGTGTATTGTCCGCGAAATCCGCGAGGAGCTTGCAACAGAGGTAAAAGCCGAAAAGATAATTGGAGTTGTGGATTATGATTATCCGACTTTTCATCTGACGATGCATTGTATTTTATGCACAATCGTATCTGGAGAGCTGAAACTTTTGGAGCATGAGAATGCAAAGTGGCTGAGTTTGGAAACACTGCGAAGCGTAAAATGGCTGCCTGCGGATGAGCTTATATTGGAAAAAATAGAAGGGCTTTTATAAATTTGACAGCGGTGGTTGCGGGCGGTGTTTGATCCAATGATATTGCATCTACATGTGTACCAAAATTGCGTTTTTCTGATAGAATAATAGATATGGCAAATGGCGAAGAAGATTTACGTGAAAAGAATAAGGGAAAGGCATCTGTTTCTGAACGCTATGATGAATGGCGCGTGTTTCAAGGAAAAGAAGATGCTGAAATGCTTCAGGAAAAATCTTCAAAATGGAAGAGTAAAAAGGAATGGAGCGAAAAATATGACAGGGATTATGATGATTGAAAATTGTAACATAAGGAGAATTGTATGAAACTTTTAATTGTAATTGATATGCAGAATGATTTTATTGACGGAGCTTTGGGGACAAAAGAGGCTGTGGCAATTGTTCCGAAGGTGGCAGAAAAAATTGCCAAATGGCGTTCGGAAGGAGGCGAAGTTGTATTCACCCGCGATACTCACCAGAAAGAATATCTTCAGACGCAGGAAGGTAAAAATCTTCCAGTTGTGCATTGCGTAGAAGGAACTGACGGCTGGCAGATTTCTGATAAACTGGATGTGGGTGCTTCTCGTGTCTTTAATAAACCTTCGTTTGGTTCTATGGAACTTGCTGATTATGTTGCAGGTCTTGCATCCCTTGAAGAAATAGAACTGGTTGGTCTTTGTACTGGAATCTGTGTAATAAGCAATGCATTTATTCTTAAAGCAAAACTGCCGGAAGTGCCTGTTTCGGTAGATTCTAGTTGCTGTGCCTGTGTAACACCAGAAAGTCATGCAACGGCTCTCAACGCAATGAAGCTTTGTCAGGTTAAAGTTAAATAATAGCGGAGGACTATATCTTACGAGATTTGAAAAAAGTTTTAGGTAACACATTAAAAATTACTGCAGCAGCTGTACTTGCAATTCTTTGTGCTCAAGCATTGAAATTGGATTTTGCTGTTTCTGCAGGAATTGTTGCTATACTTTCTGTTCAGCCAACAAAAAAAGAAACCGTACGTACAGCAATGGCAAGGCTTTTTGCTTTTGCTGTGGCTCTGGCTGTTTCTACTGTACTGTTTAATCTTTTAGGATTTACACTGCCAGTATTTTTTTTGTATCTTTCAATATTTATTTTTGTATGTCAATGTTGCGGATGGATTTCTGCAATGGCAATGGATTCTGTTTTGATTTCGCATTTTCTGACTTTTGGTAAAACTGGGAGTGCGGAAATCTTAAATGAAGTTCTTCTTTTTGCGATTGGTGTCGGCTTCGGAATTCTGGTAAATATATTCCTTCATAAAAAGACTGATTATATAGAAGAATTAAAATCGAAAACTGATGATGAGATTAAGCGTGTCTTACACAGGATGTCTCTCAGAATCCTTAATCCTGCTTTACCTGATTATGACGGTTCTTGTTTTGTTGGTTTGAATGAAAGCATTTTTATAGCTAAGAAACAGGCAGAAGAAAATTATAATAATCAGTTTTCAAAGAATGATATATATGACACCCGTTACATTTTAATGCGTGAAAGTCAGACTAAGGTTTTGCAGGAAATGTTTAAGTGTGTGTGCAAAATAAGGACGGTGCCGCATACGGCTCCTGCTGTTGCCGATTTTCTTGAAAAAGTATCTGTAGAGTATCATAAGGATAATGATGTTCTTTCTCTTCTTAGCGAACTTGAAAATATCAGGGGAATAATGAAGACAGTAGAACTTCCTAAGCAACGAGATGAATTTGAAGACCGTGCAAATCTTTTTATGATGCTGGAACGTCTTGAAGAATTCTTATGCATCAAGCGGGATTTTATGGCAGGTTAATAGAAAAGGAAGTCTAGTATCTGTTTTCTTTTTGTGTTATATTTATTGAAAATAAAGGAGTTTTATGAAAATGTTCAGAAAATTGATGGTAATGGCTTTGTGTCTGACAATGGCATTTGATGTATGTTTTGCGGCAAAAGTAAGAGAAGTTCCTGCGGATGTCGGTTTGGTAAGCATAGATGCCGAATCTGCAATGTTCTCTGATGGATATAAGATTACAAAAGTAACTCTTCTTTATAAAAAGAAGCTGGATCCTTCTTCTGTTACTGTTGATGACTATGAAGTTCAGGGACAGATTATCAAGTCTGTTGAAGTAAACGGCATGAAGGTAATTATTAATCTTGATACTTCAAACTTCTGGTATCCTGAACATAAGGATTTTAAATATGATAATGAACGTAATACCTTTGGTAAATATGCTATTGTAACTCAGAAAGGTGATGTAACTGTTGCTGACGGTAAGTCTATTTACGCAGGTCCTACAACTATAACAAGTGAGAAAACTAAGGAACCTAAGCTGTTTAAGCAGTTCTGGGATAAGACTTATGTTGACGATGAAACATATCTTGAAATCCGTTATGCATTATTTACTCCAGAGCGTTATTCAGAGGGATGGCAGTATCCTATTATTGTTTTCATTCCTGATTCCCGTGCAACAACAAATATAAGCAAGGCTTCTTTACTTCAGGGGACAGGTGGTTATATCTGGGCTACTGAAGAGGAACAGAAAAAGCTGCAGGCTTATGTTGTTGCCATCCAGTATCCTAAGTATACCGAAAAAAAATATGGCCCTCTTGTAACAGGAGATGGTAGTTGGACACCTGGACTTGAAGCGATATGCAGGCTGATTCAAAAAGAATTTGCAAATTCTCGTGCCTCAAGAACAAGGGTTTACGGTGTTGGACAGGGAGAAGGCGCGGCTGCAAATCTTTTAATTGGTCAGCACTATCCTTCATTTTATGCAGCACAGTTTGCAATTTCTCCTATTTATGAAATAAAGGATATGGATGCCCTGAAAGATCAAAATCTTTGGATTATGGTGTCTTCTAAAGATAAACAGTCTTATGAAGCAATGGAAAAATCGTTAAAACCATTGATGTCAACTTCTCTTTGTAAAGATACTTGGAATGTAGATTCTACAGCAGAAGAATTTGCTCAGGCTGCAAAAAATCAGATTAGCAAGGGTGCTGCAAATAATTACACAGTAATTGACGGTGGTTGCAGGGAATATACCTGGTGTATTGGTCAGGAAATAGAAGCAATTCGAGACTGGCTTACTGCTCAGTAATTTAAATATTGCTTGTACAATACCTCAAACTTGTGTAAAATAGAGTGCTAATCTTTTAGAAGATATTGTTTAACGCAAATAGGAGATATATATGAAGTTTACTTTTGATAGAGACGCTATGATTCATGAAATTGCAATTGCACAGGAAATCATTTCGTCAAAGAATCCTGGTTCAATTCTGTCTAACGTTTCGCTTGCAGCTCAGAATAATTCCATAATCATAAAGGCTACAGACTTCAAAGTAAACTTTGAAACCCAAATTCCTGTACAGGTGCTGGAAGAAGGCATTACCACTGTATACTGCGATAAATTCATGGGCATTTTGAATTCTCTCCCAAGTGGAGAAATTGAATTCAATCAGACTTCGGAAGCTAATGATGAACAGTCTATAATAGTTACAATTAAGCCTGTTGATAAGAAAATTAAATTCCAGATGAAGAGCATGTCTCAGGAAAAGTTTCCTGAAGTACAGATTTCAGATGATGCTCCTTATTTCGAAGTTGCTTCTAAAGAAATCAAGCGCATGATTGCTGAAACAATTTTTGCTGTAAGTGAAGATGAAACCCGCTACTTCATGAACGGTATCTTCTTTGAAAAGGAAGGAGAGAAGCTTAACCTTGTAGCTACAGACGGAAGACGTTTGAGCATTGCTTCAAAGCAGATTCTTGCTGGTGTAAACGATTTCCCTACAGCCATTGTACATCCAAAAATTCTTTCTATTATACTTAAACATGCTCCAGAAGAAGGAAACATAGCTCTTGCTATTGTTGATAAGATGATTTTCTTCAAGTTTGGCAATTATAAATTTGGCTCTGTGCTTATTGAAGGTCAGTTCCCTAATTATAAGCGTGTAATTCCTGAACAGCAGCAGCATGCATTTCAGATTACAAAGAGCGATCTTGTCAGTGCCTTAAAGCGTGTTATCCTTATGGTAGATAAGAAATCTGGAAGAATTTACTTTAACATCAGTCAGGGAGTGCTCCGCATTACATCTCAGCAGTCTGAAATGGGTAGTGCAGATGAAGAAATTCCATGTGAATATGCTGACAGCGACATGGTTATTGCATTTAACGTACGCTACATAGAAGAACCTCTCAAGGTTATTGACAGTGACCGCATTACATTTGAGTTTACAGAAGACATGAAGGCTGTAACAATGCGTCCTGAACCTGCTTCTGATTATTTCCACATCATCATGCCTATGCAGAAAGAATAGTACAGGTTTTACATGTTATAAATGGCGGCATTTAAGCCGCCATTTTTTTATGCCTGTTACTGCATGTTATTTCAATTCTATTCATGGAGATAGGGCAGTCTCCTTACGGAGAGAGTAGACTCACATCATGGAGAGTCTCTGTCTCCACCATGATGTTTAAAGGTGTCTCCAAGGGGGTGGAGACTAAGTGTCTCCGAATTATTTCGGAGATACTCTGTCTCCGACTTTAAAAGCCTCCTTTCAATATGTATTATCATTCAAACTATCTTTTGTCGATGTTTCTATGTCTTACGCTTGTTCTCTATGTCATATTGCTATAAAATGACATAGAGAATTATATCTTGGGGTAGAGGATACTTATGCCTTCAAGAAGTTTCTTATCATTGGAAGAGCATACAGTGGGCAATCCTTTAAAACTCCATGATTATTATAATCTGATAAAGAAAACCTAAAAGCGTTTTGAGGACCGTAAGTCTCTCTGTATAACTTAAGGCTTTTCGCCTGAAGGTTCAGCTCGGCCTTTACTTCAACGGGAACTATTTCATCATCATTTTGAAAAATAAAATCAACCTCTGCCGTTCCGTCCTTTGATGACCAGTAGTACGGTTCTATTCCGAATTCACTTATCAATTGCTGGCAGACAAATTGTTCTGTTAATGAGCCTTTAAATTCGGTAAAGAGTTTGTTTCCGTCAATTAGGACTTTTGAACTAAGGTTTGTCATGCTGCATAGAAGGCCTGTATCTAAAATGAAAATTTTAAAAGCTGCTAAATCTTCGTAGGCTTTGAGGGGGAGTCCAGGTTTATTTGTACGATAGACTTTTGTAAGTAAACCTGCATTGCAAAGCCAGTTGATTGCATTTTCGTATTCCCGTGCTCTGGCACTTTCCTTTATAACTGAATATAAAAACTTTTTATTTTCTTTTGCCAGCTGACCTGGAACAGAATTCCAAACCTGCCTGATTTTGTTTGCCATTTCTTCTGCAGTATGTTTTGAGACATCATTTTCATAAGTTTTAAGAAGTTCTTTTTGGATCCGGCGGACTTCATTAAAATCATTGGTTTCTATCCAAGTGGAAATAACTTCCGGCATTCCTCCAATGTAGAAATAGTAACGGAGGAATTCTATGAAATTCTGCGAAAATGATTTTACAAGTTCTGAATCTGGATTTTTGGAGTTTATAAGGGCAGCATACTGTTCTTTTCCTATTGCCATTAGAAATTCTGAAAAAGAAAGGGGATAAAGATTCAAGAAACTGACCTTACCGACAGGGAAGGAAATGCCTTTGTGTAATGAAACTCCTAAAAGAGAACCCGCACAGATTATGTGATATTCAGGAGCCTGCTCATAGAAGAATTTCAGAGCTGTTATAGCCTTTGGAATATCCTGTATTTCATCTAGAATAATCAGGGTTTCTGCTGGTTCAATTTTAAAACCGCATAAAAGTTGAAAACCATTTAAAAGACGCTCTTTGTCAAACGGTGAGTTAAAGAGATTTTCCAAAACAGGGTTTTCCTGACAAAACAGATATGCGGTGTTTTTATATTCTGTCTTTCCAAATTCTTTCATAATCCAGGTTTTTCCTGTTTGTCTTGCACCTTGTAAAATAAGGGGTTTTCTATGAGAAGATGTTTTCCATTTTTTTAAGTCTTCAATAATCTTTCTATACATTACGGTTTCCTAGCTGCTCACGAAATATTGACGATTTTTTTGGCTTTTTATCACAAAATCCTAATGATATTGTGTAATACTCATCACGAAATGTCAACGACTCCCCAAGATTGTGTACCAGTCAATAAAAGTAGACAAAAAAAATTATTTTTTTAATGCATCATTTA